>JBBRXP010000160.1:0-13988 GCA_038238555.1 Chthoniobacterales bacterium | reverse complement strand
GCCACCCGTGAACTTCTTGTTGAGACGAACCCGCCAATATTCCCGCCCGTTACCGTTGACCGTCTGGAATACGGCCACGCCCCGGGGTAGTTTGGCGATAGGTGATCTGGACTTTTTCTCCTGCTTGGCTGGGGCTTCAACGGCGATCATGCGGCGAAGTGTCCGCGTTTTGTCCGCCAGATTCAACAACAGAGTATTACGTCAGGCTCATAACCTGAAGGTCGCAGGTTCAAATCCTGCCCCCGCAACCACTTTAAGCGGCTCGAAAACAACAGTTTGCGAGCCGTTTCCTTTTCTAGCGTGACATGCTCAAAAAGCCTCTCAAATGGCCGTTTATGCAGAGAAATGCACCGAAATTTGCACGGGTAGTTGCACGGGTAAAAAGGGCGTGTTCTTCCACGTCACGAACACGCGAGGCAGCCAATCGGGCGAACCCGTGCTACTCGCATTTACACGGGTAGCGAGTTGCTCAGCCTTCGCCTTTGTGGGCGCGGTCAATTCGAACGGGGCAAAAGCGGCACGGGCGCGGTGGCTTTGGCTGGGCTTTTTCTGGAGTTCTCACCGGGCCAGCAGGCCGCACCAGTGCTCGATTCATGGCATTGTGGTGTTCTTGCCTTGTTCCTTTGCCATCCCCGCCTCCGCCCGTGATCCTTGCTGCACGCCCCTTTTCTTTCTTTCTTTGATTCTGAAAAAGAACACCACAATGCCATGAATCAAGCATCCATGCGGGTTGCGGGGCGGGTCTTGTGGGTGGCGTTGTGGCGTTCTTGGACTTGCCGCGTGGGCCATCCGCCCGCGCGACACTCCCGCCGTCCACATGGGGCGTCGAGGGATGGATAGATATTCACAACTAAACATCCGCCGCGGCAAGTAACGGCAACTAAGTTGCAAATGTGCGGCGCATGAATGCTCGAACTAGGGCAATGCCTGCCACCACTCGGGAACGGAACAAAGAGATTCCTTCGACCATCGGTGGCGTGCATTTACGTGTCTTCGTGGCGTTCGTCCCACGAATGCCAGAGAGGGGCGCGGGGAGGCGCATGAGGCGCGGAACAGACCGTTGTCGAAGCCAATCACGCAACCACTAGCGCGGGGCGGCACGTAATTAGGCTCTGGTGGCGTCGAGGAAATGGATGACGTAGAAAGCACCGGCAGAACCATCGCGCTTGCCAAATTCAAAGCGTCTCCCCTTCGTGTCGGTGAAGACACGCCCGCGAAGTTTGCGGAGTTTGTGTCCCAAGGCTTTGCGTTCGTCTTTGCAATCGAAAGGCAGCACCACATCAAGCGTATTCCATTCGCGGAGGTTCGTGAGGAAGTCGTCGGTGGTGAGTCCGCCGGTGAGGTTCAGGTCTGCGGCCAACCGGCAGACAGCGGCTTCGAGGGCGCACCCGGCTTCGTCTCCGCCCATTTTGCATTCCCGGCGGGCGAAGGGATTGACGAAGCCGGCAGCCACGAGCGCGCTGCCATTGATCTTGGCATACTCTTCAAAGGACTGTTTCCGAGCCTCGGCACAAATCGGCATCCCCTCATCGCGCCAGTGGCGCAGAATTGCCCACAGGGCGGCGCAGGCTTTCGATCGGTGGGCGTCGGAATACACGTCGCTATTGGTAAGAGGTTCTTCCATTTCCCGATCGGCAGCGTTGCCGGAGTAGAACAAATCCACGATCAGGCTTCGCCGCTCGAGGTCGGGGGTCACGATCAAATAGTTTCCTGTCGCAAAAACTTGGGTCACGTTTGGTCTGCGCACGCGTCGCGGCACGTGAACAGGCGAAGTGACAAACTTGTTGAGGTCGTGCGAATGAAGGTTGGCGGAGTCGTCGAGAAAAAGGTAGGGCGCACCCGCGAGCGTGGCTGATTCGAGAGTGTTGCGAAGCACGCCTTCGTCTTTCGCCTTGGAGTCTTCCTCAATCTGCTCATGCACCGGAGCGAGTTGCGAACGAACAAGCAAGGACTTGCCGACACCGGACTGATTGCCGTTCACGACGATCATCGGGCGCGTCGCACCACGCGGCAGGAGATTCCCGGTAAAAACGCCAAGCATTGCGCAGACGTGGGCAGCGAAGCTGCGCCGCTCGAAAAGCTCGCCGCTCTCGTAAAATGGGAATATGCCAAACGTCGCGTCGAGCCACGCGTGCGCGTCTTCCAACATCCAGTCGAGCGCGTAGTCGATCAACGGCACGGTGAAAGTTTTCGTCGCGTCGTCGTAGCCTTCCGGCAGAAGGTCGATAGGGCGGGCGGAACCTTCGCCACGCCAGACCGGTAGCCGTAGCAGATTCACGGCGCTCAGCTCGCGCACATGGGCGCGGAGGATATCGCTCGCGAGTAGGCGGCGCACTTGCACCGGGGACAAATCCGCCGTGCGCCGTTTCTCGCCGTCGCCAACGTGGAATGCGAAGAACTGCGGGTGCCAGCCTGCCCAGCGGTCGGCGGTCATTGGTAATACTTCGCCGGTTGCTTCGTCCACAGTCACGAGTTCTTCTCTACGACGAAAGAGCGGCGCGCTGCGCAGACATTGCGCCACTTCGCGCGCAAGCGGGCCGATGGTTTGATTGATCGCGATGGATGGCAGGCTGCGCCCTTCGCCGGGTGGCGGCGCGCCCGTCGCGGCGGCGAGTCGGGGAAGCTGCGCGCGGATTTCCTCCGCACCGTTGGTTTTCGGGCCGCTGTTCTTTTTCATCGCGGCACGCGGTCGAGGATGGGCGCGCAGGGTGCGGCGGGGTCGAGCCACACGAGCCGTTGCAGGCGGGGCGCGTCGTAGCGTTGCAGGGTGCCGGCGCGGTCGCGTTTGCCGTGGCGCAGGCAGCCGGGGAGGCGTGAGAGGCGCACGGCGGAGAGTGCGCCGGCATCCGCGCCGAGCGGGCACAGGACCGGCAGCAGGTCGTCGCGCAGGTTATCCCATGCCGCTTTGCTCTCGGCGTCCACACGCACGAGCGCGTGAAGGCTGCGCCCGCCGCTGGTGTAGGCCGCCACGATGGGCACCGGCAGTTGCACCAGGGCGCGCAGCCACAGGTCGGCGGGAGCTTCGTCGCTTTCGAGCACGAGGAAAGGCCAGCGGGTCACGCACGCGGCGTGTCGCCGGCCAAGCCGCACGTTGCCGGCGCGGTCGCGATTGTTCGCGTTTGGCATCCAATCGCCGCGCACCGGCTGCACGAGCCACCACACACCTTCCGGCGCACCCGCCGGGAGCGGCGACGGCACCGCGCGCACGGCAGGCACAGCAGCGAGACGGAAGGCACCGCGAGCCGGCTCGAAAAGGAAATCGCCTTGCGAGTATTGCCGGGTGAAGACAAGCACGCGGTCGTCCCCCGCATAGAGCGCCGAGAGAAATGCGGCAGCCGTCGCGACGCCTTGCTCGCGCTCCGTATGCAACGGCACGGGCGAATGCGCGGCGAGCCATTCCAGCGTCACCGCAACCGGACACCGGGCCGCGAAGTCGGCGAGCTTGTGCGGATTGTAAGGCGGGCGCTTCGGCGCGCGCGGCTGCGCAGGCATCGGGGCCACGGCGTCGCCGAGCGGAGTGAAGGCGGGCGCGGGCCCGGCTTCGGCGTGCGCGATGCGGCGGCGCAGGTCGGCGTTGAATGCGTCCACAATGTCGGCACAACTTGCGTGCAGGCAGTGCGCGGTCGGCGCGCCGTCGAGCTTCACCACGAAGTCGCGACGGCCATCGCGGGAGGTATGGCGTTCACGACCGGGGCACATGCAAAAACCGTCGCTGTCGAGGGCGCAGTGCAGCAGTTCTTCTGCGATGCGACGGCGCAGGTTGAGGTCGATCACTGAAGTTCGTCCTCGGCAGCAGAACGGCTTAGGCCAGCGGCGATCAAAGCGACAAGTTGAAGCCGCAAGGCGCGGTTCATCTTGGTCGCTTTTCGTCCGGGGGTAGCCTCGACAGCAGAGAGCCAGCCTAGACGTGCGCAGGTCGCACGAGTCGGCGCAGGCCGCCGTTAAGGTCGCGAAGCAATGACGGTGTCGGCGTCCACATTCCACCGCGTCCCATCTCATCGAATTCTTTTGCAAAGTGCGGACTCGTTCCGCCTGCTTCCACAGGCTCGCGTCTCCAGCCGGGAGGGAGTTGCTCGGCGCTCATCGTCTATCGGGCGTGAACGGTGAATTGCCTATCGAGCGCAGCCCTCACTCGTGCCGCGTCGAAAAATGTTCGACGCCCACACTTCACGAATGGGATTAGCCGCTTGCGTTGTAACTCGCGGAAGTACCGCAGGCAGGGCCGCGTCGCTTCGTCAGGAAAGACGAGACGCAGACAGGTTTCCGCGCCGACAAGGCCGGCGCGCTGGTCGAAGGTCAAACAAGTTTCCGCGCGGCCAAAGGCAGCGGACGTGACTACATCGGGGTGCTTTTGAATTTCGGGCATGCACAAGTTGATGCTGTCAACTGCACGCCCCTGCCACCCCCGCAGGAATACCGTATTCCACCTCCACGGGACTTTACGGGATTTTACCGCTGCTCGTGCTGCTTCCCGTCTCGGGCGCGGAACTTGGCAAGCTCGCGCCAAGCCTCATTCAGCGAGCTATCGAGCGTCTTTCCCTGTTTGGCTAAAGCTTGGAACTCTCCGTCTTCCGCGAACGCAGGATGAAAAGTGTAGTGCTTCTTTCCCGCAGCATCCTGAAGGATTGCACCACCAACGCGGTGATACTGGAGTGCGGTTTTTGGACAGAGCGGACGAAGGTCCACGATCATCTGCATTGTAGGAGGGATTGTTGCCTTGAATCTCGCCCGCTCCTTCTCCGGGACAAAATTCGCCCAACGATCCCGAAGCTCTTCGATGAAATCGAAGAGTCGGATCACGAGTCGATTTCGGGGGAGCACTCACTTTCAAACCTCGCGTGCCGATGCCCTGAAAGCGTTTGGCCTGCCTCTTCTTTGCTCTCTCGATCCGAGCTATTGCGTTCGCAATTCCCCTGTCCTCTTCCTTCTTAAGTTTCGCGAGTTCTTCGTCAATCCGCTCCTTCAACCAGAGGCTATACACAATAAGTTCCGAACAACCGGGCAAGTCAAGCCGTTGTGCGGCCATAAAAAACCGAAGAGCGCGATCCGTCGCAGTCACGACCGCCCAAATGTTGAAAGGCCGGCGTCCCGCCGCTTCAATCAGCCATTCGCGCGCGTCACGTTCCAGTTCCGCGATTGTCATTGGAAGCGGCAAGAGAGCCTGCGGGTGGTATTCGAGCATGACTTTCGCGATAGCTTCGTCGAAAGGAAGCCCAGCTTTTGTTTTGGTCTGGGGTTTCTTGCTCTTCATTCGCCTCGACGAATTCTCAATGTTTCGGCGTGGCGTCGAGCGGGTGTCCGCCGCGTTCACTTCCAATCACCAGCCTTCGCTGGTGGAGGAGGCGGTTCGGAATCTTTTTCAGATGAGTGAGCAATCTCTTCAGCTAGCCGAACGGGCCACGAGATGTCTCGAAAGAACTCAGGGTGTTTCCGCTCGTAACGTTTGTGCCGAGCTAGGAACGCCCGATTGACCTGTGAACCTGGAACGCCCAGTTCTGGGTAAAGCCGAACCGCCTCCTGGCGCGAGCTCCACAACGACGATCATCTACTCGATTGCGAGTGCATGGTCCTCACCCAGGCCGTCCTCCTCGGCCTCGTCCCCCTCTTCGACGAAAACAGCCCGCGCAGCAGCGGGCAGGGCGATCTTTTCGCGGCGTGAAGCGCCGAGGGGCCGGTGTCGTGATCAGGGCCCTCTCCCGGATGTAGTTTGCTGTTGTGTCTGTTTTCGGAAAAGTGGGGCTTTTGTAAAATAAAGGGTGGAAAGGGAGCGCATTTTTTCTAAGTTACGGATCGCAGACCTGTCGGGAGTACCAAGAGCCAGCAACCATGTTAGCCACCCCCAAGCCGCCCGATCCTAGTCGCCGCTGGAGGCTGACGCTCCGGCTGCGGAGGGGTATGGGCCGCGTCCCATTAGGATTATCTGAAAGCGAAGAGTTTACCCTCTGTCTTGGTGGATACACTTCCAGCAGATGGGCTGCATAAATAATCGGGGTCATTGGTTCCAGCGGCACAATTTTGAGCGCTGCGAATAGCGGCTTCCCTCGCTTTTCAAGGAGTTGCGACCGGAGTTTTTCCACTGACGGCGCGCATTTGCTACCATAGATATGGATATACCCACCATCGCCGCGCGTGCTAAAGGCAAAAAAGACCCCGGATTGATCCTCAAACACATCGACAAACGATGTGCTCAGCTCGATCCATGCTGTCACCAGCACGGGCTTCCCCGCGTATTTTTGGATGTCCGTGGTGATTGCCAGTAACGAAACCGAGCCTGGAAATGGAGTTGGTTGAGGCATTGGTTGAGGCACAGTTTTCGCCGCTTGGGCGGCGAGCGCCATCGGCCAATTCGGCTGTTGCAATAAAGTGTCGCCCCGCGCATTGGCATCCTGGTAAAGCCGGAGAAATTCCTGATTGAACGGCGAGTTTGCTACTCCCAACGCCGGATAGCGTTGCAACGCCTCGGCCTTGGCGCCTTCCGCCGGCACCGTCGGCGTTACCGACGCGGGCGTGAGCGGTTCATCCGCCGCCCGCAACCACAAGCATTCCCACTGCGAGCAGCGTTGTTCCAAAGAAGAATTTCATCCCGCCATTGCGACCCATTCAGCCGGTGAGTCAAGCGTTAATTGCAGTTCTTACGTAAGACTGTGAGCATTACGTAATGCTCTCCCACTCTTACCGTAAGAGCCGCCATCCTCTATTTGCAATGGCTTCCCGGTCTTGTATTACAGTTGCCACTATGGGCATCCCGCCAGCGCTGGCGGGAGGGTCGATAACCTGGCGGACCCGCTCGTGAAGGTTGGCCTTCAATTCGTCGCGTCTGGCTTCGGAAATAGAGCTATCCGAGACGATCAGATGATACCAGTTGTCTTGGATGGATTCCATGTAATCAAACAAGCGAAGCACAAGCTGGGTGCGCGGAGCGCCTAGCGTCAGACCGCGTGCTCCTTTTCCCTTCCAACGCGCCGCCCGCTTACTGTGAATTGTGCTGATTGATTGGAGCACCTGATCTACCTTAGAGTCGCTCGCGATCTCGCGAAGCGCTGAATTAACCTGGTCTCGAAGTCGCGGAAGCCAGTAGGTGAGAGTTACCAAGTTCGCCCCGCGAGCTTTACCCTCTGTCACGAAGTAATTTAAAGCGTCCTCTATTGCTCTGAAAGTCCACATTGCGCCGAACGTTATTTCCGAAACCGACGCTGGCGGTCGCTCGAGTTGTTGTGAAATGGATCGCAACCGTTCGCCAAGTTCCATCCGCATTTCATCACGACTTAACGGGCTATGCAGGAGCAGCTGCGGCGTGTATCGGAAGTGTAACAATAGGGTCTGTGAGTCGAGGATCACAGCATTCACGGTAGTGCGAGTTCCTAAGACCTGCTCGATGTCCCATTCACGAGGACTTGCTGCAATGGGGGCACGAGAAAAGGCATCATCGTCCGCGGATTTGCTAGCAGTTCGATGATCGCCAGCCCGCGGTCCACCCGCTGACAAATGACGTCGCTACCGTGCGTTTCATTGGGTGAACCTCCACGCGCCCTTTGTGTTTGCGCTTGGCCTGCTCCTCCAGTTCGGCGAGTCCCCTAACGACCTCAAGCTCAGCGACGGCGGAGTGCGGCGCGGCACCTGCATGGTGGGCGGAAAGGCGGCGGCGGAAGCAGGTGCCGTGACGCACGGAGCTGTTCGCTGCAGCGAATGATTAGGCGTTTCAGGTCGCATCTGAGTTAGGGACGAGGCGTTTTGGGGCAGTCTTGCGCCATGCTGTGATGATGGCGCGGCGAAGCGTTGGTGCGTCGATATTCTCCAGACGAACCTGCGTGGCGCCGCGCCGTCCCCAAGTGCCCTTCACGGGCTTGAACGCCACGGGATGCTCTCGAACGAATGCCTCCTGCTGTTCCGGCAAGAGCTTGACGACTCCCCAATGCTCATCGGGCCAGCCGAGCGTAGCAAAAATCTTCCCGCGCACCCGGAAATCAGGGTGGTCCATGTGTGCGCTTTCGGATGCTTCGGGCAAACTCAGGGCAATGCGGCGGAAGGCTGTGATGGTCATGTCTTGAAGTTGATGGTTACTCAATTGGCTTTCATTTGCACCAGACGCGAGCAACGCCTAACGACCCCAAGCTCAGCGACAGCGGAGTGCGGCGCGGCACCTGCATGGTGGGTGGAAAGGCGGCGGCGGAAGCAGGAGCCCTGACGCCCGGAGCAGTTCGCTGCGGCGCATGGTTAGGCGTTGCGGCTGATGTGGAAAAGAGCCTCGGAAGTTGGATGGACGAGACTGGATATAGCCTACTTCGCTTGCTTCGGCGGCTCTGGGATGACGAGTTGCTTCGCGTCGCGCCGATGGAGCAAGACCGCGATTACCCGCGTCTGAGTCTTGTCACTCGGGTTGCGAGAGACGGCGTGCAAGACCATCGTTGACTCGTAAAAGGTATCGCCGGCCTTGAGGCGCTGAATTGGTCCATCTCCGGCTTGGAACTCAAACTCACCCTCCGCGACGTAGCCGAAAATTGGTCCGGGGTGGCGATGAGGAGTGCCGCCGACACCAGGTGCGAAAGTGACCTCGAAGGTCGTTGCTGTAGTGGCCTGACCTTCCAACTTCTCTGTGGCGTCCACAGCCGAGAGCACCTTGACCACTGGCCCATTCCCGTGGCCGCTTTCGTGACCGGTCTGGGCAAATGAGAAACCACCGGAACACGCGAGCAGGAAGGTAAAGATGAGCGACGTAAAACGGAGCTGTTTATTAGGGGTGTTCATTGATGCTATTGGTTGTTTTGTCTGGTTGGTGAGATGCGCGTAGCAACGCCTAACGACCCCAAGCTCAGCGACAGCGGAGTGCGGCGCGGCACCTGCATGGTGGGTGGAAAGGCGGCGGTGGAAGCAGGTGCCGTGCGCTCTGCTGGGAATTTGTTATCGGGTGATCCGGGTGAGAATTCCGAATTCATCGGTCTATCGAAGGCTGTGGAGGGGCGTTTCCGAACTACCAAAAACGCTCGGCGAGCACCTGCGGCGCAAGCGCGTGGATATGGGGCTCACAAACGTCCAAGTGGCTCAAATCTTGGGCGTAGCATACCAAAACCGTCGAGCGATGGGAACACAATCGTCGCCCTATCGCGCCGCGAATGCGTCCGAGGATCGTCGCCTTCCTCGGATACGATCCCGATGTTGTGAACCCGGGCCAAGCAGACGACGCTGATGCTGGGAATTTGTGACCTCTCGCTTCTGGTGAAAGCGGCTCGGAAGCTCAAAAAGAAAGCGGGAACTCCTCGAAAGGAGTTCCCGCATGGCCGAAAGAACTTGGCCGTCGAGACTACGCCGCGACCATCGCAAACGGACGGACCTCGCGGGCGACCCGCTCCACAAGTTGTTTCGCGTTCCGCAGGTCGCACTCGGTCTGGACGTTCAGCCAGAAGCGCGGCGACTGGCCGAAAAAACGACCGAGGCGGAACGACGTGTCCAGCGTGATGGACCGCTTGCCGTGAATGATTTCATTCACCCGGCGGGGCGGCACTCCAAGACTGCGGGCGAGCGCGTTCTGCGTGAGCCCCATCGGCTTCATGCAGTCTTCGAGGAGGATTTCCCCCGGTGTCAGGTTTTCGAGGTTGGCATTCATTGTGATAATCTTGGGTTTAGTGGTAATCGACGATTTCGACTCCGCGCGCGTGCCCGTCCTTTAAGCAGATGCGCCACTGGTCATTGATACGAATGCTGTGCAGGCCCGTCCATTCCCTCTCAGGGGTTCGAGACGATTTGCCAGGGTGGCACCCGCAGGTCATCTAGGACCTGCCGCTGCGGAGAGCTGCGTGAGCTTCCGGAGGGCGACCCGGTGGATGCCCGAGCGCAGCCGGCGAGAGCTCTTGCCCTTCCAGATTTTCTCCGTCTCTTTGCAGCGGAAGTCTTGAATCACCCCTTCAGTGTATAACGCGGCGCGTTATGGCGCAACCCCTCCCTGTGGATAGGCGCCTGACTCTCGTGTTGCATTCTCGGATTCGGAACCGATGCGGAAGCCTTCGGAATTCTGCGGAAGACTCCGATCACCACGGGGCGCGCCGCCGAGTTGGAGAACTTGGGATTCGAGGTCGCCGACGTAGCGGCTGATCCCAACGAGTTGCTGAACGTATTGCCCGCGCTCTTTTTCGAGCCGCTCGATGTAGAAATCCTTCGCCCGTGTCGCGATTTCCAGATCGCGGTTCTGGCGTTCGAGTTCCTTGGCGCGGGTGCCGTCCTCCACCTCGCTTCGGGAAGCGGATTCCGAACGCTTCGGAATCTTGGCTTCCGCTGCGGCAACCCCGATGCCAGCGGGTTGCTTGGCACGTTCTTCCTCGATTGCCCGGCTCACACTCTCCGGCGTGATGTAGTAGCGGCCCTCGTTTTCGTCGAAGAATGCGTCGAGACGCGCGACGCCCTGCCGATTCCGGCGAGACCAGTTGATAATACTTCGCTCGGTGCGCGGGACGGCAGCGTGCTCGAAGAGCCTCGCCACTTCGCGCACGGTGAGCGTATGATTCTCCGTCCGTTCGGAAGATTTCTGAACGGTGCGGAAAGGTTCCGAAGATTGCGGAACCGTTCCGAAGGCTTCGGAAGGATGCGGAACACTTCCGAAGTCTTCGGCAGGGGGATGATCCATCGCCGTATTGATTAGCTGATAATCCGCGCCAGCACCGATTTAATTGCTGCGCGTGCTCGAAAGCCTTTCCATTGTAGCATAACGCGGAACGTTACTTATCCACAGGCAGGCGTCTTCCGAAATTGATTGCGTTGTGGTAGAATTTTCCGATGGAGCGGATGCAACGCGATTTCAAAGGGGTCTGGATACCGAGTGAGATTTGGCTCTCGGAAAAGCTTTCTCTGATCGAGAAGGTCTTGTTCGTAGAAATCTACTACCTAGACAACGAGCGGGGCTGCTTTGCGTCCAACCGCTATTTCGCAGAGTTCTTCGGGGTTAGTGACCGGCAGATTCGCAACATTATCGGCTCGTTGAAGTCCAAAGGATTCATCATCGTCACCGTTCAGAACAGGAACGAGCGGGTCATCCGCGCAGCGGGAAAGTGGCGACGACCGAGTGCAGAGGAAATGGCCGAGTTAGGACGCTCACGTCACTAATTGATCCGCAACCTACGAATGCCGGGGGCCGACGGGGTAGGAAGAAAAGTTCCGGGGAGGTAGGAAACAAACTTCCGGCCACCCCGGAAGTAAACTTCCACATAATAATACAGTGAATAATAAAGAGAATAGTATGGGGGAAACTTTGAAAAAGAAACTGTGGATAACTCAGCCGGACCCGGACGAGATACTGCGTCACGTGGTCTCGCTGATGATCGACGAAGAAGTCCGGTGGCTCCTTAAGACGTGGTTAAAGGAACCGCTGCCGGTGATCCGGTTCTGAACGGGTGCGCGAGTGATTTGGAGGATCGGCACTCCTCATGGTACAATCTGCGTCGGATGAACGGTGTCGGTGCTCCCGGTTGCCGGGATGAAGCCCGCCTGCCCCGACGAGACCGCCGCAAGGCGCTCTCGCGGTGTCGCAGGTCGGTTTCACCTCGCAACCCAAAACCTAAAGAAAGGAGCACCGACCTATGAGCGACAGACCCGCTCGCAACGATCCTTATCAACTCGTCACCGACACCATCCTTGCCCACTTGGAGCGCGGCGTCGTTCCGTGGCGCTGCCCGTGGAGCCGATCCACCGGCAGACCACGGAACTTCCACACCGGCCGCGAGTATCAGGGCGTCAATGTCCTGCTGCTCGGTCTGCTGCATCTCCCGTCGCGTTGGTGGATGACCTTCCGCCAGGCGCAGGAGCGTGGAGGCAGCGTCCGCAAAGGCGAACGCGGTGCGGTCGTCATGAAATGGGGCCGTCACCAGAGAGCCGTGAAGAACGGCGACGGCACCGAAGAAAAGAAGACGACCTTCTTCCTCAAGAGCTACCGCGTTTTCAACGCCGTGCAGATCGACGGCATCGAGTTTCCCTCCGTGGAACACGGACCGCAACTCGACGCCTCGCAGCGGGTCGCGCGCGCCGAGCAAATCGTCGCGCAGATGCCGCAGTCACCGATCATTCAGGAAGGCCGCACCACGCAGGCATCCTACCGGCCTCGCACGGACACCATAGAAATGCCGGCGTTTGCGCGCTTCGACACACCGGAGGATTTCCATCTCACGCTCTTTCACGAGTTCCGCCATCACAGCGGCGACTGGGGCGACGTTTGTGAAGAAGACCAGCAAGAGAACGAACGCAGCTTGCACGCCGGCTCTCGCCTGCTCTCCGTGTTTCGCACGAAGGCTGGCGTGAAGTTCTACATCATCACCGAGCATGATCGCTCCGTGACGACGGTGCTACTGCCGGAAGGGTATTGAAAAATGGGCTGCTTTCCCGAGAAGGAAGCAGCCCATACTTTTTCCAGTCGGCAAGAGGCGTCAATTTTATGGCTTAACCAGGCCGTTTTTCGCGCTCGTGTCGCAAAACAGATATTGTGCGACACGCCCTCAAGCTGCCCTCTTCACGCTTTCGCCCTTCGCAATGCACCGTTCGACGAACTCCACGAAATCGTGATCTTGAAAGACCTTTGATCGTTCCCAAACCGTGTGCGGAATTGGGCGGTTGAACATCTGCCCGATGTCGGCAGCAACCGCATCGTCGTCGAACTGCATTCCATACTCGCGCGCCTTGAACGCCGTGCGGACATGCAGAATTAGTGTGTGAACGAATAGCTCCTCCTCCAAAGTCACTGGCTCACTGCGGAGGTTTACTAACGGCAGAAGAAGCCGACAAAGTTCTTTCTGCTCGTAAAGCCGAGACCAAATTTCCCGGTGTGCGGTCGTGAGCGCGAACAGGTTTCCGATTTTCCTTTCCCTCGTATTCGTCCGCATGGTGTAGGCGGCGGTAAAGAACCCGGCGAGGATGCTCCCCGTCTGCAAAATGTCGAACCAATGCCCCGTCACTCTTCCGAGGATTTCCATCCCCGAATTATACCGCGAGGACTGCCAGGAAGCTAGACGCTCTCTGGAATGTCCGTCTTCGCCAGGACGAGCGTCTTGCGCGGAATCTTGATGATGCGCTCGTCCGGGCCACAACTCGCGCCGAAGGCGAGTTTCTCGGCGGCGAGTGCGGTGATGTCCACTCCGATGATAGCGAAATCCCCGTCTTCGAGTTCGAGGATGTCGGGGCAGCCTTGGCACGAAGAGGTCTGTGCTCCGTTGGCGTGGGGGTCAGGACCGATGCGGCGAGTGATTTTCATGGTGTAGAACGTGCCTATAGTCACGTAGGCCGTCAACAGTATTTCTGCTACCCGCTTGCGCGCAATGTCTCCCAAGCGCGAATCAATCGTCAAACATCTCGCCGGTCTGCTTCGCAAGGAACGGATAAGCCAAGGACTTTCGATGAGCGAAGTCGCCGCCCGCGCCGGAATTGATCGCACCATGGTGATGCGTGTTGAGCAATGTGAGCGAACCCCAACGATCGACACGCTTCTTCGCATGGCCGAAGCGCTGAGTGTCAATCTTGCGACGCTTCTTCATCGCGCGACCAAAGCCGCTGGCGACTAGGGATGTGGCCGACCTTCGCCAGAACAGCCTCCCCCACTCCCCTACAAACGGGGCTACATACATCGTATGTAGGGGCGCGCGACGAGGGCGCGACGATTTCGCGGCTCAACGGCGCGGTAACGGGCTCCCCAAAGGTTGTCGGGCAACGCCCGACTTCGCGCATTTTCCATCCGGCTATCGGGTCAGTCTTCGTTAGCCACTACGACCTGACCCAAATGCTCGAAGTCGGACGTTCCGGGCTAGCGCCCTGCCGACAACCTTTGGGGAACTGGCGTTGATAAAGGACAACCTCGCGCTCACGCGCGAACGGGTTCGTCCCAGCCTAGGTGTGGAGGCTCAACAGGTTGTTCATGTCGAGGCGGAGTCTGGAGATGGGAGCTTTGAGTTTGAGGGAGTGGTGAGGGCGGTGCCAGTTATAGTTATGGAGGAAGGGATGGAGAGGTTGGGCGCGTTGGG
>JBBRXP010000159.1:0-14074 GCA_038238555.1 Chthoniobacterales bacterium | reverse complement strand
GGCGCAAGCGCCGCGCCCGCGCCCGCACCGGCAGCAAAGGCCGCGACGCCTGCGGCTCCAAGTGCCACGCCCGGCGGTGCGAGCACGGATCAACTCGCGGCCGGCAAGGCGGCTTACATGATGATCTGCATCGCATGTCATCAGCCGACGGGCACTGGGTTGCCGATGGTCTTCCCGCCGCTGACCAAGTCGCCGTACGCCAATGGTTCCGCCGAGCGTTTCGCGGCGATTATTTTGAAGGGAAACATCGGCGCCTTCATCGTGGACGGGAAGCCATTCAACAACGTGATGCCTGGACAGGAAATGATGTTGAGCGACGAGAAGATCGCGGCGGCGATGACTTTTGTGCGCGCGAACTTCGGCAACAGCGCGCCGCCCGTAGCGGCGGAGATAGTCGCCGCGGCGCGCAAAAAATTCACGGAGCGCAAGACGCCGTGGACACAACCCGAGCTTGATGCTTGGAAGGAGTGATCCATTTTCCCACGCACCAAAACGCCACATGACCAAGAAACAACTCCTCGCCGCACTCACATCTCTCGTTCTTCTCGCGCCGCTCGGCAGAGCCGCGGAAGCCTTCGATCTCAAGGCATCCATCGAGCGCGGCAAGGCGGTGTACATGCAGACGTGCATCGCCTGCCACCAACCCACGGGCATGGGAATTCCCGGAGCATTTCCTCCGCTCGGCGGCACCGAATACACGGGGGGCGACGCGCGGCGCATGGTGGCGATGACGCTCAAAGGGGTGAACCCGCCGCTCAAGGTGAAGGAGATGACTTACGCGGTGCCGATGCCGCCGCTGCCCACGCAATTCCCGATGCTGACCGACGATGGCAAGCTTGCCGACGTGATCAATTACGTGCGCAATTCTTTTGGAAACAAAGACGAGACGGGGGTGACGCCGGCGATGATCGATGAGATTCGCAAGGAATTTGCCGATCGCGCCGCGCCGTGGACGGAGGCGGAGTTGCAGAAATTTCCGGCGCCGAAAAAGTGATGACGGATTTCCAATCACGGCGTTCCGGGACGCGCGCCCTCCCCGGAACTCTAACCTTCCTGACTTAAGACCTATGGCTACCGAAGCTGCTACACACACGCATCACGACCCCGGGCACGAGGATCATCAACACTATCAGCACTGGATCTGGAAGTACGTGTTCTCGTCCGATCACAAGACCATCGGCATCCAGTACGGTCTGACCGGGCTGGTGTTTTTGTTCTTTGGTTTCTGCCTCATGCTCGTGATGCGCTGGCAGCTTGCGCGGCCCGACACCGTGGTCCCGTGGATCGGGCCGATGATGGCGCACCTCGAAACCTGGCTCAACATGCACCATCCGCTCGCGGCCGATGGATCGCCGGGCCACTGGTTCTGGTTGCGGGCGCTCACGGATATTTTCCCCGGCGGCAAGCTTTCGCCCGACGGATACAATTCTTTTGGAGCGATGCACGGGACCATCATGGTGTTCTTCGGCATCGTGCCGGTGGCCTTCGCGGCGTTTGGAAATTTCGTGGTGCCCCTCCAGATCGGCGCGCCGGACATGACTTTTCCGCGCATCAACATGGCCAGCTACTGGAGCTTCTTCATCAGTTGCATCTTCATGTCGCTCTCCTTCCTGGTGCCGGGTGGCGCGGCCAAGTCGGGCTGGACTTCTTATCCGCCGCTCTCGGGCATCGCGGATCAGGGGCAGGGCATCTTTCCACTCGGGATGGAGCATTACATTCACCCGTTTTGGAACGGGCAGACGATGTGGGTCACGGGCATGGTCTTTAACATCACGGCGTCGTTGCTCGGGTCGGTGAATTTCATCGCGACGATCATCCAGCTCCGCGCGCCGGGCATGACTTGGATGCGGCTGCCCTTCTTTGTCTGGGCGCAATTCGTCACCGCCTTTCTGCTGCTGCTGGCGTTTCCGCCGCTCGAGGCCGCGGGCGTTTTTCAGCTCATGGATCGCGCCTTCGACACGAGCTTCTTCATGCCCACGGGGCTCATCGTGAGCCAGCAACTCACACACTTCAGCGGCGGCGGCAGCCCCATTTTGTGGCAGCACTTGTTTTGGTTTCTCGCGCATCCGGAGGTGTATGTGCTCATCCTGCCGGGCATCGGCATGGTGGCCGAGGTCATAGCGTGCAATACGCGCAAGCCGCTCTACGGCTACAAGGCGATGGTCGGCGCGATCTTTGTGCTGGGCTTCCTGAGTTTCGTGGTGTGGGCGCACCATATGTACATGACGGGCATGGGCGCAAAGGTCGCGGGGTTCTTCCAGACGACCACGATCATCATCTCGATTCCGTCGGTGATCCTGCTCACGGCGCTGCTGCTCTCGCTGTGGGGCGGGTCGATCCGCTTCAACACGCCGATGTGTTTCGCGGCGTCGTTTCTGCCGATGTTTGGGATCGGCGGATTGACCGGCATTCCGCTCGCGTTCAACGCGGTCGATCTCTACTTGCACGACACTTACTACATCATCGGCCACTTCCATTATGTGGTCGCGCCGGGCACCATCTTCGCGATCTTCGCGGGCATCTATCATTGGTATCCGAAGGCCACGGGGCGGATGCTCAATGAGTTCCTGGGGCGGATGCATTTCTGGGGCTCGCTCATCTTCATCAATGGCGTCTTCTTTCCGATGTTCCTGCAAGGCATGGCCGGGATGCATCGGCGCTGGTATGACGGCGGCGCCACTTATGACCGACTCTCGGGCGCGGTGGTGTGGGGCAAGACGGGCATCGAGTGGAATGGCTTCATGTCCACGTCCGCCTTCCTGCTCGGCGCGGTGCAACTTCTCTTCATCTGGAACTTTTTCTGGAGCATGAAATATGGGCGCAAGGCGAGCGACAATCCGTGGGACGCCACTACCGTCGAGTGGGATACGCCCACACCGCCGGGCCACGGCAATTTCACCCATCCCATCGCCGTGTATCGCGGGCCGTATGAATACAGCGTGCCCGGCGCGGATAAGGATTTCTCGCCGCAGACGGAACCGCCGGGCGACAGGAACAAGCCGCCAAGCGGCGCGCCCGAGCGGACGTTACACGAGGTCGAAGTCGCGCATTCCTGACATGCAAATTCCTTACGAAATCCAGGCGCGTCCCGACACGGGACTCTACAACGCGAAGCTCGGCATCTGGCTCTTCCTCGCCTCGGAAGTCATGCTCTTCGGCGGGCTTTTTTCCGGCTACGTTTTTCTGCGGATGGGCGCGGATCCAGGCTACTGGCCGCACGGTTTGCTCGACGTGCGCATCGGCGCGCTCAATACCGCGATCCTCATCGCGTCGTCGGTCACCGTCGTGCTCGCGTGGGCATCGCTGAAGATGCGGAAGTTCAGGGATTACAAACTGTGGATGGGCGTCTCGATCCTGTGCGGCGCGATCTTCCTTTTTGTGAAGCTCACCTTCGAGTGGCCCGTGAAGTTCGAGCACTTCGGCGCGTTCATCAAAAAAGACGCGCTCGGGCACTACGAGCAGTATCTCGGCAACGCGCATCTCGCGGAAAAGAAACTCGATCCGCGCGTGGAAATTTCCGGCCATCTGCACGAGGTCGAAATCCAGGCGGAAGGGGTGGATCACGCGAAGCTCGAAACATTTCTCAAGGCGCACGATCTCGAAGCGAAGCCCGACGCGCACGATCCGAAGGTGCTGACGATAGAGGGCAGGCATCTCACGCCGAACGTGGCGGCGAAGCTCGAGCGCGTGCCCGGTGTGAAGGTCGAGGCATTCGTGCTCGGGCTCGATCCGGTGAACGCCGCGCCGACCGATCCCGAGAGCGACAAGCCGCACTTCTGGTACAAAGGCCCGACCGAACACCTCGGAAAAATCGAGCGCAAGGACATCGAGTTTTACAGCGCGTTTGCGCCGAAACACAGCCCCTACTTTGCCATCTATTTCACCATTACCGGCCTGCACGGACTGCACGTGCTGGCGGGCGTGATCGTGATGATCTACCTCTGGCTGCCGATTACGGGCGGCGCGAATATGTTTCGGAAAAACCCCGAGCATCTCGCCAACCGCGTCGAAGTCGTGGGCCTCTTCTGGCACTTCGTCGATCTCGTGTGGATCTTCGTTTTCCCGATCTTTTATCTGCTCTGATTTTATGGACGCCGCTCACGAACCCGCCAAAGAAATCGCTCCCGCCTCGCACGAAGACCATGTGCCGGCCGCGCACGACATGCACCTCGGGCTATATCTCGGCGTAGGCGGCTTCTTGATTATCGCAACCGGCGTGACGGTGCTGCTCTCGTATGTCGATTTCGGCAGCCGGTCGCGCAACATCATCATCGCGATGATCCTGGCGACGATCAAAGTCGGCTTCGTCGGCGCGATCTTCATGCACTTGAAAGGCGAGAAGAAAACCATCTGGCGCTTCCTGTTTTTCACCGCGTTCTTCGTCGCCGGACTCTTCCTCCTCACGCTGCTGCATTTCAGCGACCCGATCTTCAACACGGGTTACAATCATCACTAACCAGCCCGCCGCCATGTCTCTCAAAGTCTTTCACGTTTTCTTCATCCTGCTCACCATCGTGCTTGCGGCGGGATGCGCGGTGTGGGCCTACGTCAATCAGACCGCGGCGGCGTTCGGCATCGGCTCGGCGATGACGGCGGTGGCGCTCGTTCTCTACGGACTGTGGTTTTTGAAAAAGAGCCGAAAGATCATCGTATGAACGCGCGCGGTTTTTCGATCGCGACGTTCGTCGCGCTTCACATACCCGCCACCGCTCACGCTTGCGCCGTGTGCATGGGCGCGGATGACAAGACGGGCGGCGCGATCAACGGCGCGATCTTTCTCCTGCTCGGCTGCATCGGCGGCGTGCTCGCGAGCCTGGCCGGCTTCGCCTTTTACCTCATAAAACGCGCGAGCGTGCCGATGCCGCCGGCCGACGCCACTGCCTGACTTCCTATGTTCGAATGGCTCGATCTTAACAAAAAAATGGGGATGCTCCCCAACGCCTCGGAGCACGGCTATCTCATCGATCACATGCTCCAGTTCTGCCACTGGTTCATGGCTGTGCTCTTCGTGGGATGGACCGCGTATTTCCTCTACACCATTGTGCGTTTCCACCACTCGCGGAATCCGAAAGCCAACTACCACGGCGTGCAGAGCAAGGCTTCGGCGCACATTGAATTTTCCGTGGTGCTCGTGGAAGCCGTGCTGCTGCTGGGTTTCGCGCTGCCGCTCTGGGGCAAGCGAGTCAATCCCAACGAATGGCCCGACAAAGACAAGGCCGTGCGCGTGCACGCGGTCGGCGAGCAGTTTGCGTGGAATTTCCACTACCCCGGCGCGGACAACGTCTTTGGCCGGCAGGACGTGAACCTCGTGGGCGCGAACAATCCGCTCGGCCTCGATCCGACCGACCCTGCGGGCAAGGACGACTTTGTTTCCAAGAACGAACTGCATCTCGTGAACCACAAGCCCGCGGTCATCGAGATCACCTCGAAGGACGTGATCCACAGTCTCTCGCTGCAGCACATGCGCATGTGCCAGGATGCAATCCCCGGCTCGAAAATTCCGATGTGGTTCCGGCCGATTCGCGAGGGGGAATTTGAGATCGTGTGCGCGCAGCTCTGCGGCGCCGGCCACTACGCGATGAAGGCGATGATGATCGTCGAGGATCAAAAGAAATTCGACGAGTGGTCGGCTGAGCAGTTCAAGATGCAGCATCCCGATGCGCAGCCCGCCGTGGCGCCGGTTGCTGCAAAGTAGGCGGTACTTCGTGGCCGCTTTTGGAGCGCTGATGCTCGTGAACGACCCCAGCACTTGCAGCCCGTCGCACCTGCGCGCGGACTTCGTGCCGCACGAGGAAGGCGGCGCTCCGTGCCGCGCTCCACGGAGCGCCGCCGTCTCCGTGCGGCTGGCTCGTTATGCGAAGGTCGTGGTGGCGATGACTCTTGTGCTCGTCGTCATCGGCGGACATACCACGACCTCGGGCGCGGGGATGGCTTTCGCGGACTGGCCGCTCAGCCACGGCTCGGTGAATCCGGACGACTGGTGGCAGGACTTCATGCAGCGGCTCGAACACGGACACCGGCTCGCGGCGGAGACGGTGGGGCTGATGGTCGGCGTGTTGTGTGCGTGGGTGTGGCGGAGCGCGTGGGGCGTGCCGATCGCCGCGGGTGTGTCGGTCGCGGCGGCGGTGATCGCGAAGCTGGCGGGCGCGCCGCCGGTGATTGTGGCGCACGTGGGTTTGTGGACTTCGGCGGCTACTTTTGCGTTGGTGATCCTCGCCCGTGCGCGGCGCGGCGATCACCACTGCACGGCGATGGTGCGGTGGCTCGCGTTCGCGGCGTTCCTCGGCGTGTGTGTGCAGGCGGTGCTCGGCGGGTTGCGTGTGACAGTCGAGTCCGCCGGCGATCCGCAAGCTGCGACCGCGCTGCGGATCGTTCACGGATGCTTTGCGCAGGGCGAGCTGTGCGCGCTTGTATGCATCGCCGCGATGCTCTCGCCGGTCTGGGTGAAGATCGCGCCGACGCCTGAGTTCATCGGCATCCGCAGGCTGGGCTGGATCACGGCGGGAATCGTTTTCCTCCAACTCATCGCCGGTGCCACGATGCGTCATCTCGGCGCCGGTCTCGCGATCCCGACCTTCCCGCAGATGCCCGCTGGTGGCTGGATGCCGGCCGGTCACGATGTTTACACCGATCTCAACTTCACCCACACCCGCATCGGCGCCGTGCTCGTCTCGCTCTTTGTCCTCGCGCTCGTGCTACGCGCGATCGGCAATGCCGCAGGCGACGTGCGGATCATCCGCCCCGCCGCGCTGCTGCTGGCGCTGATCGCGGCGCAAGTCACGCTCGGAATTTTCGTCGTGTGGCAGATGCGCCCACCGATCCTCACCACGCTGCACGTCGTCAATGGCGCGGCGGTCCTGGCCACGACCGTGCTGCTGGCAATTCGCGCGCGATCCACGCCGCGCAGAGGCACGGTGCCGACCGCGCAACTTGCGGAGGTGCCGGCGTGAATCGTCCGTTGCAAAACGTTGCCGTCCCGCTCGACATCTCGAGCGCTGAGCCGGGCATTTTGAGCGATCTCGTGGCGCTCACAAAAGCGCGCCTGAGTCTGCTCGTGGTCGTCACCACTTTCGTCGGCGCGTGCCTGGCGTCGGGGCCGCGAGTGGATTGGTTACTGGTCGTCCACGCCATCATCGGCACCGCGCTGGCCGCGTGCGCCGCGGCGGTGCTCAATCAATTTCTCGAGATGAATGTGGACCGCCTCATGGAACGCACGCGACGCCGTCCGCTGCCGGCCGGACGCATGCGGCCCAACACCGCGCTTGCTCTCGGACTCACGTTTGCAGTCGCCGGCGTCACATGGCTCGCGGTCACTGCCAGCGCGATGAGCGCGTATCTCGCCGCCGCGACCATCCTCATATACACCGCCCTTTACACGCCGCTGAAGCGCAAGACTTCGCTCTGCACGATCGTGGGCGCGCTCGCGGGCGCGATCCCGCCAGTCATCGGCTGGACGGCGGTGCGGCCATCGTTCGATCGCGGCGCGTGGATTCTTTTCGGCATCCTCTTCACCTGGCAGATGCCGCACTTCCTCGCCATCGCCTGGATGTATCGCGATGAATACGCACAGGCCGGGTTCGTGATGTTGCGCCGCGACGACCTGAGCGGTTGCGCCACGGCGATGCAGAGCCTGCTCTACACCAGCGCGCTCACCGCCATCACCGTCGTGCCCTTTGTCGTCGGAATAAATGGCGCGGCATATCTCTCCGGCGCGCTGTTGCTGGATGGAATGCTGATCGCGTGCGCCGCGCACTTTCTCCTCCAGCGCACTCGTCCGTCGGCGCGGCGGCTGTTCTTCGCGTCCATCATTTTTCTCCCGCTGCTCCTCGGGCTGATGGTCTTCACCAAGGTGTGAACGCTGCTCGTGTCACGCTCCTCACCGCGCTGCTCGTTGCAGGCTGCCAGCGGGATGCCGCGGAGTTGCCGAAGATCAAGGCGCTGCCTGACTTCGCGCTTACCGAGCGCAGCGGCAAGTCGTTTGGTCTCGACCAACTCAAAGGCCGCGTGTGGGTCGCTGATTTTTTTTACACGCGCTGCCCCGGCCCGTGTGCCGCGCTCAGCACGCGCATGGGCGAAGTGCAGCGCGCCGTCGCCGGCTTCGATGACGTGCGCCTCGTCTCGATCTCCAGCGATCCCGAGCGAGACACGCCAGAGGTGCTGCGCGATTATGCCGCGAGATTTGGCGCCGGCCCGCGCTGGCTATTCCTCACCGGCGCAAAGGACACGATCTATGAGCTCGCCAACAAGGGCTTTCTGCTCAGCCTCACCGAAGACAAGGCCAACGTCACTGAGCCCATCACTCACGCCACGCGCCTCGTGCTGGTGGACCGCGCCGGCACGATCCGCGGCTACTACGACGGCACGACCAGCGAGGGCGTCGCGCGATTGATTGCGGACCTCAAGGGACTTCGCGCCGAAAAGCCATGACCGTTGAAAATCTCCCCGCGATCAACGCCAGCCTCAACGCGCTGAGCACGGTCTTCATCCTCGCGGGATTTTTCTCGATCAAAAGCGAGCGCAAGAAGGCGCACATCGCGGCGATGAGCGCGGCGCTCGTCACCTCCACGCTCTTCCTCGCGTGCTACGTCACCTATCACTGGATGAAGCATGGCGTGGTTACGAAGTTCACGCACACGGGCTGGCCGCGACCGCTTTATTTTTTCATCCTCGGCACGCACATCCCGCTCGCGTTTCTCACGGTGCCGCTGGTTTTTCTCACGGTCATTCCGGCGCTGCGGGCTCGCTACGATCGGCACCGGCGCTGGGCGAAGATCACGCTGCCGGTTTGGCTCTACGTGTCGGTGACCGGGGTGCTTGTGTATCTCATGCTTTACGTGTGGTTCCCGCCGTAGCAGCTCCCGCGCGGCGAGGACGCCGCGGGAACTACCTGCGACGAGGAGGTCGCAGCTACTTCGCCAAAATCTTCGCGAAGAAGGTCTTCATTTCTGCCCACGATTCCTGGTCGGCCTTGGCGTTGTAGGCGTTGCCGCTGGCTTTGTCGTTGCCGGCTTCGGCTTTGGTGAAGCTGTGCACCGCGTCGGGATAGGAGACGAACTTGAAGTCCACCTTTGCCTTCGTCATCTCCTCCTTGAAGGCCGCGCGTTCGGGCGGCTTCACGTGGGGATCGTCTTCGCCCTGGCAGATGAGCACCTTCGCTTTCACCGCGCCTTCCTTGGCCGGGAGCGTCGTCGCGAGTCCGCCGTGAAAGCTCACGACGCCGGCGACCGGCGCGCCGCTGCGCGCGAGCTCCAGCGCGGTGGTGCCGCCAAAGCAGTAGCCGATCGCGGCGATGCGGTGCGCATCGACGTGAGGTTGCTTGAGGAGTTGGTCGAGGCCGAGCGTCACGCGTTTGCGGAGCAGCGGCAGATCGCTCTTGAATTTGCCGGCCTCCTTTGCGCAGTCCGCCGGTTCCACCGGGCGCACGCCTTTGCCATAAATGTCCGCGGCAAAGGCGACGTAACCGAGTTCGGCAAGCATCCGCGCGCGGCGCTGCGCGTAATCTTGCAGGCCCATCCAGTCGTGGACGACGAGCACGCCGGGCCGCGGCTTATCGGTGGCATCGTCGTAAGCGACGTAGCCTTCCAGCTTCACATCGCCATCTTTGTACTCGACGGGTTCAGTCTTGATCTTCGTCCACGCCGGCACGGAGAACGCAGCGAGGAGGGCGCAGAGGAGTAGGGTTTTCATTTTCATATCCGCGAGTTTAACGGCGCCGCGCGCCGATGACTATCAATTCCAAGGTTCGGCGTTCTCACGAGCTTGCCGTGAGCTGAACGGGCCATATTCTCACTCTCCCCGACCGAGCAGGGTGAGGTCACCGCTTTCCTTTTCCACCTTCGGCACGCCTCGGACTCTGACTATCAAGCGCGCATCGATTCCAGACTATCCGACCGCGACCCCGCGCATTGGATCACTTCTGAGGAGTTCGAACACCAGCTTGATCGGAAGTAGCCTCCCATGCGGTCCCATGAGGTTTTACATGCATCTGGGCCTGTTGGATTCATCCCAAGAGCGGCGTCCAACGCAGGAAAATCATGGATTTCATTTACAGCCTGCGAGAGCACCCCGGCAGTCAGGGAGATTTCACCGACAAGGATGCTTCTCTTCGCGAACGCCAAATCAAGATCATCGGCGACTACGCGATCACCTTCTGGCTCGGTGCTCCAGTGCTGATCGTCATGATCGTGGACGTTCATCTCGCGGACAAGTAATGGCGTGAAGGGCGTGGGCGCTCACTCCTCTGTGGCCCACGAGCCGCCGCGGGCGAGGATCATTTTCTCGACCGCCGCCACGTCCTCCCACGCGAGATGCTTGCGCTGGTATTTGCGCCAGAGCACGGCTCGCAGCTCGATGAGATCGGGAAGGAGCGGCTCGTCGTAGTAGGTCCAGTTTTCCTCGGCGCGCACCTTGGCTTGCACGCGCCACTTGCCGCCAAATTTTTCCGCGCGCACTTCGCGCTTCGTGCCTTCCGCGGTCTCCGATTTCCAGATGTGCACGTTGCGCATGGCTTCGGCTCGTGTGTAGCGGCGGCGGACGCGGCTCGCAAGCGCGGCGCTTTTTCTGTGGAGGACTCGCGAGCCTTCGCCGCACACTCGCGGCGCTTTGAAAGAAATCCGCGCGATCCTGCTCTTTCTCGTCGGCTCGGCACTGCTCGGCGCGCTGCTGGCGCCGTGGCTGTTTTGGGGCGGGCGCGCGCTGGGCGTTTTTGGGGAGGTGGGGTTCGCGCGATTTTTCGACCGCGCTGTGCTCCTCGCGGCGCTGGCGCTGCTCTGGCCGACGATCCGCCTGCTGCACATCCGCACCCGAGCGGGGCTCGGCATCGAGCCGGACCCGCGCGGCTGGCAACATCTCGGCGCGGGATTTTTCTCCGGATTTTTCTCCATGTCGCTCTTCGCCGTGCTTGCGCTGCGGCTCGGCGTGTATCGCTGGAAGGATGTGCTGCCGTGGAGCGATCTGGGGAAAATCGCGCTCTCCGCATTCACTGTCGCGGTGATCGAGGAGTGGCTGTTTCGCGGCGCAATCCTGGGCATCTTCCGGCGCGCGATGGGGCGCTGGCGGGCGCTCGCGGCGGTGTCCGCGCTTTTTTCCATCCTGCATTTCCTCAAGCCGCCGGCGGTCGCGCTGGGGCCGGAGCAGATCGACTGGCTCACGGGATTGCGAGTGCTTCCGTCGTGCTTCGCAAAATTTTCCGAGCCGGTGTTGCTGGGCGCGGGCTTTACCACGCTCTTCCTGCTGGGCTGGGTGCTCGGCTGGGCGGCCCTCCGCACGCGCGCGCTGTGGCTCGGCATCGGGCTGCACGCGGGGCTGGTCTTTGCAAAGTTCGGCTTCAACCGGCTCACGAAACGCAAGCTCGCCGACACAATGCCGTGGATCGGCGAGGACATGATCGTGGGCCTCGGCGCACTCGCGGTGGTGAGCCTCTCGGGCGCGCTGTGCTGGGCGTGGCTGCAATATGCGGACGATGAAAATCGCGCGCCGGATCGGTGAGGCGCTGCTCTCGCTGCTTTACCCTCCGCATTGCGCGAATTGCGGCGCTGGCACGGCGGCCGGGGAGCATCTGTGCAAACCCTGCGCGGCCGGCGCGAGCCGGATCGAAGCGCCATTTTGCCGGACGTGCTCGCAGCCTTTCGAGGGTGCGATCACGAGCGAATTTACCTGCCAGAATTGCGCGGAACGGCGCCTGCACTTTGAGTGCGCGGTCGCCCGTTACGCGAGCCGCGGCGTGGTGCGCGAGTTCCTGCATCGCTTCAAATACGACCGTCACTTTTTTCTCCGCCATCAGCTCGCGGCGTGGGCGGCGGAAGCCTTCGACGACGAGCGCCTCCGCGCAGCGCCCGTCGATGCGCTGGTGCCCGTGCCGCTGCATCCCGCGCGCTTTCGCGAACGCGAATTTAATCAAGCCGCCGAGATCGCGCGCCTGCTGGGCCGGCGCCGCGGCATCCCGGTGTGGCAGGCGCTCCGGCGCATCCGCTACACCACTACGCAGACGCGGCTCGATCGCCAGGAGCGGATGGAAAACTTGCGCGACGCCTTCCGCGTGCGCCACAGTCCGCCCGTGCAAAGCTGCCACCTCCTTCTCGTCGATGACGTCTTCACCACCGGTTCCACGGTGGAGGAATGCGCGCGTGCTCTGCGGCGGGCGGGCGCCGCGTCCGTGCGCGTCGTCACCGTGGCCCGCGGCTGATCCAACTTCATGGGCATCTTCTCCAAGCCAGCATTTCACGCCGACAAGAAGCGCGAGTTTCCGGAGGGTCTCTGGCAGAAGTGCCCGCGCTGCTCGGAGATGATTCACAATCTCGAGCTCGCTCAAAATTTGCGCGTGTGCCCGAAGTGCGATCACCACTTCACGCAGACGGCCAGAGAGCGGCTCGAGATGCTGCTCGATCCCGCGAGCTTCGAGGAGCACGACGCAGGCATGCGCTCGGTGGACACTTTGAAATTCACCGGCATGACGAGCTACACCGAGCGCCTCAAGAATTACCAAAAAAAGACCGGACTCAACGACGCCGTGCTCACCGGGCTCGGAAAAATCGAGGGCCGTCGCGTGGCCATCGCGGCGATGGATTTTAATTTCATCGCCGCGACCATGGGATCGGTGGTCGGAGAAAAACTTACGCGACTCATCGAGCGCGCCACCGGCGATCGGCTGCCGGTCATCATCGTCTCCGCATCCGGCGGCGCGCGGATGTATGAAGGCATGCTCAGCCTCCTGCAAATGGCCAAGACCTCCGGCGCGCTCGCGCTGCACGCGCAGGCGCGGCTGCCCTACATCTCCGTGCTCACCGATCCCACCACCGGCGGCGTGAGCGCGAGCTTTGCGACCCTCGGCGACATCATCCTCGCCGAGCCGCGCGCGATGATCGGCTTTGCCGGACCGCGCGTGATCCGCGAGACCACGCACCAGGATTTGCCGCCGGATTTTCAAACCTCGGAATTCCTCGAGGAGCACGGCTTGCTCGACATGATCGTGCATCGCAAATCCATGCGCGGCGCTCTCAGCAATTTGTTGAGCTACCTCGCGCCGGCGGGATCGCACGGAGCGATGGGCTGAGGCGCTCTTGGCAGACCCGCACGGCTACTGCGCGCCCCCTTTTATGGCATACACCACCTGCACTCCGCCGAAGGGCGACAAGATCACGATCGGCGGCGGCAAGCTCTCCGTTCCCAGCAATCCCATCGTTCCTTTCATCCGCGGCGACGGCACCGGGCCGGACATCTGGGCCGCGAGTGTGCGCGTGATGGACGCGGCGGTGGAGAAGGCTTACGGCGGCGCCAGGAAGATCGCGTGGATGGAGGTCTTCGCGGGCGAAGCGTCGAAGACTAAATTCGACACGTGGTTGCCGGACGACACCGTCGCCGCATTTCAGGAATTTCTCGTCGGTATCAAGGGCCCGCTCACCACGCCGGTCGGCGGCGGCATCCGCTCGTTGAATGTGGCGCTGCGCCAGATGCTCGATCTCTACGTCTGCCTTCGGCCCGTGCAGTATTTTGCCGGCGTGCCTTCGCCGGTGAAGCGGCCTGAGCTGGTGGACATGGTGATCTTCCGTGAAAACACCGAGGACATTTACGCCGGCATCGAGTACGCCGGCGGCTCGCCGGAAGCGCAACAGGTGCTCGATTTTCTCGCGCAAACTTTTCCAAAAGATTTCCGAAAGATCCGCTTCGGCACGAGCGAGGCCGTCGTCGAGTACATGAAGCTCGCGGCTCCCGGGCACACGATGGAAAATTACCCACCGACGGTGGGCATCGGCATCAAGGCCGTGTCGCAGGTAGGCACCATCCGGCTCGTGAAAGCAGCCATCCAGTATGCCATCGACCACGGGCGCAAATCGGTGACGCTCGTCCACAAGGGCAACATCATGAAGTTCACCGAGGGCGCGTTTCGCGATTGGTCTTACGCCGCGGCAGAGCGAATTTTCGGCGAGCGAGTGCACACTTGGTCGCAGTGGGAGCGAACGAAGAAGGAGCAGGGCGAAGCGGCCGCCAATGACGAGCAGAAGGCGGCGCTCGCCGCGGGCCGTGTGCTCATCAAGGACGCCATCGCCGACATCGTGCTCCAGCAAGTGCTCACGCG
>JBBRXP010000158.1:0-14233 GCA_038238555.1 Chthoniobacterales bacterium | reverse complement strand
GAAGAGCCTCTCCGGGGCGGTAAGTTTCCCCTAGCGGACACAATACATCCAGATGCTCGATCTTCGCCCCGTGACCGTGAACTGCCCGCTCATCGCCAAAACGGCCTTCCTCGTCGCCGCGCTCGTGGCGCCGTGTTTCGCGGCGGAGCCCGAGCGTCCGTTGAGCTTTATCAACGACGTGCAGCCGATCCTCACCAAGGCGGGGTGCAGCGCGGGTGCCTGCCATGCCAAAGCGGGGATGGGGCAGCGCGGCTTCCGGCTGTCGCTGCTCGGGTTTGAGCCGGAGGAAGATTACGAGCACATCGTGAAGGAGGGCAAAGGACGCCGGGTTTTCCCGGGAGCGCCGGAGCAGAGTCTGCTGGTGCTGAAGGCGGCGAACATTGTGCCGCACGGCGGCGGCAAGCAGCTCGATCCGAGTTCGGAGGGCTACAAAACGCTGGTCCGGTGGATCAGCGAAGGGATGACGTATGCCAGGGCCACAGACCCCTCGCTGGTGTCGATCGAGGTGAAGCCGAAGCGGAACTCGATGAAGACGAACACCGAGCAGCAGCTCAAGGTGACGGCGCACTACTCCGATGGCGCGACGCGCGATGTGACGCACGCCGCGCTCTATGAGCCGAATGACAAGAGCATGGCCGAGGCGGGAGAAAAGGGGCTGGTCAAGATCCTCGACATCCCGGGCAACGTCGCGGTGATGGTGCGCTATCAGGCGAAGGTATCGGTTTACAGCGCGTCGATCCCGCTGGGTGCTCCGGTGGAGAAGCTGCCGCCGACGAAGAACTTCATCGACGAGCTGATCTTCGCGAACCTCAGGCAGATCGGGATACCGCCGTCGCCCGTTTGCGACGACGCGGCTTTTCTGCGCCGCGCCTCGCTCGATATCGCGGGCCGTCTTCCGACCGTGGAGGAGACGCGGTCGTTCCTGGCCGAGCCGGATAAGCGCGACCAGCTCATCGAGATGCTGCTCGCGAGTCCGGATTACGCGGATTACTTCGCCGGCAAATGGGCGCCACTGCTCCACAACAAACGCGACGCGGCCAGCGACATCACGGCGAACTTCGGGTTCCACTCCTGGGTGCGCGACAATATCCTCGCGAACACGCCTTACGACCAGATGGCGCGCCAGCTCCTCGCGGCGACGGGCACGATCGCCACGAATCCCGCGGTGGCCTGGTATAAGCGGGTGAAGGAGCCGACGCAGCAGCTCGAGGACGTGGCGCAGCTTTTCCTCGGCGTGCGGATGAATTGCGCGCAATGCCATCACCATCCGTTCGAGCGCTGGAGCCAGAAGGACTACTACAGCTTCTCCGCGTTCTTCACCCAGGTGGGGCGCAAGCCGACGATGACGGCGGGCGAGGACGTGATCTTCCACAAGCGCGGCATCGCGCAGGCGGAGAACAAGAAGACGAAGCAACCGGTGAAGCCCGCGGCGCTCGGCGGACCGACGCTCGACATTCCTCCGGACGAAGATCCGCGCCTGCACCTCGCCGATTGGCTGAGCGACAAGACGAACCCGTTCTTCGCCAAGTCGCTGGTGAATCGTTACTGGAAACACTTCTTCCGGCGCGGCCTCATCGAACCGGAGGACGACATTCGCGACACCAACCCGCCGACGAATCCCGAGCTGCTCGACGCGCTCGCGAACCATTTCATCCAGAGCGGCTACGACTTGAAGTCCGTGGTGCGGCTCATCACGCAGTCCACGACCTATCAGCTCAGCGAGAAACCGAACGAACACAACGGCGTCGATCGGCAAAATTTTTCTCATTACTACCCGAAGCACCTGCCCGCCGAGGTGCTCCTCGACGCGATCGATCAATTCACCGGCGCCCAAACGGACTTCGCCGACCTGCCGCCCGGCACGCGCGCGATCGCGCTGCCGGACAACAGCTACAACCGCAGTTCCGGCTTTCTGAAAGTCTTCGGCCGGCCCGAAGGCGCGAGCGTGTGCGAGTGCGAGCGCGTGCAGTCGTCGAGCCTCGCGCAGAGCCTGCACCTCATGAATGCGGCCGACATCAAGGCCAAGCTCGCCACGAACGGGGGACGCGCGGATCGGCTGGCGAAGGCCACGTCGCCCGAACCGGAGAAGATCCGCGAGCTGTATCTCGCCGCCTTTTCCCGTGCGCCGCGCGCGGAAGAGTTGCAGGCCATCGAGGATCATCTCGCCAAGCCACGCACCGACGCCAAAGGCCAGCCGCTCGCGCCGGCGCAGGCCAAACGCCAAGCCTACGAAGACCTCGTCTGGGCACTGATCAACACCAAGGAATTTCGCTACAACCACTGACCGCATGTCCCGCTCGTTCCCCACCCTATTCCTCATCGGCGCCGCCTCGTTATGGCTCGTTGCCGCGTCCGTCGCCCAGCAGGTCTGCCTGCCCGCGCCGCGTCTGCTCACCGTCATGCCGATGGGCGGACAAGTCGGCACGACGGTCGAAGTCAGCATCACCGGCGAGAGCATCGAAGACATCACCGATCTGCTTTTCTCCGCGCCCGGGATCACCGCGAAGCCGAAGACGGCTGCGGATGGAAAGGCCGAGCCGAACAAGTTCGTGGTCACGATCGCACCCGATGCTCCGGCCGGCGTGCATGAGGCCCGTGTGATGAGCCGCCTCGGCGTTTCGTCGTCGCGTGCCTTTTCGGTGGGAACGCTGGCCGAGCTGACGCGCGCGAAGCCGAACAACTCGCTGGCGGCGGCGGTGGAACTAAAACCGAACTCCGTCTGCAACGCGGTGATGACTGCGCGGGCGGTCGATTTTTATTCCTTTGAAGGGACAAAGGGGAAACGCGTGGTCGTGGATTGCGCCGCCGCGGGCATCGACTCGAAGCTCACGCCGGTCTTGATCGTAGCTGACGCGCAGGGGCGCGACCTCGTGGTCGATCGCACCGGCGGTATCGTGGAGTTCACGCCGCCGGCGGACGGCAAATACGTCGTCAAAGTGCATAGCCTCACGTTCAAGGGCGGCGCCGAGCATTTTTACCGCCTCGCGCTGCTCGACACCTCCGGCACGGGTCCATCGCCACGGCAGCTCTCGACTCGCGCCGTGAGCTCGGTGTCGTGGGTGCCGGACGCGACCTCGGACGCGCCGCAGCTTGCCGAAGCCGAGCCCAACAACCAGCACTCCGAAGCGCAAAAGATCACGCTGCCGTGCGCGATCGACGGTCGATTTTTTCCGGCAGCGGATGTGGACACGTATGAGTTCACCGCGAAGAAGGGCGAGGTTTGGTGGATTGAGGTCGCCTCGGAGCGGCTGGGTTTGCCGACTGATCCCTTTGTTGTCGTGCAGCGCGTGATGCCCGACGGCAAGCTCACCGACGTCGCGGAGCTGAACGACATCCCGAGTCCGATGAAGGTTTCCACCAACGGCTATTCCTACGACGGCCCGCCCTACGACGCCGGATCGGCCGACCCGCTCGGCAAGGTCGAACTCAAGGACGACGGTGTCTATCACCTGCAGGTGCGCGACCTTTTCGGCGGCACCCGCACCGATCCGAATCACGCCTACCGGCTGGTCGTGCGAAAGGCGGCGCCGGATTTCGCACTCGCAGCCTGGGCGATTCACATGACGCTGCGCAACGGCGACCGCGCCGCGCTTTCCAAACCCATCGCGCTGCGCGGCGGGGCGACGGTCGCATTTGAAGTGGTCGTCGTGCGCAAGGATGGCTTCGACGGCGAGATCGAGTTGGCGATGGAAGACCTGCCGGCGGGCATCAGCGCCTGCGGCCTGAAGATCCCAGCAGGCAAGACCAAGGGCATGCTGCTCATCACCGCGGCCGAGGAAGCGCCCCGCGCGTTTGCGACCGCGAAGATCATCGGTCGCGCCCAAATCAACGGCGCCACGGTGAGCCACCCGGCTCGGCTGGCCTCGATGGCCTGGCCGGTGCGCGACGCCACCGGCGAAATCCCCAAGCCGCGCCTCATGGCCGATGTGCCGGTTTCGACGGGCGGTGCGGAATACGCGCCGGTCAGCATCGCGCCGGGCGAGAAGAAAGTCTGGGAAGCGAAGGCGGGCGACAAACTCACGATCCCACTGAAGCTCACGTGGCGCAGCGAATTCAGCGGCACGTCGATCAAGCTGAAGGCGTTCGGCGACGGCTTCGAGAGCGTGAAGGAAATCGATGTGCCGATGAAGGCCGATGCCGCCGAAGCCGTGCTCGATCTCGCCACCTTGAAGACGCCGCCCGGCGCATACACCGTCGCTTTCTACGGACCCGCGGTGACGAAGTATCGCTACAATCCCGATGCGGTGAGGATCGCCGAGCGCGAGCAGAAGAAGGTCGAGGAAGAAGCGCTCGCCGCCGCCGAGGCCGCGACGAAGCTTGCTGAAGAAGCGAAGATCGCGGCCCCGGAAAAGAAGGCCGAAATTGAAAATGCCGCGAAGGCCGCCGCGGAGAAATCGAAGACGATGGACGTGGCGAAAGCCGACGCGGCCAAGCGGATGAAAGCCGCGACGGCAACCGCGGAGCCAAAGGACACGGTCGATATCGTCGTCTCGGAACCGATCCAGATCGTCGTCACGGCAGCCGACAAGAAATGAATATTCGCCGCCGCACATCGTGGGCTGTGAGCGCGGGTTTGATGGCCATTCAGCCGCTGGCGATGAGCGCCGAGCTGGATTTTTACCGCGACGTCTATCCGTTCCTGAAGACGAACTGCATCTCCTGCCACAACAAGACGACGACGAAGGGCGACCTCAACATGGAGTCGCCGGAGCTGATGAAAAAGGGCGGCGAAACCGGGCCGGGCGTCATTCCGGGAAAAAGCGTGGAGAGCCTCATCGTGCAGGCCGCTGCGCACCTCGATGCGGACCTGGCGATGCCTCCGAAGAACAACAAATCCGGTGCGGTGGACCTCACGCCGGCCGAAGTCGCGCTGCTGAAAACGTGGATCGATCAGGGTGCGAAACATTCGGTCCAGCAAGCGCGGCAGGTCGTCTGGCAGCCGCTGCCTCCGGGCGTGAATCCGATCTACACCGTCGCGATGACCCGGGACGGTCGCTTCGGCGCATGCGGGCGGGCGAATCAGGTTTTCCTCTACGATCTCGCCACGCGGCAGTTCGTCACGCGGCTCGCCGATCAAGGCGGCGTGGCCCATCGCGGGTTGGTGCAATCGCTCGCCTTCAGTCCCGACGGCACTCGGCTGGCCAGCGGCAGTTTCCGCGAAGTAAAAATCTGGCGACTGGAAAAATCGGAGCCCGTCCCCGGCGACGCGAGGCTCACTCCACCACCACCGGCGAGCGAAGCACTGCTCAAGAAGATCGCCGAGGCAGGCAAGGTGACCATCGTCAGCCACGCGTTGTCACCCGATGGCAAACAGCTCGCCACCGGCTGCTCCGACGGCGCGGTGCGCGTATGGGATGCCGCGACGGCAAAGCTGATCGTCGAACTCCGCGGCACCGTGGCGACGGCCCGGCAGATGGCGGCGCTGGATTGGACGATCGCCGCGCAGGCGCTCGAGCAGTCGTTTGAAAAATCGGTCGTGACCCGCATCGAAGCGCAGAACAAGGCGCTCGACGAACTGCTGAAGAAGGCGAACGACACGATCGTCGCGATGAAGAAGGCGCTGCCCGAAAAGGAGAAGGCCGTGAAGCCGGCGCAGGAAGCCAGGGCCGCAGCGCAGAAGGAACTGGACGACCTCGCCGCTCAAATCGCGAAAACGCCGGATGCTCAGCCGGATGAGGCTTTGGACAAGCAGCGCAAAGACGCGCAGGCGAAGCTCGCCAGCACCACGATGGCCGAGACTTCGGCGCTCGCCGCCGGCGCCGCGACGCAGAGAAACATCGTGGACGCCGAGGCGGACGTAAAACGGATCACCGGGACGAAGGCCAAAAACGCCGCCGATCTGGCCGCGGCGAATGCCGCAAGTGAAGCCGCGAAGAAGCTGCAGGACAAAACCGCCGCCGATCTCGCCGCGGCGAAGCAGGCGCTCACCGATCAAGCGACGAAGCCGCTGGCCGTGTGCTTTTCGCCCGACGCCCAAAAAGTCGCGGCGCTGGGCAGCGATGGGGCGCTCAACGTCTGGGCCGTCGCTTCGGGAATCCCGATCGAAGAAGTCAGCGGCACGGGTGCGGCGACGACGATGCTGGCCGCGAGCGCTGATGGCACTTTCACCGCGTCGAAGGCCGTGACCCTGAGCACGGGCGCCGCGCCGCGCTGGGTGCTCGAACGAGTGCTGGGCGGCGAAAAAGATTCTCCCTTCGCCGATCGCGTGAACGCCGTGCGCTTCAGCCCGGATGGCAAAACGCTGGCCGTGGGAGGTGGCGAACCTTCGCGCTCCGGCGACATCAGCCTCTTCGATGTCGCGAGCGGCAAGCTGGTCAAGTCGTGGCCCGAGCGCCATTCCGACGCTGTGCTGAGTCTCGACTTTTCTCCCGACGGAAAACTCCTCGCCTCTGGCGGCTCGGACAAAATCGCGCGCGTCACCGACCTCGCGAGCGGCAAGCAGGTGAACCTCTTCGAAGGCCACACGCACCATGTGATGGGAGTGGCCTTCCGCGCGGATGGCCGCGTGCTGGCCACCGCGGGCGGCGATGGCGTGGTGCTCGTGTGGGACATGCTCATCGGCGAGCGGAAGAAGAAGATCGAAGGCTGGAGCAAGGAAGTCACTTCGCTGCAATTCGTCGGCGCCACCCAGCAGATCGTCACCTCCGCGGGCGACAATCTCATCCGCATCGTCAACGACGACGGCACCGCCGTCCGCGCCATCGACAAGCTGCCCGACTTCATGCAGTCCGCCGCCAGCACCGCCAACGCCAGCGTCGTCATCGGCGGCGGCGAAGACAGCCAACTGCGCGTCTGGGACGGCACCAATGGCAAGGAACTCGCCGTCTTTGGAACCAAGTAACCTTCCTCGAAACCGATCCTCTTTCTTAGAGACCTCCACCCTCCGCACGCCATGTCCTCACCTTTTGAATCTTCCATCGAACCTTGTTGCGGACCTTTGAGCCGGCGCGGTTTCATGCGCATCGGGCTCACCGGATTTGCCGCGCTGAGCTGGCCGGGGCTGCTCCGACTCCGGGCGGAGAACGCGGCCAAGCCACCCAGTGAGAGGACCGCGGTCATCATGGTGTGGCTGCCGGGCGGGCTCTCGCATGTGGACTCGTATGACCCGAAGCCGGAGATCGGCACCGAGTATCGCGGGCCGTTCAAGCCGATCAGCACCAAGGTGCCGGGCATGCAGATCACCGAGCTGCTGCCGATGCACGCGAAGATCGCGGACAAATTCACCCTCCTGCGCTCGATGAATCAAAAAGCGGGTGGCCATCCCGCGGGGACGATGCAGATGTTCTCGGGCGATTCCGATGAACGCGACAAACCCAATCCGAAGTATCCGGACTGGATGTCGGTCGCTCATTACCTGCGCTCGAAAGGCGCGAAACGCACGAACCCGCTGCCGAACTACGTCGGCGTGAATCCGGCGTCGCCCGAATACAGCAGCCCGGCCTATCTCGGCGACGCGTATTCGCCCTTCGCGGTGACGGACGACCCCAACCGTCCCAATTTTGAAGTGCCGAACATCGGCCTCGCCGATCCCGCGGAGTCCCGGCGGCTGAGCGATCGCGTGGCCTTGCGGCGCAGCCTCGACACGCTCGAGCGGGGCTTTGACAAGGCGGGCGAACTCGGTGCGCTGGATCAATTCGAGGAACAGGCCATGACCCTGCTGACCAATCCCAAGACGCGCGACGCTTTCGATCTGGGCAAAGAGGACGCGGCCACCCGTGATCGCTACGGTCGCAATCGCTGGGGCCAGCAGCTCCTGCTCGCGCGGCGGCTCGTGGAGTCGGGCGTGGAGATCATCACCAGCAGCCTGAGCGGACCGCTCTGCGGGCGGGTGCAAAACTGGGACGATCACGCGGTGAATCAGCACCAGTTCGATGCGCTGCGGTTCCGCATGCCGAACTACGACCGCGCCGTCACCGCACTGATCGAAGACATCTACGCGCGCGGGCTCGACAAGCGGGTGCTCGTCGTCGTCACCGGCGAGTTCGGGCGCACGCCGAAGATCAGCTTCGACCGCAGCACCGGCGCCGGTGACGCCAGCGCGCCAGCCGGCACCGTGCAACCGGGCCGCGATCACTGGCCGCGCGCGTTTTCCAATCTCTGGGCGGGTGGCGGCATCCAGACCGGCGGCATCATCGGCGCGACCGACCAGCGCGGCGAAGACGTGATCGAGCGCGCGTGCGGCCCCGGCGATTTCCTCGCGACCATCTACCACCACCTCGGCATCGACGGCGGGAAAGTGACGATCAACGATTTCAACGGCCGCCCCACGCACCTCGTGAGTGACGGCCGGCCGATCCCGGAGTTGGTGGGCCGGCCGGCGTAAAGGGCATCGCCTCGATGCCCAGCCGCACTCACTTCCGCGCGATCCTTATCCTTATCGCCGCCGCGGCGTTGCTTGCTTCGCCCGTCGCGAGCGCCGCGGAGGTTTTCCGCGCTGGCGCGGCTGCGGTGGACATTTCGCCGGCGGACTTCCCGCGGATCATCGCCGGCGGCTTCCTCGAGGGAAAAGCCACGAAGAACTCCGATCCGCTCCACGTGCGCTGCCTCGTGCTCGACGACGGAAAAACGAAGATCGCCTTCGCCATCGTGGACACATGCATGATGACGCGGCAGCTCATCGACGAGGCGAAGCAGCTCGCGACCGGGCAGTGCGGCATCCCGGTGGATCACATTATGATCTCCGCGACGCACACCCATTCCGCGCCAGCGGCGATGGGCTGTCTCGGGACGCGGCTCGACAAGGATTACGCGGCCTTTCTCACCCCGAAGATCGCGGAAGGCATCGCGACCGCGGCGAAGAACTTGCAACCCGCGCGCATCGGCTGGGCGTCGGTGGACGATTGGGAGCACACGCACAACCGCCGCTGGATTCGCCGACCGGAAACGAAAGTCGTGGACCCCTTCGGCAACGCAACCGGCCTCGCGCACATGCACCCCGGCTACCTCAGCGCCGACATCATCGGGCCCTCGGGGCCGGTGGACCCGGGCGTCTCCGTGCTCTCGGTGCAGACGCGCGACGGCCAGCCGCTCGCGGTCCTCGCGAACTACTCGCAGCACTACTTCGGCGCGACGCCCGTGTCGGCGGACTACTACGGCCTTTTCTGCAAACACGTCGCGCGACTGCTCGGCCAGTCCGGCGAAGGCAACGGCCCTTTCGTCTGCGCGATGTCGCAGGGCACGAGCGGTGACTTGATGTGGATGGACTACGGCGCGCCGAAGAAAACGCTGACTGCCGACACCTACGCGGAAGGCGTCGCCAAGGTTGCCGGGCAGGCGCTCACGCAGGTGCAGTATCGCGACCACGTAGCGCTCGCGATGGTGGAGAAAAAGCTCACGCTCGACTACCGCGTGCCCGACGAGAAGCGGCTCGCATGGGCGCGCCCGATCGCCGCAAAGATCGAGAACGACGTGCCGAAGAACAAGGAGGAGGTCTATGCGCGCGAGGCGCTCATCCTTCACGAGCGGCAGAAGACCGAGTTCGTGCTCCAGGCGATCCGCATCGGCGAGCTGACGATCAGCACGCTGCCGAACGAAGTGTATGCGCTCACCGGCTTGAAGCTGAAAGCGCAGTCGCCCGGCGCTGCGCACTTCAACATCGAGCTGGCGAACGGCGGCGAAGGCTACATCCCCACGCCCGAGCAGCACGTGCTCGGCGGCTACACCACGTGGCCCGCGCGCACCGCCGGGCTTGAGGTGCAGGCCGAGCCGAAGATCGTCGCCACACTGCTTGACGCGCTTGAGCAAGCCACGGAGAAAAAACGGCGCGCAATGGAAGACGAGCACGGCCCGTATGCGATGGCGGTGCTCGCTGCGAAACCGGTCGCCTACTGGCGGCTCAACGACGCCGCGGGCAAGCTCGCACGCAACGCCGTGCCCGACGGCGCGCCCGCGCAGATTAGCGCCGGCGCGGCATGGTATCTCCCCGGCGTCGGCAGCGGCACCGGCGGCGGCGCGGGCGAGAAGCTCACGCCTTCCGCCTTCTCCGGCCCGACGCAGGTCAATCGCGCCCTGCACCTCGCGGGCGGCGACGTGCGGGCCGAGGTGAAAGACCTCGGCGATCACTATTCGATCGCGCTGTGGTTCTGGCTCGGCGAGACGAGCGGCGCGAGCGACCGCAGCGGCACGCTCGTCACCGCCGCCAGTGGCGAATCACTCGGCAGCCAGCAAGGCAAGAATCATCGCGTGCAGCTCGTGCTCGGCGACGCGCGCACCAGGACGGAGATGCGCGCCGACGACTGGCACTTCGCCGTGCTCGTGCGCGATGGCGGGCAGGTGCGCGTCCACGTGGACGGCAGCGAGCAGGCCGAACTCACGTCTGCGATTCCCGCCGAAGCGGCGAGCGCGCACCTGCGCTTCGGCGAAAACTTGCAGGGCAAGCTCGACGAAATCGCCGTGTTCGGCCGCGCGCTCCCGCCGGCGGAGATCGCCGCACTTTGGAAAATATCCGGCATCGCCGGGCAGCGCGCGCGCGAAGCCGCCGAGCGCGAACGCGCCGAGAAGGAAATCGCGGAGCGCTCCCGCCAGGCACGTGGAATCACGCCGTCTTCATCCGCGATGGCAAACACGTGCGCGCTTATCTCAACGGCGTAGCGAAACCGGAAATGGATGCGGAGATCGAATCCACCGCGTCCGGCGTTCGTGAGTTTTTCCTCGGCGCGCGGTGCGATCACTTCGCGCCGCTCCACGGGCAGCTCGCGCAATTCGCGCTCTTCGATCGCGCGCTCACTGCCGGAGATGCGAAGCAACTTTACGCCGCCTCGGGCCGGCCCGTGGGCACACCCGAGGCCGTCGCCTTGCCGAACCCGAAACTCACGAGCGAACCGCTCGCACCCGCGGAGTCACAAAAGAAGATTCACGTCCCGCCGGGCTACCGTATCGAGCTCGCCGCCGCGGAGCCGATGCTGCTCGATCCGGTCGCATTCGATTGGGACGAGCGCGGGCGGCTGTGGGTGGTCGAGATGGCGGACTATCCGCTCGGGATGGACAACCAGGGCAAGCCCGGCGGACGCGTGCGCGTGCTCGAAGACACCGATGACGATGGGCGCTACGACAAGTCCACGCTCTTCGCCGAAGGGCTCAATTTCCCCAACGGGCTGATCACCTGGCGCGATGGCGTGATCGTCACCGCTGCGCCGAACATCATCCTTCTGCGCGACACGAACGGCGATGGCCGCGCGGATGAGCAGCGGGTGCTCGTGAGCGGTTTGCAGGAGGGCAATCAGCAGCTTCGCGCGAACGGGTTGCGCTGGGGCCTCGACAACTGGGTGTATGTCGCCGCGGGCGGGCACCACGGGAAATACGGCGTGGACACGAAGCTGAAGTCCACGCGGACCGGCGAAGAAATTCTCGTCGGCAGCCGCGACTTCCGCTTTCGCCCCGACACCGGTGCGCTCGAGCCGCAGAGCGGGCCGACGCAGTTCGGGCGCAACCGCGACAACTGGGGCCGCTGGTTCGGCACGCAGAACGCGAACCCGCTCTGGCACTACGTCCTGGCCGATCATTACCTGCGGCGGAATCCGCACGTCGGTGCAGCGGAGACGCGCGTGCAGTTGCTCACGCCGTCGAGCCCTCCGGTTTTCCCCGCGAGCGCGCTGGAAAAGCGTTACCACAGCTTCGCCGAGTCGGGCCATTTTACCTCCGCGTGCAGCGGGATGATCATCCGCGACGCGACGCTTTTTCCAGCGGGCGAAAGGCACGCGTTCGTCTGCGAGCCGTTTCACAATCTCGTGCAGCACGCGCGTCTCGCCGACGCCGGCGTGACCTTCACCGCCACCCGCGCGACCGGCGAAGGGTCGTTCGATTTTTTCGCGAGCGAAGATCGCTGGTGCCGGCCGGTGATGATGCGCGAAGGCCCCGATGGCGCGCTGTGGATCGCCGACATGTATCGCTACATGATCGAGCACCCGCAGTGGCTGCCGCAGGTGGGAAAGGACGAACTGAACGCGCACTACCGCGAAGGCGACGATCGCGGGCGGCTCTATCGCGTGAGCCTGGAAGACGCGCCCGCGTTTCGTGCGCTGCGCTTTGATCGCATGAGCACCGCGGAAGTCGTGGCGGCGCTGGATTCGACGAACGGATGGCAGCGCGACAAGGCGCAGCAAGTCCTGCTCTGGCGCGGCGACACGGCGGCGGTCGCGCCGCTGCGCGAGTTGGCGGAGAAAAGTGTGAACCCGCTCGCCCGCCTGCACGCGCTCTGCGCGCTCGACGGTCTCGGCGAACTCACGCCCGCGGAGGTCGCGCGCGCCTTGTCCGACAAAGTCTCCGGTGTGCGCGAAAACGCGCTCCGGCTCGCGGAGACGCGATTTACGCCCGAAGTGCTCGCCGCCGCCGTGCGTCTCGCGGAAGACGCGGATGCGAAGGTGCGCTTGCAGCTCGCCTTCTCGCTCGGCGCCTCGCCCGACGCCGTCGCGGGGGAGACGCTCGCGCGATTGCTCAAGGCGCACGCCGCGGAGCCGATGATGGTCGCGGCGGTGATGAGTTCCGCCACGCCGCACCTCCGCGCGCTCGCTCGCATCGGAGAGCCGATCGAGCCGCTGCTCAACACCGCGCTGGGTCTCCATGATCGCGAAGCGCTGGCGCAGTTGCTCGCGCCGATGTTCACGCCGTCCGGCGGGCATCGTGCGCCGGAACAACTCTCCGCCTTCATGCGTCTGCTCGACCTGCTCGCGCAGCACGACAGCTCACTCGAAAAGCTCCGCGGCGCGGACGACGCGCTCTCGCAGTTGCTCGCGAAGGCGGACGCGATGTTCGCGCAGGCGCGCAGCACCGCAGCGGATTCGAGCGTTGCGGCCGCCCAGCGCATCGCCGCGGCGAGCCCTCCTCAGCCGCGTGCCTGCGTCGCGCGCGGAGGCGATCCAACTGCTGACCGGATGGCTGGAGCCGCAGCATCCCGCGGAGGTCCAGGCCGCGGCGATCCGCGCCCTCGGTGACGCCCGAGCCCCCGAAGTCCCCGCCGCGCTCGCGCAGGCCTGGACGACCTTCGGCCCATCGACACGGCAGGCCGCGCTGGCCGCGTGGATGAGCCGCGAGCCGTGGGCGCTCGATCTCGTGCAGCGCATCGAACGCGCCGAGTTGCCCGCTTCGGCAGTGGACACGGTGCAACGTGCGCGGCTGCTCAAGCACGACTCCGCTCGCGTCCGCCAACTCGCGACGAAGCTCTTCTCCGCCGGCACGTCCGCGGCGCGCGCCAAGGTGGTGGACGCTTACCGGCCCGCGCTTTCATCGAAAGGCGACGCCGCCAAAGGCCGCGAAATTTACCTCCGCGCCTGCGCGATCTGCCACCAGCGCGGTGACGATGGCAAAGACATCGGACCCAATTTGATGTCGGTCATCGAGCATCCGCCGGAGAAACTGCTCGCGAGCATTCTCGACCCGAACGCCGACATTCAGCCCGGCTTCAATGCCTACACCTGCACGCTCAAAAGCGGCGAACAAATCTACGGCCTCGTCGCCGGCGAGACCGCCAACAGCGTGACGATGAAGCTCGCCGACGCGTCGCTCAAGACCGTCCTCCGCAACCAGATCGCCACGCTGCAAAGCCAGAATCTTTTCGCTCATGCCCGAGGGCCTCGAAGCGGCGATCACCCCGGAGGAGATGGCGCACTTGATCGAGTTCCTCCGCACGTCGATCGGGAACGGAGGCAAATGAGCGCGGCTCTTTTTTCGCTAATGAATACCTCACCGATCCTTCCCCGCGCATGCCTCGCCGCCGTGGCCGCATTCGTCCTATCGCAAGTCGCGCTGCGGGCTGCGGACAACCCTGCAAACACTCCGGAGAAAACCTCGCCCCCGGGCTGGCAGGAACGCACCGCCGCGAACGCACGGATTCTCTCTCGGGTAAAATGGTCTCCGGTCGCAGGCCCTCGTTCCACCCATGAAAATCCCAATCACCCTCGCCCTTCTCTTCCTCGCCAGCGCTGCGCTCGCCGCTGAACCGTTTCGCGCCGGCGCGACGACGAGCAATATCACGCCGGAACTCGGGTCGAAGATTGTCGGCAATTTCGTGCTGCCGCCCGCGACCGGCGTGCACGACGAACTGCACGCGCGATGCCTCGTGCTCGACGATGGCAAGACGAAGCTCGCGCTGGTCGTCTGCGATCTGCTCGGCATGCACCGCAGCGTGAGCGTCGAAGCGCGGCGGCTCATCGAGGATGCGACCGGCATTCTTCCATCGCACGTCGCCATTTCCTGCACCCACACGCATTCCGCGGCCAGCGCGCTCGGGGAGAATCGT
>JBBRXP010000157.1:0-14359 GCA_038238555.1 Chthoniobacterales bacterium | reverse complement strand
GCAGAGCCGCATTCTTAGCGGGAGCACCGCGGGAGCGGCGTCACCAGGAGTTAAACCAAAACACAACAAGCACACCATGAAGACAGACCTATTGTTCATCGGACTCGATGTCCATGCGAAAAACATCACCATCGCGCTTGCCCCCGGGGACGGGGGCGAGGCGCGGCTCTACGGCACCATCACCCACGATCTGCATGCGCTGGAGAAGGTCTTCGCCAAGCTGAGGAAGGCCCACCCTGGCGCGGAACTGCGCGTTTGTTACGAGGCGGGGCCGACGGGGTTCGTGCTGGCGCGGCGGCTCCGGCAGTTGAAGACCGATTGCACGGTGGTGGCGCCGTCGCTGATCCCGATGCGGGCGGGTGACCGCATCAAGACGGACCGGCGGGATGCGCTGAAGCTGGCGCGGCTGCACCGGGCGGGGGAACTGACGGCGGTGCATGTGCCCGACGCGAGCGACGAGGCGATGCGCGACCTGTGCCGTGCGCGCACGGATGCGGTGCAGGACCTGCGGCGGGGGCGTGCGCAGCTCAAGGCGTTCCTGCTGCGCAACGGGTATCGCTACACGGGCGCGAGCGCGTGGACGGAGGCGCACCGGCGCTATCTGCGGGAACTGGTGCTGCCGCACGCGGCGCAGCGCGTGGTGCTGGAGGATGGCATCGGCAGCATCGGGAGCGCGGAGGAGCGCATCGCGCGGCTGGAGGACCAGATGGGCGCATTGCTGGAGAGCTGGCCCATGAAGCCGGTGGTGCGGGCCTTGATGGGGATGCGCGGCGTGGCACTGGTCGGGGCGATGGTATTGGCCAGCGAACTCGGGGGCGCGTGGCGCTTTGAACATCCGCGGCAGCTCATGGCTTACCTGGGACTGGTGCCGAGCGAGAACACGAGCGACAGCAAGCGGCGGCAGGGCGGCATCACCAAGGCGGGGAACGGGCACGCGCGGTGGCTGCTGATCGAGGCGGCGCAGCATTACCGGCTGCCGCCGAAAGTGAGCAAGGAACTGAGCGTGCGGCAGGAGGGACTCAGTGAGGACATCAAGGCCTGCGCGTGGGCGGCGCAGACGCGGCTGCATAAGCGGATGATGCAACTGCTGGCGCGCGGCAAGCAGCGCAACAAGGTGGCCGTGGCCGTGGCGCGGGAGCTGAGCGGCTTTGTGTGGCGCATCTTCCGGATCATGGAGCCGCGGGTTAACCAGCAGCCGCAGGAGCCGCGGGTGATGTTGCCGGAAGCGCGGACCGCGCAGGAGGAGCCCGGGAAGAAGCGGCCAGCGGCCCGCGTGAGGATGAAGGCAAAGAAGGCGGGGTAACTGGGGGAACTAAAGAAGAGTAACCTGAAAGACTGACGCAAACCAAGGAGGCGAACCAAGACAGAAGCCAGCGAGCAAGCACATAATGAACCGGGGCCGGGGTGATGGGGCGGCGGTCACGGTGATCTGATTCACGAGGGTCGTTAGAGGCGTGGAACCCGAGAGGGGACCTAATCCTCGAGCCTAGACAGTCGAGAGGATCACGGTGAACCAAAACCCAGTGTTAACCAACACACGAATATCAGCAGACCAACCGCAGGGGACCTAAACACCCGCCCACGACCGCCGTCCCAACTCCCCCGCCACGGTTCCCAATCCCCCGCACGAAACGTTACTTTGCCAAGAGTAATGAAGAAATCCCATTTTCTTGTTGCAAACAAGACAGCCATATCAACGACCTCAAGCTCAGCCACGGCGGAGGGCTGGCATGGCTGCTGCGCGGTGGGCTCTGCGGGGAGCAGCAGACATGACAGACCGGAGCCGTTGGCTGCAGCGCCTGGTTAGGCGTTGCGGTCGTCGGGAAAGACTCACGCATAAGCTCCGAAAGAATCAATGCGGGCGCCTGCGTGGCGAAGAGAATCTGCTGCTGCCTCAGCCTGCTCGTAAGTCGGGAACTCGAAGGTGAGTGCGACCGCACCGCTGCTATAAAACTCGCGAAAGTCAAGATGACCTCCATGAGCGGCAGCCAACGAGGAAAACTGTGCTTCACGCGCCGGGTCTTCTGGTGGCGGATATACTGCCTCGCACATGTAAGTCGAGTTTTCGGTGCGTTCCGAAGTTGAGTTTGATTGGCCTTCGTTCACGGAAAACGGGTAGCAAAGCCTAACATAGTATTGAGCCGACTGGGAGCCCGGAATTTGTCGGTCTATTCTGGACGGGGGGACTCATGGGCTGGGACGCTACCAAGGTGGATTCACGGAGTCAACCGGGAATTGTTGGCGCTTGGCCGGGGGGCCGGCGGGCGGCATTTTTCGGCAGCGGGCTGCAAAACGTGATAGACCGAGGGCGGGGGAAAAATCGGTGCGAGGAGGGGCCGGGACGGGGCCTGGCTCGCCCCGCAAAGGAAAAGGCGCGCCGGGATTTCTCCGGCGCGCCCTTTGGTCTGCGACCCTGGCGGTGGTGGCTTAGATGGCGAACTGGTTCACGGCGTCCGTCCAGTTACTGGCGCCGGCGGTGCCGATGGCGTTCATGATGACGCTGTATTCCAGGCCGGGCGTGCAACCGGTGAAGGTCGTGCTCGCGGCTGTGGTCTGCATGGATTGCACCGGGGCCGCCGGCGCGCTGGCGAGGGCGATGTGCCAACTGTAGAGCACCGCGCCGGGCACGGGCGTGGCCGCGGCGTGCAGTTCGCCGCTGCGGATGGCGAGGCTCACGGTGAGGCCGGTGGGCGCCAGCAGGACGCCGGCGGGTGTGCGCGTGGGCTTCTGGATGGGGAAGCCGCTGGTGAGCAGCTTCGTCATGTCGCCACCGCAGGTGACATTCACATAGCTGGCGAGCGCCCGCAGGAGTGCGGCGAGGGCGGCGCGCGCGGCGTTCTTCGCCGAGGTGAGGGCGACTCCTCCGCCCGCGGCGGCTGAGAGGGCTTCGGTGAAGTCGTTCAGCCCCGTCTGGATGCTGGCCAGGGTGGGAGCGGGCGTGGGATAGGCCGGGTTATTCGTCAGGCCGGCGATGATGCCGGTGCTGGTGGTGATCAGGGTTGCATCGCTGTCTGTGGCGATGAACGAGATGGATGGTTTTACGATCATATGATTGAGCTATTTCAGTGGTTATGTTTAGGGCCAGGGTCGAGTGGCCGCGGCGAATAATGCAATTACCATGCCAAACAAAATATATTGGAACGGGCCGCGCCTGGGCTGGGCGGGCGACTCCCGGGTCGAGCTTAGTTTGCGGCGGTATGACAGAGCCGCGGGAAGAGCCTGTGGCGCGTGTCTTTCGATTCGGGCAGGAATTTCCGCCGGTCAGGACCGGCCCTGCCATCACCGGGCGGCGTTTTCCGGGATGCACCGGGCGATTTCCCAAGGTTGGGAAGCCTTTTCCCAATATTGGGAAACCTTTTCCAAACCTTGGGAAGCCGCTTCCTGATATTGGGAAGCCATTTCCCAATATTGGGAAACCCTTTCCGAACATTGGGAAGCCGTTTCCCAATATTCCGCAGACTTTCCCAAGGTCAGGAAATCTCTGGGCAATATTGGGAAGCAGCCAAACAATATTGGGAAACCCTTTCCCAACCTTGGGAAGCCCTTTCCCAACCTTGGGAAGCCCTTTCCCAACCTTGGGAAGCCTCTGCGGAATATTGGGAAGTCCTTTCCCAACCTTGGGAAACCTCTTCGGAATATTGGGAAACCATTTCCTGAACTTGGCGCAGACGTTCGCAAAGCCAGGAACTCACCGGGCGATGTCGGGAAGCGGCCAAGCAGGATCGGGAAGCCGCTTCTCTCTTCCAGTGCAGGCCAGGCGGTCTGCTGTAAATCGCCAATATCCGACAAGGATGCGCCGCCTGGAGCCTGCACGGGACTTCATGGTGCAGCAGGGCCAAAGGCCCGAAACAAGCCAGCCTGGGCTGGGTTGTCTCGGGCCTTTGGCCCGAAGGTCATCCCTTTGGCGCTCCTCACAGACGGAATTCAAAGTTCCGGACAGGCCTTAGCCGGAACGATGCAGTTGGAGCTGGCGGTGGAGCACGGAACACAGGCTTCCAGCCTGTGCGGACCGTGGGCTTCCAGCCTGCGGAAAGGACGCACCAAATGGTGTCAACGCGGCAGGCAGGATGCCCGCTGACCGCACCGGCTGGAAGCCCGTGTTCCGCCCGCCGCCACTCAATTCAACTGCATCGTTCCGGCTTAGCAGCCTGTTGAAAAACCCGAAGATGCCTCACGCAAAGGACGCGAAGGGCGCAAAGTTCTCTGAAGAAAATCCGCTTTGCGTCCTCTGCGACCTTTGCGTGAGGCTATTTCAACAGGCTGTTAGGATACACCGCCTAGAGCCTGTCATGCACTTTTCTGCTGTGGTTCAGAGGAGAGTGGAGTCAGCCGAAGCGCAATAACCTATGATATTGCACCCCAAACCTCTCGGCTTCCCTCTGAGCGAATTGCCAAAAGTTGACAGGCTTTGGTCCGGGGCCTTTATTTTACGCCGCCAGCGCGCCGGAGCGTGTCAGTAGATCATGGCTTCCGCGGGCGGCTCGGCCTTTTCGATTTTCTCGGCCTTGAGCACGGAGATGCGGCGGCCTTTTTCGAGGGGGAAGGTCGGGGTGCCGGTGATTTTCACCCAGGTCATCTCGGGGAAGGCGGGGAGCTTTTCCGCCTCGACGAGGGTGGCGACGGGGCGGGCGTCGGCGGCGCAGCAGGTCATGAACATGCGGACGGCTTTGAAGCGGTTGCCGGCGGCGTTGTTTGAGGAGTCGGGCATGAACTGGCCGATGAGCTGCACGCGCTGGCCCTCGAAATCCTTGCGCAGCAGATTATCCTGCGCGGCGTAGAGGAGGTCCAGCACTTCGGCGACGATGGTGCCGTCGGGCGTGCGGGTGAGGTAGTCGGCGACCTTGCTTTCCGTCGCGGGCGGCTGCGAGCCGGCGGGCTGTGCGGGTGTGTCGGGGGGAGGCGGCTGGCTGCCGTCTTTGGTCGGGAGTGTGAGGTCGGCGGGTTTGCGGACGGCGGCGCTTCCATCCGCGGCGGGCGGCACTGCGTTCGGGATTTGTTCGAGAGAGGTCGCGGCTGCGGATTTATCTGCGCCAGGCTTTGTGGCCGGGCGCTTGAGGGACGAGTCCCATGTGGTGGTGGTGCCGCGATTCTCGACGAGGGTCTTGCTGAAGCTGAAGCCTTCGCCCGGGGTGTAGCGCGCAGCGACGACGATGGGGACGAGGAGGACGAAAAAGGTGAGCAGCTTGCCGGTGGCGAGGCGGCTCAGGCCGTGGCCGCATTCACCCGAAGAGCAGCAGGTGGCGTCGCCTTTGAATGCGACGAAGCTCAGGGCCATGACGCCGAGCACGACGGCGGCGATGAGCGCATACACGCGGAATTCCGGCGTGAGCATGTCATTCATGCGCTTTGAAAAATAGAAGCAGAGCAGCACGGCGCTCCATGTCGCGAGGGTCGCAGCGGGCAGCCAGCGGGCGAAGAGGGATTGCATGGGGAAAGGATGAAGTATGAAGGCTGATGGCGAAAGGAGGAATTCGGGGCGCGTCAGGACTCGGAGTGCGCTCCGAAAGGCATGAATCAAACGCGGAGACGCAGAGACGCGGAGGAAGATGCCGATGGGAATGGTGCACTCGCCTCTTTTCTCTGCGCCTCTGCGTTTCAAAAAAATGAGGTTTCCGCGACAGGATGCCGGCGTTCGGCACACACACACACACGGCGCTTGATCCTTCCCGGCTGATCCGGTTGCGTGACAAAACCCGATGCCGCGGCGGGAGGTGGAACGCGACCTCCGGGCGCGTTGGCAGACGGGGAAACGCGCCCGGAGGTCGCGTTCCACCGCGTGCTTGCGCACGCAGGCTGACGCGGTTTGTCACGCAGCCGGATAAGCATGGATCCTTCTTACTTCAGCCCTCCGACTTCGATGCCCGCCCATCCCCAGCAGATGAATGCGATGAGCGCGAAGAGGCCGAGCGCCATGAGCACGACGAAGCGGCGGCGGAAGATGAGGCCGTAGAGCCAGAAGAGTTTCAAATCGAACACCGGGCCGAAGAGCAGGAAGGCGAGCTTTGCCGCAGGCGGAAAAATCGTGAGCTGCGTGGCGGCGACGAATGCATCCGTGGTGCTGCACAGCGCGAGCAGCGCGGCGAGCACCATGAGCGAGACGACGGAGAGGAATGGCGACTGCGCGAGCGGCGCGATGAACTCGCGGTTCACGCCGACGGAGAAGACGCTCGTGATCGCCGTGCCGATGACGAAGAAGACCGTGACATCGAGGAAGTCCGCGGTGGCGGATTGGATGGCGAGCATCACCTTCTTCAGCGGCGACGCCTTGGCGACAATCTGCGCGAAATCGAGCGGCGCGGAATCCGCGCTCGCGGCGGCGGAGATGCTCAGGCCGGTGCGGCGTTTCGCTGGAGCGTCGGCGGCATTCGTCTGCGCGACGAATTTCCGCGGGAGCTGATGGACGATGAGTCCGACGAGCACCGCGATGGCGTAGCCGAAGCCGAGCCGCAGCGTGAGCATGAGCCACGGGTTCTGCCCGCTGAACGCCTTGAACGTGCTGAGCGCGACGATGGGGCTGACGATGGGGGCGGCGAGCATGTAGCACGTCGCGACACCGAGTGGCATGCCTTTGCGGATGAAACGCCGGACGATAATCACGCTGCCGCATTCACAGATCGGAAAAATCAGCCCGAGCAGCCCCGCGAGAAAAATCGCCGGGCCGGGACGCGACGGGAGCAGCTTCGTGATGCGCTCGGACGATACGAAGACATCCACGAATCCCGAGATGAGCGCGCAGAGCAGCAGGAACGGCGCACCCTCGAACAGCACGCTGAGGAACGCCTTTGCGAAGTCGCCGAACTCGATGTGAAACCAGCTCATTCGGAATTTTCCATTCCGCCGCCGAGCAATTCCGGGGCTTGAAGATTGCGCGCAGTTTGTTCGAGCGGCTTCGCTTCCTCGATTTCCCTGCCGCCGTTTGCGGCGTGCAGCTCCTTGAATTTCCGCGCGGTCACGAAGACGCGCGTCTCCAGCGAGCGCGTCGCGTCGTTGTAGGCGTCCACGGCGTTGCCGAGATTTTTGCCCACCTTTGCGAAATGCTCGCCGAGCTTCGACAGCCGCTCGTACAGCTCCGCGCCGAGTTCGCTGATCTGCTTCGCGTTCTCCGCGAGCTTTTCCTGACGCCAGCCGTAATGCACCGCGCGCAGCAGCGCGATGAGCGTCATAGGAGTCGTGAGCATCACGTTTTTCTCCGCGCTGAATTCGATCAGCTCCGGGTCGTGCTCGACCGCTGCGCCGAAGAAAGTTTCCGCGGGCAGAAAGAGCACGACGAACTCCGGCGCTTCGCCGAACTGCTCCCAGTAGCTTTTCGCCGAGAGTGCCTTGATGTGTTCGCGCACCGCCTGCGCGTGCTCGCGATATGCGGCGGCGCGCACTGTGTCGTCGTTCGCGGAAACCGCGCGGTCGTACGCGCTGAAGGGCACCTTGGAATCCACGACGATCGTCTTTCCGCCGGGCATCTTCACAAGCATGTCCGGGCGCAGTCTGCCGCCCTCGCCTTCCGCGCTCTGCTGCTCGTAAAAGTCGCAGTGGTCCTGCATCCCGGCCAGCTCGACGACACGGCGAAGCTGGATCTCGCCCCAGCGCCCGCGTGCGCCCGTGGAGCGCAGCACACTCGCGAGACGGCCTGTCTCGCCGCGGAGCTGCTGCTGCGTTTCGCCGAGGGATTTCACCTGCGCGATGAGACCCTCGTATGCACCGGCGCGCGTCTTTTCGATCTCGTTCATCTGCGTGTCCACGCGCGCGAGCGACTCGCGCACCGGCGCGAGCAATTCTGCGATGGCCTGCTGTTTCTGCGCGAGATCGCCGGTCGCCTTTTCCTGGAACTGCCCGAGCTTCGCCTGCGCCAGTTCGAGGAACGCCGCGTTGTTCTTTTGCAACGCCTGCGCGCTCAGCGCGTGAAATGCATCCGTCAGTTTTTTCTGCGCGTCGTCGAGCAGCGCGAGCTTCTCCGCGGCCTGCTCGCGCTCCTCGGAAATCTGCATCTCCAGCGCCGCCACACGCGAGTCCCCCTCCCCTTTTGTCCTGCGCAATTCCGCGAGCGCCTTTTCGCGCTCCGCGGCCTCACGCTGGAGGTCCGCTACACGGGCGCGCGCAGCCGCATCGTTCGCCTCCGCCGTCGCGAGGCTCCTTGCGAGCGCCAGTTTTTCCTCCGCGTGCGCGGCCTGCAATCGCGCCTCGGATTCGGCCACGGCACCGGCGATCCGCTGCCTGCCGAACAGCCACACCAGCCCCGCACCGAGGGCTCCACCACACAGCGTCGCAGCGATGATTGTCGTTTCGTTCAAAGTCGCGCCATCCTGCAAAGGCGTCGCGACGCTGGCAAGGTTGCGCTGCCCGCGCAGTGCGATTGGTGGTTTTCTTTTCCGCCGGATTCGGCGATGCACGCGCACCGATGTCCGCACACACTGGAATATTTTCCGCCACTTCGCTTCCCGCAAAATTCCGCGCGCTGCTCGCGGCTTGCATCGTGTGCACCGCCCGCATCGCATCCGCAGCCACCGGGCCGGAGAATACGCTCATCGTGGTGAACGCCGACTCGTGGGCCTCCACGTTCATCGCGAACGAATACATCGCCGCGCGCCACATCCCGCCGGCGAATGTCGTGCGGCTGCACAATTTGCCGGACTTCGAGCGCATCGGCGTCGAGGACTTCCGCACGAAAATCCTCTCGCCGCTGCTGCGCACGGCGGAGCAGCGCGGGATCGCGCCGCAGATTGACTGCGTGCTCTACAGCGCGGATTTCCCGTGGGCGGTTGACGTGAGCCCGGACATGGCGGGGAAGCAGTTTTCGAAGGCGATCTCGCAGCCCGCGTCCATCAACGGGCTCACGTATCTCTACCAGCTCACGATGGGAAAGAACCCGCAGTACCTCGGGTTGAACGCGAACTTCTACTTCCGCCAGCCGCTGCTCACGCCGCACGAGCCCGTGTGGAGCGAGGGCGACCGGAAGATTTATGCGGAGGCCCTCGCCGCGCTCCGGGAGAAGACGCCCGCGCCGCCGGAGACTCCCGACAAGGGCGTGCCGCCGCCGCCGAAGCTCTCGACGTCGCCGCCCGCTGCCGACGTCGCCCTCCAGCCGGCCTTGGACAAACTTCTCGCGCTCAAAAAAAGCCACCCGACGAGTGCCGAGCTGCTCTACAACATCGCATGCACCTACGCGCGCGCCGGCAATCCCGACGCCGCCATCGGCGCACTCCGCAGCGCCGTGGACAATGGCTGGTGGGATATGCGCGCCGCCGCCGCCGATCCCGATCTCGCGGGCATCCGCAGCCGCGAGGACTTCGCCATCCTCGCGAAGCGCGCGAAGCTCACGAAACTCGAACTCGCTCCGACGCTCGGCTTCCGCGCGAGCGCCGGATGGCAGCCGAACGGCCAGTGGGTGCAGCCGGACAAGGGCATCCACTACATGCTCTCCGCGGTGCTCGCCTGCACGAGCGGGCGCGGGAATTCCGTGACCGAGGCGCTGGCCTCGCTGAAACGCTCCGTCGCCGCCGACGGCACGCGTCCAAAGGGCACGGTCTATTTCATGCGAAACGGCGACGTGCGCTCCACCACACGCGAATGGGGATTTTTGCGCGCCACGGAAAAGCTCCGCGATGCCGGCGTGTGGGGCGTGATCGAGGACGGCGTGCTGCCGTTGAAAAAGGGCGACGTCGCGGGCGTCACCATCGGCAGCGCCGGGTTTTCGTGGGCCGCCAGCGGGAGCACGCTTCTGCCCGGCGCCATCGGCGACAATCTCACGAGCTGGGGCGGCGCGATCGGGGAGAGCGACGGCCAGACGCCGCTCACGGAATTCATCCGCCACGGTGCGGCGGGCGCGAGCGGCACAGTCACCGAGCCCTACGCGATCCAGGCGAAATTCCCCACACCCTTCATCCACTGGCACTACGCGCAGGGCTGCTCGCTCGCCGAGGCATTTTACCAGTCGGTCGCGGGGCCGTACCAGCTCCTCATCGTCGGCGACGCACTCTGCGCGCCATGGAAAAAGGAACTCACCGTGCTCCCCGGCGATCTGAAGCCCGGCGCAGTTTTGAAAGGCCGCATCAGCATCCTCCCCACCGCGCGCTCCGCCGACGGCATCACGGCGGGCGCATTCGAGCTTTACCTCGACGGACGCCGCGGCGGCGCGGGCCTTCCCGGCAAGCCCTTCGACTTCAACACCGCCGACACGCCCGACGGCCCGCATGAACTCGTCATCGTCGCGCTCGGCACCGATGGCCCACTCACGCGCGGCAGCGTCCGCATCCCCGTCGTCGTGCAAAATGGCGGCACGGAAATCCGCATCACCGCGCCGCCGGCCTCCGTGCCGTGGGACAAGCCGCTCGAAATCTCCGCACGCGCGCCCGGTGCAAAGGCCATCCTCATTTTCCAAAACCTCGATGAAATCGCGCGCATCGAGGGCGAGAGCGGCGTCGCAAAGATTGACCCGCGCGTGCTCGGCCAGGGCCCGGTGCGGCTCCAGCCGGTCGCAATTCTCGGCGATTCACGGCATGTCACCGGCGAGCCTTTCACCGTCCGCATCCGCCCGCCCGGCGCGCTCACGCCGCCACCCGCATACGCGCGGAAGGTGTATGCCGACGGCTTCACGGTGACCACTGCCGATGGCAAAAAGACGGTCGTGCAAAAAGCCGCCGACGACTGGCTGAAGACCGCGGGCGTGAAGGACGGCGAGACCTTCACCGTCGAGGCGTGGCTCCGCACGGCTGAGGAGGACGTGTATCAATTCCAACTCCACGGCGCGTCCGCCCTGCGCCTTTCCGTGGACGGCCAGCCGCAGGACTGGCCGCACGGCAGCGAGTGGTGGTTCGTGCCCGTCCATCTCGCACCGGGCCGGCACGCCGTGAAAATCGAGGGCCGGGCAAATGGCGCCACGCTTGATGTGCGCTTCGGCGGCCCCGGCTCACGCCGGCTGGATGGCGCGCACTTTCAGCATCCGAACGACTACTGAGGCCATCTTTGAGACTTGAAAACTCGCGACATGAAGAATCCCGCCAAGCCACAAGGCCAATGCGCTGTTCTTTGCTGACAGCACGGATTTACCAGACGCTGAAAATTTTCCCGCGCTCCCGTGGCAATGCCCTGACACCCGCATGCCAACCTCTTCACGATGAAACATCGCCACATCCCCACAGCACTCGGCGTCTCGCTCGCTCTCGCGCGCATCGCTGCCGCGCACGACATCGGCAGCAACGAACCGAATCCGCACTACGATTTTTCCGTGAAGCCGCCCGAGTGGATCTTCGTACAGTCCGGCGCGGGCGCCGCGAAACCGCGCGCAGGACTCCAGCCGACGCGCTCGAACCGGCCCGTGCAGGCCGCGCCGTTCGAGGCGTTCGCGCCGAAGGTCAGCGTGCGATGGGATGAGAAGTTTCTTTTTGTCGAGAGCAACGGGATGCCGGCGCACAACATGATGACGGGCATCACCGCGTGGCAGCAGCAGGTGCCGCTGCCGCAGAATTACACGGGCGCAAATGCGTGGCAGTTCCCGCTCGTGCCGGTGCCGGCGAAGGAGCCGCGCTCGATCAAGGGGGCATTCCTGCGCGGGGCAATCGCGCTCGCGGCGAATGGCATCCCCATTTTCAATCCGCAGAACAACCGCGGCGAGGTGTCGCAGGAAATCGGCGAACTCGATCAGTGGGGCGGGCATTGCGGGCGCGCGGACGACTATCACTATCACGCCGCGCCGCTGCATTTGCAGGGCGTCGTGGGGAAAGGCCAGCCGATTGCGTATGCGCTCGATGGCTACGCGATCCACGGACTCACGGAGCCCGATGGATCCCAGCCTGCGAAGCTCGATGCGTTCAACGGCCACACGACCGCGCTCGGCTATCACTACCACGCCGCGACCAAGTATCCGTTCGTGAATGGCGGCTTCCATGGCGAAGTCACCGAGGTCGGCGGGCAGGTGGATCCGCAGCCGCGCGCGCAGCCCGTCCGTCAGGATCAACCGCCATTGCGCGGCGCAAAAATCACGGCCTTTGAGACGAGCGGGAACAGCTACAAGCTGAGCTTCGAAGTCGGCGGCGAGAAGCGCGCAATCCTCTACACGGTGAATGCGGACGGCTCGGTGCCGTTTGAATTCCAAAATGGAAGCGCCGGCACGACGAAGGAAACCTACACGCGTCGCGAAGGCGGCGGCGGACGCGGCGGCCCCGGTGGCGAACGTCCTCCGCGAAATCCCTCCGGTGGCCCTCCGCGTCCGGAAGGTGGCGTCGGCGGCCCGCCTCCACGCGAGGGTGGTGGAAATGGAAACCGCGGCGGCAGACAAGGCGGCCCCGGCGAGCAGGAGGCCGTGTCGAAATTCGGCCCCGACACGATGAAGAAACCGAGCACGACTTTCGTCCTCACGAGCCCGGAGATTTCCGCCGATGGCAAGCTGCCCGTGGACTACACCGGCGACGGCAGCGGCGCGACTCTCCCGCTCGCGTGGAAGGGCGCACCCGCAGGCACGAAGAGCTACGCGCTCATCATGGATCACCTCGCGCCGGGCAATGTGATGAAGCACTACTGGACGATGTGGGACATTCCCGCGACCACGACGAGCCTGCCGAAAAACGTGAAGGGCGTCGGAAAAATCGGCACGAGTTTCAAAGGACAGATCGGCTATGAGCCGCCGCATTCGCAGGGGCCGGGCGCGAAGACCTACGTGCTCACCGTGTATGCGCTGAGTGCGCCGCTGCAGATCACGCAGCAGCCGCGCGACGTGAACCGCGACGTGCTGCTCGCCGCGATGAAGGACCAGGTGCTTGCGAGTGCATCACTGAGTGTCACCTACACGCGCAGCGGCATACCGGCGGATGACCATCAGCCACCAAACAGTAATTCATTCCGCTCTCCGCCCTCGCCATCCGCGCGCCCGCCCGCTACACCCGCGCGCCATGCCCCTCTCGTGGAATGAAATCAAGCACCGCGCCATCGCCTTCTCGAAGGAATGGCACGGCGAGACCCGCGAGGACGCCGAGGCCAAATCCTTTTGGGATGCCTTCTTCAATGTCTTCGGCGTCCAGCGCCGCACCGTCGCGTCCTTTGAGGAGCCGGTGAAAAAACTCAGCGGCGACTGGGCCTACATTGATCTCTTCTGGCCTCGCGTCCTCCTCGCGGAGCACAAGAGCGCGGGCAAAGACCTCGGCAAAGCGCACGCGCAGGGCATGGAATACATCCGCGCGCTTGCCGACAGCGGGCGCAAAGACGAGTCCCCGCGCTACCTCGTCGTCTCGGATTTCAGGCGCATCGCCATCCACGATCTTCAGCCGGAGGACGATCCCGATCTCCCACTTCAAAAGCGCCTCCCTCCCTCGTTCGAGTTCCCGTTGCAGGATTTCCACAGGCACATCCGCCACTTCTTCTTCATCGCGGGTTACAAGCAGCACCGGCTGAATCCCGAGGACCCCGCCAACGAGGAAGCCACGCTGCTCATGTGCGATCTCTACGACGCGCTGGAGGCCGGCGAATACGGCACCGACGACGCCGGTCGCGCCGGGCACGAGCTGAAGCAATTCCTCGTCCGCCTCCTCTTCTGCCTCTTCGCCGAGGACAACGGCATCTTCCCCACCAAGTCCTTCCAATTCTACGTCCAGGATCACACCGCCCCCGACGGCTCCGACCTCGGCCCAAAGCTCCACGAACTCTTCGAGGTGCTGAACACCGCCGAGACGCGCCGCCAGAAAAACCTCGCCGCCGACCTCGTCCAGTTCCCCTACATCAATGGCGACCTCTACGGCGAGCGCCTCGCCCTGCCCGCTTTCACCAGCGCCATGCGCGCAAAGCTTCTCGCCTGCTGCGCCTTTGACTGGTCGCGCATCTCCCCCGCCGTCTTCGGCTCCCTCTTTCAGGCCGTCATGGAGCCGAAGGCCCGCAGGCAGGTCGGCGCGCACTACACCGCCGAGCGCAATATCCTCAAAGTCGTCCGCTCCCTTTTCCTCGACGACCTCCGCGCCGAATTCACCGCCATCAAGTCCGACCGCTCCGGTCGCCGCAAGACCCGCCTCGCCGACTTGCAGAAAAAGCTCGCCGCACTCCGCTTCCTCGACCCCGCGTGCGGCTGCGGGAACTTCCTCGTTATCACCTACCGCGAACTCCGCGCCCTCGAACTCGACATCCTCACTGCCCTCCACGGCGACCAGCAGGAGATGACCCTCGACGACGTGAACAAGCTCTCCCTCCTCGACGTGGACCAGATGTTCGGCATCGAGATCGAGGAATTCCCCGCGCGCATCGCCGAGGTCGCGCTCTGGCTCGCGGACCATCAGGCGAATGTCGCCCTCGGCCTCGCCTTCACGCAGGCCTACCTCCGCATCCCGCTGCGCAAAAGCCCCCACATCCACGTCGCGAATGCCCTGCGCCTCGACTGGCGCACCGT
>JBBRXP010000156.1:0-14580 GCA_038238555.1 Chthoniobacterales bacterium | reverse complement strand
TCGCCGGCGCGACCGGCTCGGGAAAATCGACCACGCTCGCCGCGATGATCGACCACATCAATGCAACGGTGCGGAAGCACATCCTCACGCTCGAAGACCCGATCGAGTTTCTTTTCGAGGACAAGCAATCGGTCATCGAGCAGCGCGAGGTCGGGCTCGACACGGCGACGTTCGCCTCGGGCTTGAAGAACGTGCTGCGGCAGGATCCCGACGTGCTCGTCATTGGCGAAATGCGCGACGCCGCGAGCGTGGCCGCGGCCATCAGCGCGGCCAATATCGGCCATCTCGTGATCTCCACGCTGCACACCGCCGATGCCTCGAAAAGCGTGCAGCGAATCCTCGAATTTTTTCCCGCCGCCGATCGCGACCTGGCGCGGCGGCAGCTCGCCACCACGCTGCACGCGGTCATCTGCCAGAAGCTGGTGCCGTCGGCCGCGCACGGATTGCTCCCCGCGCTCGAGGTCATGATCAACAACGCGGCGGTGGCCAAACTCATCCACGGCGACCAGCTCGACAAACTCAACGGCGCCATCGAACTCGGCAGCGGCGAAGGCATGCAGACCTTTGAGATGGCGCTCTACGATCTCGCCAAAGCCGGCGGCATTTCCACCGCCGAGGCGCTCGAGCACTCCCCAAATCCCGAAGCGCTCAAGATGCGCTTCCAAGGTGTAGTCTTAAGCGAACACCGCCGCATCCTCGGCTCACGCGACTAGCCGGCTGTAGGAAAGATGCGCGCTTCTTTTTCCACTATCGCAGCGCTTCGCCACCCGGTTTACTCGACACCCATGACGACCATCCCTTCCAGCGCGCCGGTGGATGACAAAGCCGCCGCCGCCCTTCTCGTGCAAGCTTACGAGCAGATCGCCGCCGAGATGGGCAAGTTCATCGTCGGCCAGCAGGAAGTCATCGAGCAGCTCCTCATCGCCATCCTCGCCGGCGGCCACTGCCTGCTCGAAGGCGTGCCGGGCCTCGCGAAGACGGCGATGATCCGCTCGCTCTCGCGCTGCATGGACTTGAGCTTCCGGCGCATTCAGTTCACGCCCGATCTCATGCCCTCCGACATCACCGGCACCGACATCATCCAGGAAGATCCCGCGACCGGCCATCGGCGTTTCGTTTTTCAAAAAGGCCCCATCTTCGCGCAGATGATCCTCGCCGACGAAATCAACCGCACGCCGCCGAAGACGCAGGCCGCGCTGCTCGAGGCGATGCAGGAGCACTCCGTCACCGCCGGGGGGCACACGTTGAAATTGGAAGAGCCCTTCTTCGTGCTCGCGACGCAAAATCCCATTGAGCAGGAAGGCACATATCCCCTACCCGAGGCGCAGCGCGATCGCTTCCTCTTCCTCGTGCGAGTGGAGTATCCCAATCGCGAGCAGGAGCGGCAGATCATCGAGCGCACCACCGGCAGCTTCAGCGCGGAGCTTCAGCCCGTGATCCACGGCGACCAGATCGTCGAGCTGCAAAAAGTCGTGCGCAAAGTGCCGGTGCCCGAGCACGTCATGGACTTCGTGCTCGATCTCGTGCGCTTCACGCGGCCCGGCGACACGGGCGCGCCACCCTTCGTCGCCGACCTTATCGAATGGGGCGCCGGCCCGCGCGCCTGCCAGAATCTCGTGCTCGCCGGCAAAGTGCGCGCCGTGTTGCAAGGCCGTTTCCATGTGACCATCGACGACATCGAAGCCCTCGCGCTCCCCGTGCTGCGGCACCGCCTCGTGCCGACCTTCAACGCGGAGGCCGAAGGAGTGAAGGTGGATGACATCGTGCGACGGATCTTAAACGTGGTGCCGCGCGGGGAAGCAAAGCGGGCGCTGTAGTGGGAACAACGAATCGCCCCGCCTCTTCATCTCCACTCCCTCCTTTGATGGGCCGGACTCCACAGGCGCTTGCCTCCGTCGGGCGCGGGAACTAGCTTCCGACCATGTCTGTCGCTGCCGCCTGGTCCCTGCCTGCTTCCGCCCACGCGCCCGCGCCGGAGGATGTGATCGCGCGGGCCGCTGCATTGGTGAAGCGGCATCCGGGCTGTTTCTGGTTTTGGAAACCCGGGGCGGCGGTGCAGGATCTCGACGATGTGCGCCTGGTCGTGCGCACACTGCGGCACTACGGCGACCGCGAAGCCTGGGAAGCCGCGCAAGCGCTCAGCAAATGCCTCTCACCGGTTTCCAGCGGGAAGTCCTAGCGGTCCTCGCGGCCAATCGCAGCGAGGAGAGCCATTTTGCGGGAGGGCTGGTGCTGCACGCTGCCGAGGATTCCGCCCGCTTCTCATACGACTTCGATATCTTTCACGAAGAGGCCGCCGCAGTGGTGCGGGCCAGTGAGCGCGATGTCGCAAGCCTGCGAGCCGCGGGATGCACGGTCGAACTCCTCTCCCGCCACGGAGAATGGGAGAGGAGGGAGGTGACCTTTAGAAAGGCGCGCGCCCGCGGTGCCGAGGGCAGCGTCGAGATCGACTGGGCTGCCGATTCGGCGTTTCGCTTTTTTCCGGTCGAACAAGATGCGACCTTGGGCTGGCGGCTGCATCTCTTCGATGTGGCGACCAACAAGGCGCTCGCGCTCTCCGCGCGCACCGTCACGCGCGACTACGTGGACATCGTCGAACTCGGCCAGCGTTTCCCGCTCGCCGCCATCTGCTGGGCCGCGTGTGGCAAGGATCCGGGATTCGCGCCCCATTCCCTGCTCGAGATGATGCGCCGCTTTGCGCGCATCGACCCCACGGAACTGGGCAAGATCACCGCGCGGCACCTCGATCCGCGGACGCTCAAGGCGGCCTGGACCGAGATGCATTGCGAGGCGGGAGAAAAAATGGAGCGCCTGGCCAGCGCGCAACCCGATGTGCCGATCGGCGTCGCCTTCCTCGATGCGGCCGGCCGGCCCGGCTGGCTGGGCGACGATGCCACGCTGCGCATTCATCATCCCTCGCTGCGCGGCTGCTGGCCCACGGTGTGCAGCCTCGCACCATAGAGCCATTGTGGCTTTCCATGCCTCACCTCACCGACTTCCTCTCCCCGCGCGATCTCGGCAAGATCGGCAACCTGCAAATCTTCGCGCGCCAGGTCGTCGAGGGCTTCTGCTCGGGGCTGCATCGCTCGCCGCACAAGGGGTTCTCCGTCGAGTTCAAGCAGCATCGGCCTTACGTGCCGGGCGATGAGATCCGGCACATCGACTGGCGCGTGTTTGGACGCAGCGACCGCTTTTACATCCGCGAATACGAAGAAGAGACCAACCTCCGCGCCACGCTGCTGCTCGATCGGAGCGGCTCGATGGCTTATGGGCGCGAGGGCGCGATCACGAAGCTCGAATACGCCACGCGCCTCGCCGCGTGCCTCTCCTATCTCATGCTCCAGCAGAGCGACGGCGTGGGTCTCGTCACTTTCGACACGGAGATTCGCCGCTATATTCCGCCGCGCTCGCGCATCAGCCATCTGCGCGTGCTCATCGACGAATTGCAAAAGAGCGAGCCTGGCGGCGAGACGGAACTCGGGTCGGTCTTCCACGATCTCGTGCCGAAGCTGCACCGGCGCGGGTTGCTCGTGGTCCTGAGCGATTGCTTTGGCGACGTGACCACGCTGCTCCAGGCGCTCGCCCATTTTCGGCACGCGCACCACGAAATTCTCGTGTTCCAAATCTGGGACCGCGACGAACTCGATTTCCCGTTCAAGCAGTGGACGCAATTTGAGTGTCTCGAACGCGCGGGCACCAGGCACCGGCTCGATCCGGCGCTGCTGCGAGAGGCGTATCTCGCGAACCTTGTGAAATTCCGCGACGACCTCACGCGCGGCTGCCGGCGGCACAAGATCGACCTCGTGCCGTTTTGCACGGATGCGCCGTATGCGGAGGCGCTGTCGGTTTACCTGAGCAGGAGGATGGCGCGGCTATGAAAGAAGAGAACGCTCAACGCCCAACGCTCAACGCTCAACGACGCAAGCGAGCCTCGAGAGCGATTCGAAATTCGACCTCGAAAATCGGCTCCTGCAATACTCGGTGCGAATCATTCGGCTCGCGGACAGTCTGCCGAACACACGCTCTGGCACACACGTCGCAAACCAGATTCTGCGATCGGGAACCTCCGGGCCGCGCACGCCGGTCTTATGGTGCCTTCGGCGCCGCTTCCTTCCTTGGCAGTGTGGTCGCGGCAGTGGAGAGATGCCGAAATCGAAGTCCGAGATCCTTCTCTGCGACCATCGTCGTGGTCCAAAGCAGCGCGGCCTGCCCTTGCAGGTTGGGATCGTCCGATGGTTTTTTCCGGCGAACGGTGCAATGGATCACCTGCTTCTCCTTTCCATCAATCCACTTCTCGGTTCCAATGCTCACCTCGGCATTTCCGAGCGCCAGTGGGGCGTCGTAGAGCACCTGCTCGGCTAAGAAGTCGGCTACGTTGTTTCCCAGTTGGCTGGCGACGGTTGCGCGGAACTTGTCGATCATTGGCTTTCGATCGAAAGGGGCCACCACGATCTCCTCGGAGCCGTCGCTCTTCACCCGCACGTAAGCCTTTTCGAGTTCGACCGTGCGCACGTTGTCGATGAGCGTCTCAAGCTCTCCATTGATCTCCTTCCATTCCGTGGGCGTGAGTTCCAGCAAATCGATGATGCCTTGATTCAAAGTAAGTGACGCCCGGTTGACCAACGGGAGGTAGGTGCCTTTCGTAATGGCCCGCCACTTGTCAGGCTTTTCCACCACGGGCCGATTAGGATTGGCCACTGGCTGCCATGCCACCGGAGTCGCTGCGGGCCGCGGCCCGGCGCTTTTCTCCACGGACGCTACCTTGAAAACTCCGTGTCTTTCGAGGGATTAGCTAGTTCGCCGGTTGTGGGTCCGCGCTTCTCCGAAAAGCCGGATCGAAACACGAACGCCGCAACCACCAGCGCCAGCATAGGGAGTATCAATTGTCGAAGGAGAATCATGTTTGCTGTCATGGGAGTCCTTTACTTGTGTGAATCGCAGACAACTCAGTGGTTTTATATCTTGCCCCGAGACTCTTCGCGCCTCGGCAGGCGATCTTTGGCATCCCAAAGATGTCTCGTTCGGAAATTGAATTCGTCCTTGAGGAAGGAGAGCGTCCTGAACTTAGTCACTCCGCTCGTTCGCACCTTTTCCGCGAAGCCGGGCACTTGGCCTTCATGGACCCTCGATGAGGCTGTCCGCTCGAAAACCTCGCGATCTTTCCCATCGCTTCCCTGTTCAATATAGGCTCGAATTTCGGAGTTTCGTACGGCGAGGTAGTCATCGTAAGGAAGCCGCTCATTCACAAAATCCGCGATTACCGTTCCGAGTTGTGATGCCGGATCGGCCCGCAGCGTCTCGATGAACTGTGTCCGGTCGAAAGCCGGAACCACGATTTGCTCGTCGCCTTTCTCGTTGGTGGAGACATACGCGTGGGCCAACTCTTCAACACACAACTGATCGAGGAGCTTTCGGATGGAAGCCTCCAACACCTTGGCCTGTTCGGGAGTCAATTCCAGGAGCGCAACGGTCGCCTCGTTGAGGCTGAAGCCCTTGGAGTCGATTGTGATGATGCCCATATTCCTTTCCTGGGCCCACCATCGCGCCATTTTCATTACTTCGGGATCGGGCTCGTGGATTACCGGCTTCGACCCCTTCGACGGCGTCTCGGCCCGAGCTTCCACAGACTGCGCCAACGGCGCATCGGGGCTTATGGCATCCGGTAACTTCGCCCCCGGTTTCGTTACTTTTCGTGAGTGGAATTCCCACCAACCACTGAACAAGAGGACAATCACTGCGGCTGTGTTCAACCATCGCGCGAGTGAAGTATTCACGGGCAGTTTGGACTGGGACCAAAAAGAACAAACCGCGGAGCCTTGGAGCCGTGCCACGCAGTAATCGCGTGAGTGAAACTTGGCATGGGTTTGCCTCTCTCTTTTTCGTAAGTGAGGGGTGGCTCAAACGGCAACGGTGTTCATGAGCGGCAGTGTACTTGAGTGTCTGGAGTTTGCCATCTCGCTTCCGCGCCTCGGCTCATCCACACCTCCACCGTTCCCTTGCGAGCGGCGGGAGCACCAAAGGTGCGTAGAACGGGCTTTTGAATGGATCCGCAGGCGTTCCTATGAATTCAACGGGAGTGCCGAAAGCTGGAACGGAGGATTGAGCTGCGCCTCAGAAGAGCATCTGCGACGCCGGAGCGTCGGTGGATAAAGAGTGTTGGCCGTTGAGCCTTGAGGGTTCCCTTTGTAAACAAAAGACGATCGTCGCATGACATTCCTCAATCTCGCCCTCCTCGGCGGCGTCGCTGCGCTCGCGATCCCGATCATTATCCACCTCTTTCACAAGAGCCGGTTCCAGATCGTGAAGTGGGGCGCGATGCATCTGCTCGAAGCGGTGATCCGCCAGAACCAGCGCCGCGTGCGCATCGAGCAACTCATCCTGCTCGCCATCCGCTGCGCGATCCCCGCCGTGCTCGCGCTGGCGATGGCGCGGCCCGTTTGGAAAGGCGTGACGGCGCTGCTCGGCGAGGCGCGCACCTCGACGGTGATCCTGCTCGACAACAGCTACTCGATGGATGCCGGACGCGCGGGCGTGACGAACTTCACCATCGCGAAAGAGGAGGCGAAACGAATCGTCGCCGACCTGCGGCGCGGCTCGGAAGTGCAGGTGGTGCTCATGGGCGAAGGCGGCGCGGGCTTGCTCGATGAGCCGACCGCCGATCTCGCGCGCATGACTCAAGCGCTCAATGAACTCCACGCGGGCGGAGGCTCGGCCAATGTGCCGGCAGCGCTGGACTTCGCCGCGGGCGTGCTCGGCAAGATGCACGAGTCGTCGAGAAGCGTGGTGGTGCTCACGGATTTTCAGCGCATCAGCTTCGAGGCGGCGGAGGACGCGCAGCTCGGGCAGATGATCGACCGCCTCAAGAAGCTTCCGCTCCCGCCGAGCGTCACCTTCTTCAACATCGGCGAAGAAGTGCGGGACAACGTCGCCGTCGAGTCCCTCGACTTCTCGAAGCTCATGATCGGCGTCGGCCAGAAAATTCAAATCCGCGCCAACCTGCGGAACTTCGGCGACGTGCCGTATCCCGACCTGCGCGTCTATTTCAAAGCCGACGGCAAGGAGAAGGCCATCTCGCAGATCGCGCTCGGGCCGCACCAAAACGGCCAGGTGCTTTTTTCTCACGCCTTCGACACGCCGGGCTCGCACGTCATCGAAGTCTTTGCCGATGCCGATGCGCTGCAAGCCGACAATATTTTCCTCGCCAGCATTCCCGTGCGCGACCGCGTGCCGGTGCTGCTCGTCAATGGCGACCCGAGCGCCGAGCCGCTCAAGGGCGAGACAGACTTTGCCGAGATCGCGCTCCAGCCTTACAGCGCCGGGCGAGTCGAGCTCGCCGACCTCATCAAGACAAGCGTGATCAAGCCCGACGCTCTCGACACGCGGCAGTTCGCCGAGAGCGCCGTGGTCGTGCTCGCCAACGTGCGCAAGCTCAATGACAGCCAGCTTCGCGCGCTCGAAGACTTCGTGAAAAACGGAGGCGGCTTGCTCATCTTCCCCGGCAATCGCATCGACGCCGCGTGGTATTTCGGCGCGATGTTCAAAGGCGGCAAAGGCGTACTGCCGCTCGCCTTCGGCCAGCTCGCGGGCGACATCGGAGAAAAGTCGCCCGCGGTCGGCATCGTCGCGCAACGCTTTGAAAATCCCGCGCTCGAGCTTTTCAACGACCCACGCAACGGCAGCCTCGGCGACGCGGCGATCAAGGTGTGGTTCAAAATGAAACTCCTCGACCGCGCGCCAGGCGCCGGCGATCCCACGATCCTTGCGCGGCTCGACAGCGGCGATCCCTTTCTCGTCGAGCGGCAGTTCGGAGAAGGCCGCGTCATCGAGTGCTCGACCGCGCTCGACGCCGATTGGAGCAATCTGCCTATGCGCCCATCCTACCTCCCGCTCATCCAGCGGCTCTGCGTGTATCTCGCCTCCACCGTCTTCCCGCCGCGCAATCTAGAAGTGGGCAAACCGCTCGTCGCCTTCCTCCCCGCTGATTCCGTCGGCAAGGACGCGGAGATCGTGCTGCCAGACGAGTCAGTCGTGAACGTGAAGATCGTGAGGAAGGGCGAGCGCGGCGTGGTCGAGTACGGCCGCACGCAGTGGCCCGGCCTCTACACGCTCATCCCGCCGCGCGCCGCGCCGACTCACTACGTCGTGAATGCGTCGCGCCGCGAGTCCGATCTGCAAAAGCTCACCGACAAAGAGATCGCCGACCTCGCCAGGACACGCGGCGTGGATCTCGTGCGCACCGGCGCGCAATACAAGGCGCTCGATCACAGCCGCCGCTACGGCTCCGAGCTGTGGAAGACGCTGCTCGCGGTGCTGCTCGGCCTTTGCTTCCTGGAGATTTTCTTGCAGCAAAGATTCGCGCGAGTGGGGACAAGAAAGGCGGATGCGCCAATCGGCAGCCCGCGGCGTTTTCCACCGGTATGAAAGAGTTTCACGCGTGTTCGGCCAGATCGTTGGATTCACGGGAATAATCCATCGTCCCTCGGAATCATGTGCGGAGTCCCATCGATTCCCATGTTCACCTCCTCCCACCCATCCACCGATCGCTTGCCGAAATTCGACCTCATCACCCGGGGCCTCATCGCCGGAGGGTGCGGCGGTGTCGCCGGCGCCGGCATGAAACTGCTCGGCGAAATCGTCTTCCCCCCGCGAATGCCCGGCGAGCCGATCCCGCCGGCAGTCATGGTGTCGCGGCTCCTCGAGTATCTTTCGGGCAGCCCGCTCGCGCCGGAAAAAGTCACCCTCGCCGTGCAGTCCTTGCACTGGAGTTTCAGCATCGCCGTGAGCGCGCTTTACGGAGCGATCGTCGAGATTTTTCCGAAAGCGAAAATCGGCTGGGGACTCGGCTACGGCCTCGTGCTGCTGCTGCTCACCCACGAGACCACGCTGCCGTGGTTCGGCTTCTCGCTGCCGTGGAGCGAAATCCCGCTCAAGGAACATTTGAGCGAGATTTTCACGCACGCCATCTTCGGCGTCTCGGTGGAAATGGTGCGGCGCATCGTGCGGCCGCTGCTCGTCAAGATTCCGGGAATGGCGCAATGACAAATCAGCTATCGATCCACCACCGGCACAGGCGCGCCGCGAGGAGCATGGCGAGCGGCGGCGCGACGAAATAAATCCACATCCCTTTCCAACTCCGCGCCGGGATGGCTGAGGCCACACTGCGCGCGGGGCTGAGACTCATGCCGGAGAAAGGCGCCTCGAAGGTGATGTAGGCGGTAAGGAGCACGCCGGCGGCAAGGCCGATGAAGGGCTTGAGCGCCGGTTGATGGAAGACTTGCAGCAGCGCAAAAAGGAGGGCGAAGGAGATGAGAAACTCCGCGGCGAACGCGGCGGCCGCGCCTTGCGGACCCGGCTCGGTCACCACGTATTTTACTTTCTCATGACGCGCCGCGCGGCGCAGCGGGAGCGCGGCGAGCACGAGCAGGAGCCAGCCGCCGAGGAATTGCGCGAGGATGTAGAAGACGGCATCCCACGGCTCGATCTTTCCGAGCGAGAGGCGCGCGAGCGTGACGGCGGGATTGAATTGCGCGCCGGATTGCCGGCCCCACTGGCAGTAGATCAAGGCGACGACGGTGATGCCGATGCCCGCGCCCATGAGGAAGCGGCGCACCACCTTCGAGGCGATGGCGCGGTGCACCGGCGAGCCGGGATGCTCGAGCGCAATGGTGAGGTAAAGCGCGACAATCATGAAGATGCCCAGCTCCGCGCCTTCCATGAGATAGCGCGGCCAATGCTGGCGGAGTGCCTCGCGCATGAACGTGAAATGCGGCGCATCTGCCGGGGTGAAACGCAGCGCGTGGCCATCGGGATCGCGCTGCGACGTGCCAGCGGGCCGCGCGCTGAGATTGATTTGCCAATGGAGCAAGTCGCCGGAAACCGGATCGCCTGAAAGAGTTTCCGCAGTTCCCGGCAGCACGTATTGCAGCAGCTCGATGCCCGGCCCTTTCGCTCCGCGCAACCCCGTGATCTTCACGCGCGCGCCCGCCACCCCGCTCAGCCTTTCCTGCTCGCCGCCGTAGTTGAGGCTCTCGCCCACGATGGTGAGCCCGAGCACGTCGCGATAGAAATGCCGGCTTGCGCGCATGTCGCGCACCACGATGGCCGTGTGGTCGATACCGAGGAAAAGCGGCCCGCTCTTGCTGGAGCGCTGCCATTTTGGTTCGCCTTTGTTGGAGGGGAATTGGATGAACTCGAGGAAGTGTCCGTCGGGATCGCGGAAGTAGAGCGCGCGGATGCCGGCGGCGTCGAAGTTCCAGCGAGGCAGCGTCTGCGGGCCGGCGGAAACCATCGCGACATCGTGCTCGAGGAGCCGGCGCCAGGCCGCTTCCATGTCGGAGACCACGATGGCGATGTGCTGGAAGAGCCGGTCGTTAGCCGGCATCGCGGGCGGCATCACGCGGCCCACTTTTTCGGAAGTCACGAGAATGAGCGCCTCCTCGCCGAGTCGCAGCTCTGCGCTGTTTGCGATCGCTGTGAACTGCAACACGTCGGTGTAAAAGGCGCGTGCTCGGGCAAGGTCGGACACCGTCATCTCGATCGAGTTCACCTCCACATTTCCCGCGCGGAGATTTCCCACGAGCGAGAGAAAGAGCAAAGCCACGGCTCGGAATAAACGCACGCGCGCCCCGCTCCCAATCCGCGCATGGACGAATCCTACGACGTGATCATCATCGGCTCCGGCGCGGGCGGCGGCACGCTCGCCCACCGGCTCGCGCCGAGCGGGAAGCGCATCTTGATTCTCGAACGCGGCGGATTTTTGCCGCGCGAAAAAGCGAACTGGGATTCGGCGGAGGTCTTTCAAAAACAGCGCTACCACACGGAGGAAATGTGGCGCGACAAGGATGGCGAGGACTTCCGCCCCGGCACCGGCTACAACGTGGGCGGCAACACGAAAGTCTTTGGCGGCGCGATGTTCCGGCTGCGCGAGCGCGACTTCGAGCGGGTCGAGCACAAGGGCGGCATCTCGCCGGAATGGCCGCTGAAGTATCGCGACCTCGAGCGCTACTACGGCGAGGCCGAGGCGCTTTACGAAGTCCACGGCAGGCGCCGCACCGACCCGACGGAGCCGCCCGCGAGCACGGAGTATCCCTTCCCGCCCGTCTCGCACGAACCGCACATTCAGGAGGTTTTCGATCGGCTCACGGCGGCCGGCGGCTCCCCGTTTCCGCTGCCGCTTTCCATCAAGCTCAACGAAGCCGACCGCCTCCGCAGCGCCTGCATCCGCTGCAACACGTGCGACGGCTTCCCGTGTCTGGTGGATGGAAAAGCGGACGCCGATGTCAATTGCGTGCGCCCAGCGATGCGCGAGCCGAATGTCACGCTCGTGCTGCACGCGAGAGTGACGCGGTTGCTCACGGAAAAAACTGCGCGCGAAATTTCCGGCGTCGAAGCCGAGGTCGATGGCGCGCTGCGCGTCTTCCGCGCGAGCATCGTGGTGGTCGCGGCGGGCGCGATCAATTCCGCGGTCATCCTGCTGCGCAGCGCCTCCGACAAGCATCCGCGCGGTGTGGCCAATGCGTCCGATCAAGTCGGGCGCAACTACATGCGGCACATCAATGGCGCGATGCTCGGCGTCACCAGCACGCCCAATCCCACCGTGTTCCAAAAGACTTTTGCGATGAATGATTTTTACTGGGGCGACCAGGATTTCCCGTGGCCGATGGGCCACATCCAGCTCCTCGGCAAAGCGGATCGCGGCATGTTGCAAGCCGACGCGCCGGCCGCGCCGGGTCTCGCGTTGGAAGAGCTCGCCACGCATTCCATCGACTGGTGGCTCACCGCCGAGGACTTGCCGATGGCGAGCAATCGCGTGCTGCTCGGCGCCGATGGGCGCGTGCACCTGCACCAGACCGATGTGTATCGCGAGCACTTCGACTGGCTCGTGGAAAGCTGGACGCGCATCTTGAAATCCGTCGATGCCGGCGCGCACTTCATCCCCGTCTCGCTCTATCTGCACAAGACCGTGCCCATCGCGGGAGTGGCGCATCAATGCGGCACCTGCCGCTTCGGCACCGACCCGGCGACCTCCGTGCTCGACATCCATTGCCGCGCGCATGACGTGGAAAATCTCTACGTCGTGGACGGGGCATTCTTCCCGTCCGTCGGCGCGGTGAACCCCTCGCTCACCATCGTCGCCAATGCGCTGCGGGTCGGAGATCATCTGCTGGAGCGGCTCGGATGAATCTCTTGGTCGCCGGGCGGGCGATCACCCTTTCCATTTCGAGCCGCCGCTGTGGAAGAGCAGGCGCAGCGTCCTGGGCGCGCGGAGGAAGCCCGCGAGGACCGCGCGCCAGCCCACGGTGACGCCCACGCTCTGCGTGAATTTTTCGTGATCCGCCAGGGTCGCGCACGCGGGATTTGCGCGCGCCTGCTCCACATTCAAAATCGAGCCGATGAGGCCGAGGTGCGAAAAGGCTTGCGGGAAATTTCCGAGGAACGTGCGCGACTCCGGCGCGATCTCCTCCGCGAGCAGGCCAAAGGCATTCTGCATCTCGCACACTTCCTCGAGCAGTTCCTCGGCACGCGCCTGCTCGCCTTCTTTCACGAGGTGATTGATGCGCCAGAACATGCACAGCAGAAACGCCGATTCGCCGGCTTCCTTGAGCTTCGGATTGCGGTAAACAAACGGACCGCTTGCGAGCGCGCGCTCGATGCGCTCGCGGGTGGCGCGCGCCAGAGGGAGCGCGGAAAAGCCGTTGAGAAACGTGATAAGGCACGAGGCATCCACCGCATCGGAATCGAAGCGCGCGACCATGTGCTGCTCGTCGCCCGCGCCGCGCACGGCTCGCGCGAGCACCTCGCTGCGGATATCGGCGCACGTTTCCTCGATGGGCAAATCCGCGAGATCCGCGAGCGTGGCGGCGCGCATGAGGGCGGCCCAGGCCACGACCTTTCCGTAAGTAAACTGCGCCTTGTCCACCTCCTCCCACACGCCATTATCCGGCTCGCGCCAGCGCTTCACGAGCTCGGCGGCCACCAGCCGCACGAGCTTCCTCTTGTCGTCGTCGATCTTGCCGCCGGTGGCTTTGAAAAAGTAAAGCGCCTCGAGGATGTGCGCGTAATTGTCGAGCTGAAATTGATCCGCCGCGCGGTTGCCGATCTGCACCGGACGCGACGCCCGCCATCCCGCGAGATGACTGAGCTCTTGCGGCTCGGTCTTCGACTCCCCGCGGATTCCAAAGAGCACCGGCAGCACGTCGGCGCCCGCTTCCGTGCGCTTCATGGATTCGCGCACCGCGAATTCGAGGAAGGCCGTGGCTTCACCCGAATAGCCGAGACGGAACAGCGTGTTGATGAACAGCGAGGTGTCGCGCACCCAAGCGTAGCGATAGTCCCAATTCTTGTCGCCGCCGGCCACCTCCGGCAGCGAGGCGGTGGGCGCGGCGACGAATGCGCCGGTGGGCGCGTAAGTCAGAAGTTTGAGCGTCACCGCGCTGCGCCGGATCGTGCGCTGATGTGAGCCGCGGTAGTGATTGAAATAGTTCCAGTGCTCCCAGAACTTGGTCGTCACTTTGTGCCAGCGGCGTACGGCAGCGAGGTCGGGCACCTCGGGATTTTCCCCGTAATCGAGCACCGCGAAATAGCGCTTGCCCGGCTCCGCGTTCCATTCGCTCGCCAGATCGTGCTGCCGCCAGGCCGCGCCGGTATCGGTGAAAAACGCCGCCCCCTCGCAGGCAAAGCCGCCCGTGACCGTGCGCTTCCAATCCGCGCTCGTGCGGCCGTAGTCGGGCCTCGCGCGCACGAGCATTTCCATGGGCACCGCCGCGCCGCTTTCCAGCTCGACGAGACGCACCAGCTTGCGCGTGGGCGCCAGGGTTGTGAAATCGTAGCCGCGCGTCCCGCGGCGCCGCCCCGTCACAAAGAAATCCGTGAGTTGCACCGTGCCTGCATGGGTGAGGAAGCGCGTGCAGAAGAGCGCGGTGTCGCCGAGATAGCCACGCTCGACTCGATACGGCACGGTGGGATGGATCGTGAAATCGCCGCCGCGCTCGCGATCCAGCAAAGCGCCGAAAAAAGAGGGTCCATCGAAGGCCGGCAGGCAGAGCCAATCGATCCCCCCATCGGCATTGAGGAGCGCCGCCGTCACGCAATCGCCGAGGAGTGCGTATTCCTCGATGGGGCGGTCGGTCGGCATCATAGCGGCGAATGGATAAGTGAGGGCGCCGCTGCCAGAGCAGTGGCCCACGCCCGCTTGAGAGGCGCGCGCTGGGCGTTTATTCACGAGGCCCTCGGAGAGGCGAGCGCGTCCTGTTTTGTGAAATGTGGCAGTGTCTTTTGGCGTTTGAAGTTTGGGGTGCACGATCCCAAGCGGCGATGCCTGCGGCGGGCTAAACGCCAAACTGGAATTCGGTGTTTGGAGGCCACGAGCCTCGTTCCGGGAAAAGCCAGCGGCACAGATTGCCGCCGGCCGCGCGGGTCGGAAACCCGCGCTCTTGCTCCTCCAGCGCCTCCGCGACGAAGCCGGGCGCGCGGAGCGGGCTGCTTGCGAAGATGCTCAGCGCAGCGCTCCGGTCTGGTAGTCGAGCAGACTGCGCTGGACGAGGTATTCGTAGCGGGCGTTGGTGTGCGCGATTTCGGCGG
>JBBRXP010000155.1:0-14655 GCA_038238555.1 Chthoniobacterales bacterium | reverse complement strand
CCAGGGTGCCATCGCTCTTCCACAGTTCCGTGCCGCTCGCCGGAGTGAACGCCGAGAAGTAAAGCGTCGAGCCAATGACCGTGAGGTTCGCGGGCGAGGAGTTGAGAGACCCGGCGTAAAGATCGGCCACGAGGACGGTGCCTCCAGTGGTCCCGTCAGTCACCCACAGCTCAGTGCCATTGGCCGCAGTGTTCGCGGTAAAGAAAAGCTGCGAGCCGATGACGCGCAGATTTGCGGGCGAGGAATTGAGGCCGCCGGGATTGATGTCCTTGACCAGCGCCGTGCCCGTGGTTGTGCCGTCGCTTTTCCAAAGCTCCTGTCCATTGACGCCATCGGTGGCCGAGAAAAAGAGCGTGCCGTTGAAGTCGGTGAGATTGAGGAGCGAGGAGCCGGTCGCCGCGGCGGTGTTGATGTCCTTTACGAGCACTGTGCCGGCGGCGGTGCCATCGCTCTTCCAAAGCTCCGGGCCGTTGATCGCATCTTTGGCGGAGAAGAAGAGCGTCGCGCCGACCGGAGTCAGCAGCATGGGCAAGCTGCTGGTGAAGCCAGCCGCGATGTTGCTCACCAGCACGGTGCCGCCGGCGGTTCCGTCGCTCTTCCAAAGTTCGGTGCCATTGGTCGAATCCGACGCCGAGAAATAAAGCGTGTTGCCGATGTTGGTGAGATTCGCCGGGCTGGAACTGCCCACGCCCGAGGAAATGTCCCGGATCAGCGCCGTGCCCGCGATTCGTGCCGTCGCTCTTCCACAACTCCGGGCCGAGCAACCCGTCATTGGCGCTGAAGAGGAGCGTGCCTGCGAAGTTCACAAAGCTGGCCGGCGCGGAGCCGGGCAGGCCGGGATTGATGTCCTTCACGAGCACAGTGCCGACAGCGGTGCCATCCGTTTTCCACAGTTCCCGGTTGAGCGCGCCATCGCCGGTGGCCGCAAAAAACACGCTCCCGCCGACCTGCGTGAAGAGCGAGGGGCTGCTGCTCAAATTGCCGCCCGCGAGGTCGGCCAGCAGCACGGTGCCAGCCGCTGTGCCGTCGCTCTTCCACACCTCGCGACCATTGGTCGGGTCGAAGGCGGAGAAGTAGAACGTGCTGCCCGCGACGGTGAGACTCGCGGGAGCCGAACTGGCAACGCCGGCATAGATGTCCTTCACCATTACCGTGCCTGGAGCCGTGCCATCGGTCTTCCAGAGTTCGTTGCCTTCCGCCGCAGTGGTGGCGGTGAAATACAACGCACCGCCCAGGATCACGAAGTTACCCGGAGACGAACTGGCCACGCCGGCATTGATGTCCTTCAGCAACGCCGTGGTCGTGCCGTCGCTCGACCACAGCTCTGTGCCATTGATTCCGTCATTGACGGTGAAGATGAGCGTGCTGCCGAGTGCGGTGAGGTTTGTCGGCGAGGAACTGGTGGAGCCCGCGATGATGTCCTTCACGAGCACGGTGGTGGTGCCGTCGCTCTTCCACAGCTCGACTCCGTTGACGCCATCATTCGCCGTGAAGAACAAAGTGCCATTGACGTTGCGCAAGTTGGCCGGGTTCGAATTGGTGGCGCCGCTGGCGATGTTGGCCACAAGCACGGTGCCCGCGGACGTGCCATCGCTTTTCCAAAGCTCCGTCCCGTTGATCAAATCAAACGCGGTGAAGAAAAGCGTCGCTCCGATGACGTTGAAGTTCGCTGGACTCGAGCTGGTCGCGCCGGAAGCGATGTCCTTGAAGAGCGCTGTGCCCGCGCCCGTGCCGTCGCTCGCCCACAGCTCCGTGCCGTTGGCGCCGTTGTTGGCCGCGAAAAATAGCAGGCTGTTGAAACTCGTGAGAGAGCCGACCGAGGCGCCGCTGGTTCCCGCGAAGATGTCCTTCACCAAATACGTTCCCGCCGCCGTGCCATCCGTGCGCCAGAGCTCGGCGCCTTCGTTGAGCGTCGTGCCGACGAAAAATACCTGCGAGCCGACCACCACCGGCAAGCCCGGCGAGAGTCCGTTGGGCGTCCGATTGATGTCCCGCGCCAGCGAGATCGGCGCCGCCGGAGTCGTGCCCGCGCCGGTGAGCGCGATGTCGAAGGACGCTTCGTCGGCATCGTTGCTCAGGATGTACAGGGCCGCCGTCTTCGCGGCCACTGAGAGCGGCGCACACCGCCGTCTCGCCGATGCCGAGCGACGCGGCGCTGATCGCGCCGAGGCTAAATTCGCCGGCATTCGCGCCATTCAAATTCGCGCCAGTCAGGTTGAGCGGCCCGGTGCCCACGTTCCTGATCACGAATCGCTTCGTCACCGCCGCGCCCGCAAACACGCTGCCAAAGGCGACCGTCGAGACGCCGTCCGTGAGCGAGGTGCCCTCGGGCTGCTCGACCGTGCTCTCCGTCGGCCCCGGCTGCACCGTGATCGTCGCGCTCGCCGCGGCGCTGGTGAGCGAGCCGTTGCTCACGGTGTACGAAAAATTGTCCACGCCGTAGAAGCCGGCACTCGGCGTGTAGGTGAGATTCGGCGCCACGCGACGCGGTAACTCGCATTACTTATCTCGTTAGTGAGCGAAGTGCGCACGAGCACCTCGCCCGTCTGGGCATCCACCACGATGCGAAACATCTCGCCGAGCTGGAGACTCATCAAAGTAACATCCCAACTTAGCCGCAACGAACTGGCACCCATGGGCAGCCAGGTAAGTCCCGCGCTCGTGTCGCTGAGTCCCGGCGCCTGCAACCGCTGCTTGCGTTCCGCACCTTCCGGCTGGGTTATTACTTGGGCCTGCTCCGGCGCCACTCGATCGCCCAAGTCCGCCGCGGCCAGAGACACCGCCTGGGTTACATTCACTGGCGGCTGCACGATGAGGGCCGCTCGCGCCGCCGGCGCCAGTGCGGAGGCGGCCGCGGGATCGGCGATGAAGTGACTGCCCAAAGTAACCAGTTCGCCGCGCTTGGTAAGGTTTGCCTTGAAGATGGTGTTATAAAGCGGCACGCCGTCGAGTTCCTGTTGCCACACGCGCGTAGTCATCCCGTTGTGCGCGGCGACATCGCTGCGAGTAACTCGGGCCTTACTTAATGCCGCGGACTTATGACCGAATAAGTCAGGATGGGTATCGATGAATCGTCTAACTGTCGCATCCGCATCCTCACCGGCGGCCGCGGGCGGCCCAGTGAGAAACCGCCCCGCCGCCAGGATGTGTTTCGGCGCGCCGGTGATGGGATCGAATTACACATCCACTCCCGGCATCTCGCGGCGCAAGGTCTCCGCCGCGGAACGCTGAGTTTGCGACGTGTTCGATTCGCCAGAGGAGCGCCGATCCAAGCCCGCGGCGCGTCCCTCTTCGCCACGGGTTGCGCCGCCACCGCGGCGCGCGCAACGGCCGGCATCGCGATCTGAATCATCGGCGCCCGCGGAGCAGGCGCAGCCGCGGGAGGTTCTTCTTCGCGGAGTTGCGTTGTCGCTGCCGGCGGCCGGGTGCGATCGACTGCGGTGCGCGATCTTATTAAAAAGAAACCGACCGCCACGAGGGCCACACAAAATAACGCGACGACGGCCCAAGCCGCTGCGCCGCCCGACTGGGAGGAGTCGCTTCCGGTGTTCATAGAGGGAGGAAGCGCGAGGTTTTTCTTCCAATGAGATCAAGGCAAGAAATTTCGGTGGGGAAAAATTCCAAGCGCCAGACCGGAAATGAAGTGGTCGCGGGACTTAGCCGGAACCATTCAAAAGGCGAGTCCACGAAAAGCACGAAAGACACGAAAAGACGTGAGCTTGGAATGGCATAACTGAAGGCCTCTTTGGGAGACGGGGAGACAGCGGAGGCCGGCCACAGATTTATTGGAGGACTCGCTCGGCTCCCGCGTACAGATTCATCGACCTGCCGCGGAGGAAGCCCGCGAGCGTCTGCCCCGCCTCTTCGGCAAAGGCCACGGCGAGGCTGCTCGGCGCGCCGATCGCGGCCACCACGGCGATGCCGCCGGCGTGCGCCTTTTGCATCATCTCGAAGGAGGCGCGTCCGCTGAGCAGGACCACGTGGCCGCGCAGGGGCGTGCGTTTTTCCAGGAGCGCCCAGCCGAGGAGCTTGTCGAGCGCGTTGTGGCGGCCCACGTCTTCGCGCAGGGCGAGCAGCCGGCCCCCGCGGGTAAAGAGCGCGCAGGCGTGCAGGCCGCCGGTGGTCTTGAAGGTCTCCTGCTTGCGCGCGAGCCGCGCGGGGAGCTCGAAGAGCACGCTGGCGCGGACTTGAAAGTCGTCGTCGAGCGGCGCGCGCTGCTGGATCACGGCGTCGATGGTCGTCTTGCTGCACACGCCGCAGCTCGAGGAGGTGAAGACATTGCGGCTGAGCCTGGCAAAATCAAACGAGCCCGGACGCGCGAGCGCGGCGTCGATGGCGTTGCCCTTTGCCGTGCCGGAGGGCACGCACGCGGTGAGATCGAAGAGATCGCCGGCCGAGGCGATGACGCCCTCGGTGAGCAGAAAGCCCGCGGCCAGCTCACGATCGTGCCCCGGTGTGCGCATGACTACGGCGAGGCTGCGGCCTTCCACGCGAATCTCGAGGGGCTCCTCCACGGCCAGCACATCCGCGCGGCGGCCCGCCGGCGCACCCTCTTCAAAGCGAAGGAGCCGCACCGCGGAAGATGCGGCCTTCACGGCTTTTTCTGCGCTCGCAGATCTCTTTGAATCTTCTCCGATTTGCGGTCGATGTAGTCGCGCACATTTTTGCGGTAGTTGGCCACCATCTCGGCGGTCACTTGCTCGCCCGGCGTGATCTTTACGCGCCCCGCCTCCGCCGGAAATTTCATGCCGGCAAACTCGAGCACCACCACGGTCTGCTGCTCTTTGAACATGAGAATCGGGAAGCTGTCGCCGCGGTCCATCATCCACTTCGCGCCGTCGGAGAGTTCGACCGGGGTGTCTTCCAGGAAAGTCGCGTAGAGGATGTAGGGTTTCTTTTCCGCGGCCTGCGCGCTGGCGCAGATCCACGCGAGGAGAGCGAGGAAAGCGGGGAATTTTTTCACGCGGCGCAAGTTGAGGGAGGGCAGCGGAAAAATCAATGCGGCGGCCCGGCCAGTTGCTGCCAGTTGGGTGCCTGGCATCCAATTAAATGTCCACGGAAGACACAGAAGGCACGGAAGAAGGCTCCCACCAAAAGGTGAAGAGTTGTTTGTTCCCAAGCGCCTCCTTTCCGTGTGTTCCGTGTATTCCGTGGACTCCCATCCTCGATTTTAGGATTACGCTTCTTGCCATGCCCGCCCCTCCAGTCGTCGTCGCCCCCTCCATTCTCGCCTGCGATTTCGGGCGGTTGCACGACGAGGTGCGGCGCGCAGAGGCGGCGGGCGCGGACTGGCTGCACCTCGATGTGATGGACGGCAGCTTCGTGGATAACATTTCTTTCGGCCCCGCGTTTGTGGATGCGGTCGCGCGCGTGAGCACGGTGCCGCTCGACATCCACCTCATGATCGATCGGCCCGATCACTACTTCCCGCGCTTCGTGAAAAGCGCGACCCACATCACCGTGCACGTCGAGGCCAGGCACGATGTCGGCGAGACGCTGCGGAGGATTCGCGAGAGCGGCCGCTCTTGCGGGCTGGCGCTGAACCCGGCCACGCCATTTGCGGCGTGCGAGCCGCATCTCGATGCGATCGATCTGCTGCTGGTGATGACGGTTGTGCCCGGATTTGGTGGGCAGGCTTTCCTCCCCGAGATGATGGCGAAGGTGGACGCCGCGGTGCAAGCGCGCGCTGGTCGCGGTTTGAAATTTCGCATCGAAGTCGATGGCGGCATCAACGAGCAAACCGCCGCGCTCGCCCGCCGGCACGGCGCGGATACGCTGGTGGTGGGCACCTACGCCTTTCACGCCCCTGACCTGCGTGCCGCTCTGGCAAAGGCGCGCGGGGTGATCGCGTAGCCGACCAGCGCGCGAGACGCGCGCGTTCCCCGGAGTCCGTCGCGCGCACTTATTGGTCGGTGCGCTCCGGGGCCGGCGAGGTGGGGTCGAGGTGGGCGAGCGCTTCACCCACCAGGAAGAGCGAGCCGGCGATGAGGATGCGATCGGGATGACTCCTCGCCTTGGCAAGAGCGCTGGCCATATCGCCGTGCGGTTCGCAGGGCCAGGCTGGATCGACATCGCGCGCCATCGCGCACAGGTCCGCCGCGGTGCAGGCGCGGACATTTTGCACCGGCACGGTGATCACTCGGGCCGCGATCGGGCGCAGCGCGGCGAGCACTCCACGCACGTCCTTGTCGCGCATCGCGGCGAAGAGGAGCGTGGCTTTTGCGCCGCCGAATTCCGCGCGCCACGCCTCGGCGAGCGCGGCGGCGGCGGCGGGATTGTGCGCGCCATCGAGCACGATGCGCTCGTCGAAACGCTGGAATCGCCCCGGCCATTGCACGACCGCGAGGCCGCGCTCGATGGCCTCGGCGGGCACGCGCGCCTCGGCGATCTCGAGCGCGAGCACGGCCAGCCCCGCGTTCCAGCGCTGGTGCGGCCCGGCGAGACCCACGGGCGAGCGCGTCCACGGCGCCTCGATGAAGTGGCATGCGCTGCCGCGCTCGGCGGCGGTGCGCTCGATCACGCTCCGCGCTTCCGGCGGCTGCGGTGCGGAGACGACGGGCACGCCGGGCTTGATGATCCCTGCTTTCTCTCCTGCGATCGCGGCAAGCGTGGCGCCGAGGTAGTGCGTGTGATCGAGCGCGATCGGCGTGAGCACGGCGACTTTGGGTGTGACGGCATTGGTCGCATCGAGCCTGCCGCCGAGTCCGGTCTCGAGCACCACTCCTTGCGCGCCCTGCTCGCGGAACCAATCGAGCGCGAGCGCCGTGGTCACTTCAAAAAAAGTCGGCGCCTGTTGCCAGCCCTCCATGCGCTCGCGAATCGCCGAAAGCCCGCGGGCCACGTCGCGCTCGGAAATCATTTCGCCGTCGATGCGGATGCGCTCGCGGAAAGTGAGGAGATGCGGCGAGGTGTAAAGCCCCGTGCGGCGGCCGGCCGCGCGGCACATCGAGTCGAGGAAGGCGCACACCGATCCCTTTCCATTGGTGCCCGCCACGTGGATGCAGGCGGGAACGTCCGTGCGCGCCAGCCGCCGCATATTTTCGAGCCCGAGCTTTATTCCGTGGAGCTGCAGGCCATAGAGCCATTCGACGGCCTCAGCGTAGGTCATGGAAGTCATCGCCGATAAGTGGTTGAAGACATGGTTCGACTCTTTTGTAGATCGCTTCCGGAGTGTGGGAGTGGAGAAGTTTTTGAGGAGCGGAAAGCAAGGGAGGCATGCGTGTTCCGGCGGGCATGGATTTGGCTTTCTCTTTCCGCCAAATGCCGCCGGCTCAAACAAAGGAAAACTTTCCGACGTGGAAAAGAATGCGCGGCTGGTACAGCGCGGAATCCGGGCTCGCCGGCAAGCATCTCACATGGTCCTTCACCGGCATCGCAGCCATGCTCGCGCTCGGGGCCGGGTTTGTAATGGTCGCCATGAACTGGCGCGAGGCGGATGAACGGCGCTCCGCCGGGCTCGAAGTGCTGACTCTGGTCTGGGCAGCGGAGAGCGATCTGGCCGCGGCCGAAGCCGCGCACAGCGCTTACCTGCTCGCCGGCCAGGTGGGCCAGCTCGAGAAGTTTCAGCGCCGGCGCGCGGCCTTTCACGATCGCTGCGTGCGGCTCGCCGAAGTCCTGCGCGCGCGGCGCGACGAGGTGTATGCGCTCGGCGGCGACTTCCATCTCTGGCTCGACTCTGCCGCGCTGCCCGCGATCGAAGCGCGCGCGCGCAAGCAGGATGTCAATGCGCTCGTGGCCCGCGATCCCGGCAAGCCCCTCCTCGAGCGGCTGCACGCCACACTGAGCCGCCTGGCAAATGGATGTGGCGAAGACTACAGCGCGGCCAACTCCGCAGCCCGCTGGCACCATCAGTTGCAGACCGCCGGCATCGCTCTGCTGAGTGTCGCGGCCGTCGGCTTTCTCATCGCCTCCACGTGGACCGGCCGCGGCGCTTTCCAGCGCCACCTGCTCAAGGCCGAGGCCGCCTATGGGCAGACGCGCGCGATCATTGCGACCACGCTCGATGGCGTGGTTACCGTCGATGACCAGGGCCGCATCCTCTCGATGAATCCCGCCGCGGAGAAAATGTTTGTGCAGACCGAGCGCGAGATGGCCGGGAAGAACATCGCCCTGCTCATCCCGCAGCGGCTCCTCTTTCACGACATGGCCAATCTCAGCCGCGGCGCCATGATGGCGATGGGCCAGCGGCAGGGCTATTACCCTTTCCCCATCGAAATCTCGCTCAGTGAAATGACCATCGGCGGGCGCCGGCAATTCGTCGCGCTCATCCGCGATGTGTCGGAGCGGCGGCGCTCGGAAGACATCCTCAAACACATCAGCCTCGGCGTCTCGGCGGTGACGGGCGAAGAGTTTGTGCGCTCGCTCGTAAAGCATCTTTCCAAGGCGCTCCAGAATGACTTTGCCTTTCTCGTGGAAGTGAGCGGTCGAGGCGACGAGGCCATCAATACGGTCACCATCGCCGCGCAAGGTGTCATCCAAAGTTCGAAGGTGCTCGATCTTTCCCGCAGTGCCTGCGGAGAGGCTCTGGCAAAGGGTTTGCGGGTCTTTCCAAAAGGGGTGCGCGAAAAATTTCCGGAGGATGCGATCCTCCACGACCTCGCCGCCGAGAGCTTTGTAGGCGTGCCGCTGGTCGATCACAAGGGCAGCACCGTGGGCCTCATGGGCGTGCTCGATCGCAAGCCGCTCGACGACACGCAAGTTATCGAATCGGCGCTGCAAATCTTTGCGGCGCGCGCCGCGGCGGAGATCGAGCGGAAGCGTTTCGAGGAAGATCTCGCCGCGGAAAAGGAGCGCCTCGCCGTCACGCTGCGCTCGATCGGAGAAGGCTTCCTGACCATCAACAACGAAGGGCTGATCCTCCTCATGAATGCCGTGGCCGAGAGCCTCACTGGCTGGTCGCAGCGAGAGGCGATCGGCAGACAGTTGCAGGAGGTCTTCCAACTCATCCACGAAAAGACGCGCCGCCGCTGCCAGCACGGGTTGGTGAAAATGGTCGAGACCGGCGCGTCGGACGAGATCACTTATCCCGCGCTGCTCGTGGCGCGCGACGGCGCGGAGCGGCTCGTGGAATGCACCACCTCGCCCATCCGCGACACCTCGAATCGAAAAGTCGGCGTCGTCATCGTCTTTCACGACGTGACCGACCGCCAGCGCGCCGCCGAAGAACGCCAGAAGAACGAGAAGCTCGAAAGCCTCGGCGTGGTGGCCGGCGGCATCGCGCACGATTTCAATAATCTGCTCACCGCGATCCTCGGCAATCTCACCCTGGTGCTCAACGCCGCCAGCCTCGGCGCGAAGCCCGCGGAGCAACTCAAGGCCGCGAAGAAAGCGACCGCGCGCGCGCAGGAACTCGCCGGCAAGCTGCTCACCTTTGCCAAGGGCGGCGTGCCGATCAAACAGACCATGTCGATCGGCCCGCTCGTGCGCGACACGGTCACTGTCACGCTCACGGGATCGAAGGCGTGGACGGAGTGTTCCTTTCCCGACGACGTATGGCCCGTGGATATCGACCCGGGGCAAGTCAGCCAGGTCATCAATAACCTCGCGCTTAACGCCGACCAAGCCATGCCCGCCGGCGGCACCATTCGCGTGGGCGCGGAGAATTGCACTCTCGCCACCGACGACGTGAAGCTCGGTCTGCCGGCCGGGCGCTGGGTGCGCATTACCGTGCAGGATGAAGGCGTGGGCATCGCGGAAGAATATCTCAAGAAAATTTTCGATCCCTACTTCACCACCAAGCCGAAGGGCAGTGGCATGGGACTCGCCACGGCCTACTCCATCGTCAAGAACCACGGCGGCACCATCGCCGTGGAATCCGAGCCGGGGATGGGCTCGCACTTCACGATCCATCTGCCCGCCTCCGAGCGGCAGCTTCCGAGCGCGATGCCGGCGCTTCCCTCCGAGCCGCCGCCGGAGCACGCCCGCGTGCTCGTGCTCGATGATGAGGAAGCCATCTGCACCATCATCCAGTGCACGCTCGAAGACCTCGGCTACGAAGTGGCAGTCACCAACGACGGCGCCGCCGCCATCGCCGCTTACGAGAAAGCGATGCAGGCGGGCCGGCCCTTCGATCTCGTGATCTCGGACCTCACCATTCCCGGAGGCATGGGCGGGAAAGAAGCCATCCAGCGGCTGTGCGAGATCGATCCCGCCGTGCGCGCCATCGTCTCGAGCGGTTACGGAAATGATCCCGTGATGAGCCGCCACCAAGAGTTTGGATTCACGGGAATGATCGCCAAGCCCTACGAGATCGACGCGCTCGAACGGAAGGTCGCCGAAGTGCTGGCGATGCCGCGGCGGGAGCACCCGACGGCGTAAGCGTCGAAATGGTCATCGATATCTGGCTCGCAATTGGCTCCCGCCAGAGGGGAGAGCCAGTGGGTGGCGGTCTTCTTCATTGAAAAATCCGCCCAAACGGCGGTGCATGCGAGATCATGGCCTTGGTAGTAGTGAGGTGGAGTTAGGGAAGCGCTGTTTGCGGCAGAAGTGCGCGCCCCGCGCGAAGGATGGTCGGCGATTGCAAATCGCCGCTCCCTGGCCCCGTCAGCGGTCGGACCGGAGGGATTGAAAATGGCCTGGCTCAGCACGCGCCGAGGCCGGGGCCGGTGAGGCAGCTCGTGTCCATCGAGCCGTCGCGCACTTTGAAGATGCCGGGGAAGCGGTCCTCCCAGCCGCGATTGGCGATGGGGCAGTATTGGCGGGAGTTGGCTTCGATGGCCGCGACGCCGGGCACGTGCGCGGCGAGGCTGGCGGAATGCAGGAGCGAGGCGCCGGGACAGGTGAGGTCTTGCACGCAGAGAAACATGCCGAGCTTCTGCGCCGCGGCCGCCATGAGCAGCGACTGGCTCTGGCCTTTGCACGCCTTGAGCGCGGCGCCGGTGTAGCCGAGCTCGCGAGCGAGCAGCAGACTTTCGAGATCGGTGAGCGATTCGTCGATGACCACGGGCTTGAGCTTCGCGGCCTCGTGCATGCGGTTCTGCGGATTTGCGCGCAGGTCGCGGTTGGTCGGCTGCTCGATGTATTGCACGCGATCGAAACCGGCGGGCGCGCGTTCGCGCAGCTTGCGGATCAACTCGATGAGGTAATCGACGCTCTGGCAGCGCTCGTTGAAATCGAGCGAGTAATGCCACGCATTCACCGAGAGTTCGCGCTGCGTGTCGGCGGCGATGCGGTCCACTTTCACGATGCGCTCCAAGTCCCACGCGAGGTCGTCGCCGTTGAGTTTGATTTTCATGTGAGTCAATCCGTTGAAGCGAATCCACTCGCCCAGCGTCTCCGGCAATCCATCGCCGACGGGCTTTGCGAGCTCGCCCGAGTCGAGCGGATCGAGCGCGCCGACGAGGTGGTAGAGCGGCATCCGGGCTTTCGGTTCTCGAAGCACGTAGGCGTCGAGCCACTCGCCTGCGTAGTCCGCGCCGAGATACGCGCCGAGGTCGCGGTTCATGAAATCGCGGCCGTAAGTGTGAAAGCAATTAAGGCCATGCGCCTTGCCGAAGGCGTCGTGCAACGCGGCGTCAAAGGCGCTGCCGACCACCAGCGTGGCGAGCTTCGGGATGGGCTGCGCGAGAGCGAGTTCCCGCGAGACTTCCTTTGCGGCGGCGAGAAATTTTTCCTCCAACTCGACGCCGAGATCCATCGGATGCCCGCACTCGGTGTGGCCCCCAGCCAGGCGCGCGCAGCGTTCGGCGAGCGCGGTCATCGCGCCGAGCGTCTGCTCGTAAGTCAGCACGCGCGAGGGAAAGGCCCACACGTTGGAAAGCGGCATCGAGCCAAAGCCGTGCGCCGTCTTGCCGCCGCGCGTGACGATGTCGCACTCCACATTGAGCACCGTCGCCTTGTCGAGGGCCACGCCGCCAAACTTGATCGGCGCGCGGTAGGCATAGTCCACGCAACTGGTGCGGATGGCGGTGATGCGGATGTCGGTGGGTTTGGTCGAGTTCATACGTGTGTCGAGAAAAGCGCGCGCCTCATCGTCAGGCGAGCGGTCTTTACCAGAAAGGCAAGGAGGGGCGACACTCCTGTCGCCCCTGGCGCGCGCGCTTGCCGGGCGGCGGGGGCGCGGACAAGCTCCGCCGCGATGCAGACCATCGTGATCGGACACCGCAATCCAGACATGGATTCCATTTGCTCGGCGCTCGGATACGCGGAGCTCAAACGGCTCTCGGGCCAGCAGAATGTGATCGCGGCGCGCGCGGGCGCGACCAATGAGCGGATCGACTTTGTCCTGAAAAAATTTGGGGTCGAGGCGCCGGTGCTCATCACCGATCTCTCGCCGCGCGTGGCCGAGGTCATGGAGGCGCGCGTGCTGAGCGTGCGCGCGGATTCGCCGCTCTACGATGCGCTGCAGCTCATCGAGAAGAAGGAGCTGCGCGGGCTGCCGGTGGTCGATGAAGCCAATCGCTGCCTGGGTCTGCTGAACGCTTTCAAAGTGAGCCACTATCTTTTTCCGCCGCGCGAGGAGGCGGCCAATGCGCGCATCGTCACGGCTTCGCTCGCCGATATGGTCACTACTTTTGGCGGCGCGCTGCTCACGGGTTCGTTGTCGCCGGAGCCGGTCGAGCTGCTGCTGCTGGTCGGAGCCATGGCGCAGGATTCGTTTGCCCCGCGGCTCGAGCATTACGCGGGGCGCAAGGTGGTCGTCTTCGTCGGCGACCGGCCGCACATCCAGAAGCTGGCCATCGAGGCCCGCGTCCACGCCATTGTCGCCACGGGGGATTTTCCCATCGACGAAGAAATCCGCGCCGCCGCGCGCGCGGCCGGGGTGACGATGATCAGCACGCCGCACGACACCGCCACCAGCGTGCTGCTCGCGCGCGGGGCGGTGCGAGTCGAGCGGATGATCGAGACCGAATACCAGAGCTTCCGCGCCGAGACGCCGCTCGATGAAGCGCGCGCTCTCGCGGCGGAAAGCGGCGCGTTTATTTTTCCCGTGCTCGACGACCACGGCGCGCTGGCCGGCATTCTCTCGAAGTCCGACTTCCTCAAGAAGACGCCGCGGCAACTCATCCTCGTCGATCACAATGAACTCGCTCAAGCGGTGCGCGGCGCGGACCGCGTGCCGATCATCGAGATCCTCGATCACCACAAGCTCGGCGGCTTCTCGAGCGATGCGCCCATTCTGCTGTGGAATAATCCGGTGGGCTCCACGAGCACCATCGTCTCGCTCTGCTACCGGCAGCTCGGCGTTCCAATGCCGGGGCCGATCGCCGGGCTGCTCATGGCGGGGCTCATCTCCGACACGCTCAATCTCACCTCGCCCACCACCACGCCGGTGGATTGCGACGCGCTGCACCATCTGGCGCGGATCACCGGAGTGGATCCCGACGAGCTCTCCACGCAAATCTTCAGCGTCGGTTCGCCCCTGCTCACCATGAGCGCCGAAGCCGCGATCGGCGCGGATTCAAAGCCTTACGTCGAAGGCGGCCGTCGCTTCAGCGTCGCGCAGATCGAAGAGCTCACCTTCGCGCATTTCGAGGAAAAGCGGGACGCGCTGCTCGACGCGCTCGAGGCGCAGCAAAAGCGCGAGGGGCTGCTTTTCAGTGCGCTGTTGGTCACGGACATCAACGACCAGACGAGCCTGCTGCTGGTGCGCGGCGCGGAACGTTTTCTGGCGACCATCGACTATCCGCAGCGGCAGCCCTTCATCTGGGAACTCGCCGGCGTGGTCTCGCGCAAGAAGCAACTGCTGCCTTACCTGCTGCAATGCCTTCACGCGATGGAGCCGGCGGAGACGTAGCGGCGGGCGAGGCCGCTACGTCTTGACCCGCCGCACCGCGCGCTCCGATGCTGGCGCATCATGGATCAAGTCACCATCCGCGTCCCGGCGACCACGGCGAATCTCGGCCCGGGGTTCGATTGCCTGGGTGTGGCGCTGCAGATTTACAACCGCGTGACCGTGCGCCGGGGCGGGCCGCCGCAGCCGCACGTGATGGCCACGGATGCGGCGGCGAAATTTTTCTCCACCGCTCGCGTTCCGCCGTTTGCCTTTCACTGGGAGATCGAAGGCGGCGTGCCGCAGTCGCGCGGCATGGGCAGCAGCGTCACGGTGCGGCTCGGCCTGTTGCACGGGCTCAATGAACTCGCGGGCAGTCCGCTTCCGGCGGAAAAATTATTCGAGCTCTGCGCCACGCTCGAGGGCCATCCCGACAATGCGGCGCCCGCGGCGTTCGGCGGCTTCACCGCGGCCAAGTCGGGCGCCGCGCCGCTCCGCGTGGAAGTAGGCTCGGAACTGAAGTTCGTGCTCCTGGTTCCCGACTTTGAAATCAGCACGCCCGCGGCGCGCGCTGTTTTGCCGGAAACGCTCGATCGTCAGCTCGCGGTGGAGAGTTGCGTCAATGCGTGCCGCATCACCGCGGCCTTCATGCAGCGGCGTTACGACCTGCTCCGGCACAGCTTTGGCGACCACTTTCACCAGCCGCATCGCACACTGCTCATTCCCTTTCTTCCCGACGTGATCGCAGTCGCGGAAAATGCCGGCGCGCTCGGCGGCTTCCTCAGTGGCAGCGGCTCGACCATCTGCTGTCTCACGCTGGAAAACGCCGGCGCCATCGCCGCCGCCATGCGCGCCGCGGCCGGGAAGGGCGACTCGTACACTTTGGTGACGGCGGCGGATAATGCGGGCGCGCGGAAAGTGGAGAGTTGAGTCGAGGGAAAGTT
>JBBRXP010000154.1:0-14787 GCA_038238555.1 Chthoniobacterales bacterium | reverse complement strand
AGTGTCGCCCCATCCCAATGCAACCTTGAATCCTTACGAAACCGACAGGCTCCTCAGCGAGTACCTGCTCTTCCATTATGGATCGGCGGAGGAAATCGTCCCGCCCCCGCTCGCGGCGCGCGAGGCGCTCTTCTTTCCGAGCCGATGCGTGACGGCGTGTGTGGACGCTTCCGCGCTGCCTCCGGGCGCGCGCGCGCTCGATCTCGGATGCGCGGTGGGCCGCTCCACTTTTGAGCTGGCGCGGATTTGCAGCTCGGCTCTCGGCGTCGATTACTCGCGGCGTTTTATCGAAGCCGCCGAGATGCTGCGGGAGGGCGAGGCATTGCGCTACTCGCGTGTGGAGGAAGGCCGATTGACGACACGGCTTTCCGCGCGCGCGCCGGAAGGCGTCGATGGCTCGCGCATTCGCTTTGAAACCGGCGACGCAATGGCCTTGCGCAACGATCTCGCGGACTTCGACGCAGTGCTCATGGCCAACCTCATCGACCGCCTGCGCGAGCCGCGCCGATGTCTCGCGCGGCTCCCGGCGCTGGTGCGACCGGGCGGGCAACTCGTCATTACGTCGCCCTGCACGTGGCTCGAGGAATTTACGCCGCGCGAGCACTGGCTCGGCGGTGAAAGTGTGACGACGCACGAAGAACTGCAGCGCCTGCTCGACGGCGATTTCGATCTCGTGGCGACGAAGGACTTGCCGTTTCTGATCCGCGAACACGCCCGCAAATTCCAACTCAGCGTCGCGCAAGCCACCATCTGGCGCCGCCGCTAAATTCAGGTTTCAGGTTTTAAGTCTCAGATTTCCACCCATGCCCTCCGACTGGGAAGCTCTCTATCAAGCCGGCGACACGCGCTGGGAGAAAGGCGCGCCGAGTCCCGGCCTCGTCGATTTCCTCGAGAAAAATCCGGTGCGCGGCCGCGTGCTCGTGCCGGGGTGCGGCTTTGGCCACGACGCGCGCGCGCTCGCCGCGACGGCGGACGATGTCGTCGGCATCGACATCGCGCCATCGGCCATCGCGGGCGCGCGCAAGTTTCCGCTCGTGGCCGGCGAGCGCTACGAGTTCGCCGATCTCTTCGATCTGCCGGCGTCGATGCGCGGCGCGTTTGACTGGGTGTGGGAGCACACGTGTTTCTGCGCGATCGATCCGGCGCAGCGCGCGGACTACGTCGCAGCGGTCGCCGGCGCGCTGCGGCCCGGCGGAAAATTGCTCGCGATTTTCTATCTCGATCCCGGCCAGCAGAGTCCGGAGGAAGGTCCGCCCTTCGAGGTTTCGATCGCCGAGCTGGACCGGCTCTTTCTTCCGCGTTTCACCCTCGAACGCGAGTGGCTGCCGCAGCGCGCATATCCCGGCCGCGAAGGCCGCGAATGGATGCGCGTCTTGCGCGTGCTCACCGACTCCGCGCGTCTTTGAGCAACTCCGCCGCCCACGCGCGATCCTCCTCCGCAAGCGGCGGATCGAGCTCGGCCGCGTAGTCGATGTCGTCGTGCCGGCCTTCCTCGTAGGCGCGCACGATCAGGTCCTGGAGATCGAGCACCACGTCGCGATCCTCCGGCCGCAGTGGAATGCGGATCGCCGGCAGCCGTTCGCGCAGCGCAATAGGATAGACCTCGACGCGCCACGGGCCGCTCGTCGCGCGCCAGACGCTGGCAAAATACACAGCCCGGCATTCCCGCGGGATCTGCGCGGGATGAAAGAGGAGGACGTGAGAGCCGCCGTATGTGAGATCGATCTCGACGAGGTTCACGCCCGCGGCGATCGCCTCGTCCTGTTTTTCGAGATACACGCGCTGCGCCTTGCCGGCGGCTTTGTTTGCCGACGAGATGAATTCTAGCAACGTGATCACGCGCCCGCCCGAAGCCGGATCGATGATTTCCACGAACCCCTCGCGCCTCTCCTGCGTGGGCAAGCGCAACACCAGCGGCTCCGCGATCGCCACGCCGCCGGACACATCCGCGACTGCCACTCCGCCGTCGAGGCCGTGTTCGATCACTTGCACGTCGGGGAAGATTGCGCGCTTCGCCTGCCGGTCCTGCTCGATGATCAAGCGCTCATCAATCCGCGCGCGCAGCCCGCCAGTGAGCTGGCGCTGGATGGCATTGGCCGCATTGTGGACGAGCCTCGAATGCACATCGCGCCAATGCTTTTCTAGGTACGGGTCCATTCCCGGAAACGGGCTTTTCATGGCTGCCAAGATTCCCCGTGCGCTTCCCGCCGGCAAGCATGGCCGCACGCGGCAAATCCCCGCTTGATTCACCCGCGTCGCTTCCTAGCCTCCCGCGATGCAAGACCGACCGACTGCGCCCGCACCTTCCCTGCCGGGCGATACTTTTGCCCGCCGGCATCTCGGGTCGGATGCGGCTGAAGTGAGGCAGATGCTTACCCTGCTCGGCCGGCCCTCGCTCGAGGCGCTCATCGCCGATGCGGTGCCCGCGAAGATTCGCCTCGCCGAGCCGCTCCGGCTTCCGCCCGGGCGCGGCGAGCACGAGACATTGACGGAACTGCGAAAGTTTGCAGCAAAAAACAAAGTTAGCCGAAGCTATATCGGCCAGGGCTACCACGACTGCATCGTGCCGGCCGTGATCCAGCGCAACGTCCTCGAGAACCCCGGCTGGTACACGGCATATACGCCGTATCAGGCCGAGATCTCGCAGGGCCGCATGGAGGCGCTCGTGAACTTTCAGCAGATGATCGTGGACCTCACGGGCCTCGACATCGCCAACGCTTCGCTGCTCGACGAAGCGACCGCCGCCGCCGAGGCGATGCATCTCGCCCACGCCGCGCACCGGGACGATTCCGTGCGCGCCATTTTCGTTTCGGAGCGATGCCATCCGCAGACCGTCTCCGTGATGCGCACGCGCTGCGAGGCGCTCGGCGTTCGGCCGATTATCGGCGATGAAACGACGTTTAATTTTTCCGAAAAAGTTTTCGCCGTCCTGCTCCAATATCCCGACACCACGGGCGCGGTCTGCGACTACGCGCCCTTCATCGCGCGCGCACACGCCGCCGGCGCGCTGGCCATCGTCGCGGCGGACATTCTCGCACTCACGCTGCTGCGGCCGCCGGGCGAGATGGGCGCGGACATCGCGGTCGGCTCGACGCAACGCTTCGGAGTGCCGATGGGCTTCGGCGGACCGCACGCCGGCTACATTGCGGTGAAGGACGAGCTCAAGCGCCTGCTGCCGGGCCGGCTCGTGGGCGTGAGCAAGGATGCGCACGGCCAGCCCGCTTACCGCCTCGCGCTGCAGACGCGCGAGCAGCACATCCGCCGGGACAAGGCCACGTCCAACATCTGCACCGCGCAGGTGCTGCTCGCGGTGATGGCTTCGATGTATGCGGTGTATCACGGCCCCGGCGGATTGCGCCGGATCGCGGCCCGCACGCACGCGCTCGCGCGGCTGCTCGGCGCGGCGCTTGGCCAAGGCGGACACAGCGTCGCCGGGCCCTTCTTCGACACGCTGGCGGTGAAGGCGGACTCCGCGAGAATCCTGCACGCCGGCCACGGCCGCGGCCTGAACTTGCGGGCGCTCGACCCGCACCGCGTCGGGATCGCGATCGATGAGACCACGACGCTCGACGATATGCCGGAAATTCTCGCGCTCTTCCGCGTCGATGTCTCGCGCGTGGCGGCGAAGCTCATCGGCGAGACGGAGAAGAATCTCGCTCGGCTGCTCGAAGCCGCGGAATCCGGCGACACGTTTCGTTTCTTCGATGAAACCGACGCGCTCTTCGGGAAAAGATCCGGCCTGAGCGCCCTCGCGCGCAAGGCGCCCTTCCTCACGCATCCCGTCTTCCACCGCCATCACACCGAGCACGAGATGCTCCGCTATATCCGCCGGCTCGAAGCGAAAGATCTCTCGCTCACCACCTCGATGATCCCGCTCGGCTCCTGCACCATGAAGCTCAATGCGACCAGCGAGATGCTGCCGGTCACGTGGCCCGAATTTGGCGGGTTGCATCCCTTTGCTCCGGCCGCGCAGATCGCCGGTTACATGGAGCTCTGCGCGCAGCTCGCGGGCTGGCTCGCGGAGATCACCGGTCTCGCCGCCGTGTCGCTCGAACCCAACGCCGGCTCGCAGGGCGAATACGCGGGGTTGCTCGTCATTCGCAAGTATCACGAGTCGCGCGGCGAGGGGCGGCGCGACGTGTGCCTCATCCCCACCAGCGCGCACGGCACCAACCCCGCCAGCGCCGTCATGGCCGGGTTGCGCGTGGTGACTGTGGCGTGCAACGCCGGCGACATCGACATGGCCGACCTGCTTGCGAAGGCCGATGCACACAGGGATCGACTCGCAGCGCTCATGGTCACCTACCCGAGCACGCACGGAGTTTTTGAAGAGACCATCGTCGAGATTTGCGATCTCATTCACGCGCACGGCGGCCAGGTTTATATGGATGGGGCGAACATGAACGCGCAGGTCGGGCTCACTTCGCCGGGGCGCATCGGTGCCGACGTGTGCCATCTCAATCTGCACAAAACTTTCTGCATCCCGCACGGCGGCGGCGGGCCTGGCATGGGGCCGATCGCGGTGGCCGAGCATCTCGCGAAGTTCCTGCCGCGGCGGAGTGAAGGCGTCGGCGCGATCAGCGCGGCGGAGTATGGCAGCGCATCCATACTCACCATCCCGTGGATGTACATCCGCATGATGGGCGGCGACGGACTTACCGAAGCCACGCGGCTCGCGATCCTGCATGCCAACTACATCGCCCGCCGGCTCGATGCCTTCTTCCCCGTGCTCTACAAAGGCGCGCGCGGCCTCATCGCGCACGAGTGCATCCTCGATCTGCGCGCCTTCAAACTCACCACCGCCGAGGACGTGGCAAAGCGGCTCATGGATTACGGCTTCCACGCGCCTACGCTGAGCTGGCCGGTCGCCGGCACGCTCATGGTCGAACCCACCGAGAGCGAATCGAAGAACGAGCTCGATCGCTTCTGCGAGGCGATGATCTCGATCCACGCCGAGATGACCGCGATCGAATCCGGCGCGATGGACGGCGCGGACAACCCGCTCAAAAACGCGCCGCACACCGCGCGCAGCGTGACTGACTCGGAGTGGACGCATCCATATTCCCGCGAAGTGGCCGCGTATCCCGCGCCGTGGCTGCGCGACCACAAATTCTGGCCGAGCGTCGGCCGCATCGACAACGTGTGGGGCGACCGGAATCTTTTCTGCGCCTGCGTGCCTGCCGGCGATTTGTGAAAGCGTTTTTGGATGAAGCAGGAAGACAGAAAAACAGGAAGGAGCGAAGTGCTCTTCCGATTCCGGCTTTCCTGTTTTCCTGCTGATCCGAGGATGTGAAAGCGTTTCTCCTCTCGCTCCTGCTCCTGGCTCCGCCCGCGCTGGCGGAGGATGCGCACGTCACGGCGCTGATGAACAAAGGCGAAGCCGCCGCCCGGCAGCGCGACTGGCGCGGCGCGCTCGCGCTTTTCCGGCAGGCGGAAAATGGTGAGCCCGGCAATGTGCGCGTGCTGCTGCGCATCTCGCGGCTTTGCACCGATCTCATCGATGTAACCAAACCCGAGGACGCCGCGCACAAGGTCGCCGAGCAGGCGCTCGACTACGCGCGGCGCGCGCTCGCCCTCGATCCGCACAGCGCCAAGGCCCACTTGAGCGTGGGCGTCTGCTACGGGCGGCTTACCGATTTCGTCGGCAACAAGACCAAGCTCGAATATTCCAAGATCGTAAAATCGGAGTCCGAGAAATCGCTCGCGCTGGACGCCAGCGACGACTTCGCGTGGCACGTGCTGGGCCGCTGGCACCTCGGCGTGGCAAATGTGAGTGGCATGCTGAAGACGTTGGCGCGCCTCATCTACGGCGGCCTGCCTCCGGCGAGTAATGAGGAAGCGTTGCGATGCCTCAAGAAAGCCGCCGAGCTCGCGCCGCGGCGCATCATGCACCACGCCGAACTCGCGCACGTGCACGAGGCGATGGGCCGCCGCGACCTCGCTTTGCAGGAATGGCAGCGCGTGCTCGGCCTGCGCGCGGCGGATCCCGAAGACGCCGATTATTTGAAAGAAGCGCGCGCCGCAGTGGATGCGCGTCTCCCAAGGAGCGGCGATTTGCAATCGCCGAACCCACCACTCCGAGCGCTATCTCAGCCGCGCCTGGCTCCGCACGCCAGCGCCACCCAGCCGGCCAGCAGACACACACCGCCGATTGGCGTGATCGCGCCGAGTACTTTCACCTCCGTGAGCGCGAGGGCGTAGAGGCTGCCGCTGAAGAGCAGCACGCCGGCAAGGAGGAGCCGCCACGCCCAGATCGGGAGCGGCTCGCGGGAGGCGAGGAAGAGCAGCACCACCGAATGCACGAGATGATAGAGCGCCGCCGTGTGCCAGACCTCGAGCGTGCCGTTGCGCTCGAGCAGCGCCTTGAAGCCGTGCGCGCCAAATGCGCCGAGAGCGACGGCGAGAAAACCGAGCACTGCGGAAATGCGGAAGGCAGAGTTCATGGGGAGGGCAGGAAGGAGGCGCCGACACTCCACGGCGGCAGCGCGAAGAACTGTGCGAGGGTCGCGGCTACATCGGCAAAACTTTTCCGCGTGCCGAGCGCGACCGAGCGACCGGCGTGCAGAGCGAGGAGCGGCACTTCTTCGCGCGTGTGGTCGGTGCCGCGCCAAGTGGGGTCGTTGCCGTGGTCGGCGGTGAGGATGACGAGGTCGGTGGGCTCCACTTTTTTGAGGAAGCCGCGAAGCCAGGCGTCGCACTCGGCGAGCGCGCGAGCGTAGCCGGAGGCGTCGCGCCGATGGCCGTGGAGCATGTCGAAATCCACGAAGTTGGCGAAGACCAGCCCCTCACTAACCTTGTGCCAGAGCCGATCGACGGCCGCCATGCCTTCCGCGTTCGACGCGGTGGAGGTGGAGTGCGAGACGCCGCTGCCGGCGAAAATGTCTGCGATTTTTCCGACGCCATGCACCGGGATGCCGGCATCGGTGAGGGCGTTGAGCACGGTGCGAGGCGGAAGCATCGAAAAGTCGTGCCGGCCGCTTGTGCGCTGGAATGCGCCGGGCTCGCCGGTGAAGGGCCGCGCGATCACCCGGCCGATGCGCCACGCATCGGCGTGCCGGCGGGCGATGCGGCAAATCTCGTGGAGCCGCTCGCACGGAATCACGCTTTCGTGCGCGGCGATCTGCATCACGGAGTCTGCGGAAGTGTAGAGAATGGGCCGGCCGGTGCGGAGGTGTTCGGCGCCGAGTTCGTCGAGGATGACGGTGCCGCTGCGCGCGTAGTTTCCGTTGAACTCAACGCCCGCCTCGCACTCGATGGGGCCGATGAGTTCGAGTGCGAACTTTTCAAACACTGCGAACGGCTGGTCGAGAATGACGCCCGCGATTTCCCAATGTCCGGTGGTGGTGTCCTTGCCGGCGGAACGCTCGCGCATCCGTCCCCAGCTCGCGCGCGGCTTCGGGCCGGGCCGGCCCATGACGGCGGCGAGACCGAGACCATCGAGCGCCGGCAACTCGAGGTCCGGCACTTTCTCGAAGATGTGGCCGAGGGTGTCTGCGCCGGCATCGCCATACGCTGCGGCGTCGGGAGCGCGGCCGACGCCAACGCTGTCGAGCACAAGAAGGAGGGCGCGCATCTAAACGCGGAACGCGGAGCCCGGAACGCGGAAAGGAGAAGGCGCGAGCACGATACTTTCAGCGTTCCGCGTTTCGAGTTCCGCGTTCACTACACTCCGATGGGATGCCACGCGGTCTTCATCTCAACGGTGTCAAGGATCCAGTAGGGATCTTCGGCCTTGCTGCCGAGCCAGTCTTTTTCGGAAAGAGCGCGCACGGCTACTCGCTTGAGATTGAGCGCGCTGCCGGCTCGCAGCGTGGCGGAGATCGCGGCGTCGCCCGCGGCACCGACGATGGCGTTAATGTCCATATGGCTGGCGAAGTGCGGGGCGAGTTCGGCGCGACGGCCGGTGAGGATGTTGACCACGCCGCCGGGCACGTCGCTCGTGGCCACGATTTCCGCGAAGGCGACGGCGGGCAATGGCGCGGCCTCGCTCGCGAGAACGATGGCCGCATTGCCGCTGAGGATCGCGGGCGCCACGAGCGAGACGAGGCCGAGCAGCGCGGGCGCATCCGGGCAGACGAGCACGACCACGCCGGTGGGCTCGGGGAAAGTGAAATTGAAATGCGCGCTGGCGACCGGATTCACCGAGCCAAAGAGCTGCGTGAATTTGTCGGTCCAGCCCGCGTAGTGCACGAGGCGGTCGATGCTCCGCTCGACTTCGCGCGCGGGCTGGGGGGCGCCTGCGCGGCGCAATTCCTCGACCAATTCTCCCGCGCGGCTCTCGAGCAATTCGGCGGTGCGATAAAGGATCTGCCCGCGAAGATAAGCGCTGGCCGCGGCCCAGCCGGGCTGCGCCTTGCGCGCGGCGACGGCTGCGTCGCGAAAATCTTTGCGCGAGGCGAGACAGTAGTTGCCGAGAGAACCGGCAGCGCCGCGAGCCGGCGCGACGCGGCCGCTCTCTCCGCGCGGAAATTTTCCCCCGATGAAGAGCTTGTAGGTCTTGAGAACATCGAGGCGCACGGCGGGAAGAGTTAAGTGTTGAGAGTTGAGTGTTGAGTGGCCCCCTCGCGCCCTCTAGAGAGAGGGCTCAGCGCAGAATGCGGCAGCGCTGCGGACTCTCAACTCTCAACTTCCCGTGACCTCCGAAGCCATCTTCATCGCCGGCCATCGCGGCCTTGCTGGCAGCGCCATTGCACGCGAGTTGCAGCGCGGCGGCTACACCGGGCTGCTCACTCGCACGCGCGCGGAACTCGACTTGCTCGATCGCGATGCGGTGCGGCGATTTTTCGACGAAGCGCGACCGTCGATGGTGGTGCTGGCTGCCGCGAAGGTCGGCGGCATCCAGGCCAACAATGATTTTCCCGTCGAGTTCCTGCTCGAGAATCTGCGGGTGCAAAACAACGTGATCGAAGCGGCGCACGACTTCGAGTCGCGCAAGCTGCTTTTTCTCGGGAGCTCGTGCATTTATCCGAAACTCGCGCCGCAGCCCATCCCGGAATCTGCGCTGCTCACGGGCGCGCTCGAGCCGACCAATGAACCTTACGCGCTGGCGAAGATCGCCGGCATCAAGCTCTGCCAGGCATACGCGCGCGAGCATGGCCGCAATTTCATCTGCGCGATGCCGACCAATCTTTACGGCCCCGGCGATAACTTCGACCTGGCCAGTTCGCACGTGCTGCCCGCGCTGCTGCGCAAGGTACACGAGGCGGGAGCCGCGGGCGCGCCGGAAGTGGCGGTGTGGGGCACGGGCACGCCGCGGCGCGAATTTCTGCACGTGGACGATCTCGCCAGCGCATGCCGCTTTTTGCTCGAGCGCTATGATTCGCCCGAGATCATCAATGTCGGCTGCGGCGAAGACATCTCGATTCGCGAGCTGGCCGAGCTCATTTGCGAGGTCGTCGGTTTTCGAGGCCGTTTAACCTTTGACCCGACCAAGCCCGATGGCACTCCGCGCAAGCTCCTCGATGTCGCCCGGCTCCGCGCGCTGGGCTGGCAGGCGCGCATCTCGTTGCGCGATGGAATTCGGCAGACTTACGAGTGGTTTTGCCGCTCGGGAAAGATTTAGATTTTTTTGCCATGAATGCACTCAGCGCGGAGGCCACGGCGAATCTGCCCGTCGGCATTTACCGCGCGGATCGCGAAGGGCGCTGCACCCATGTGAATGCGCGCTGGTGCGAGTTCACCGGCATGAGCGCTGAAGAAGCGCGAGGCGACGGCTGGCTGCGCGCCATTCATCCCCAAGACCGCCAGCGCGTGCTGCGGGAATGGGAGAGCGCGCACCGCGGCGGGCAGCCTTTTCACGCCGAATATCGTTACCAGAGGCCGGATGCGAGCGTGCGCTGGATTCTCGACCAGGTCGCCGCGGATCGCGACGCGCGCGGTGAATTTGCCGGCTACATCGGCACGGTCACGGATGTGACCGCGCTGCATCGGTTGCGCGAAGACCTGCTGGAATCGCAGACCGATCTCGAGACCAAAGTGCGCGAACGCACGCAAAAGTTGCTCCACATGTCGCTGGTCGTGGAGGCCAGCGACGACGCGATCATCACATCCGACTTCGAAGGGAATATCCGCTCCTGGAATAAAGCGGCCGAGGCGATGTTTGGCTGGCATGCGGCGGAGGTGCTGGGCCAGACCACGGCCCGGCTCACGCCCGCTCATTTGTGGGAGGAAGCGCGCGCGATGAAGGCGCGGGCGCGACGCGGCGAACGCATCGAGCGCTTCGAGACAGAGCGGATGAAAAAAAATGGCGAGCTGTTCGACGTGTCGCTCTCGGCCTTTCCGTTGCGCGACGCGCTGGGCCACATCATCGGCACCTCGGGCATCGTGCGGGATCTCACCGAACGCAAGAAAGCAGAACAGCACTTGCGGCAGCTTTCCTGGCGATTGCTGCAGGCGCAAGACGAGGAGCGCCGCCGCATTGCCCGGGAATTGCACGACTCCACGGCACAGACCGTGGTCGCGCTTTCCATGAATCTCTCGCGGCTTCGACAAGGCGCCCGGCTGCTCCCGGCAGCGATGCGGCGCGCGCTCATCGAGGACAGTCTTGCGCTGGCCGACACCGCCGCGCGCGAGTTGCGCACCACCGCCTACGTGCTGCATCCGCCGTTGCTCGACGAACGCGGGCTGGGCGCGGCGCTCGGCTGGCTCGTGGAAGGCTTCACCGTCCGCAGCGGGATCGCGGTGACCTTGGAAATCGCCGCCGATGTCGGCCGCCTGCCGGACGCGGTGGAGCTCACCATTTTTCGCGTGGCGCAGGAGAGCCTGGCCAATGTGCACCGGCACTCGAAGAGCCCCACGGCCTCGATCCACCTCGCGCGCGATGGCGATTCGCTCGCGCTGGAAATCGTCGATCGCGGCTGCGGGCTGCCGGCTCTGGAAGGGCGCTCGCCCGGGGTCGGCATCTCCGGCATGAAGGAGCGGCTGCTGCAACTCGGCGGCTCACTGCGCATCGAGGCGCGCGAGCCAGGCACGGCAGTCATCGCGCGGTTGCCGCTGGCATCATGATCCCGCTCAAGGCGCGCATCTTTCTCGCCGACGATCATGAAGTCGTCCGCCGCGGGTTGCGTGCGCTGTTGGAGTCGCAGCCCGGCTGGGAAATCTGCGGCGAAGCGAATGACGGTCGCACGGCGGTGCAAGAAGTGAGTTCGCTCAAGCCCGACATCGTGATCATGGACATCGGCATGAAAGCGCTCAACGGCTTGGACGCGACGCGCGATGTGCGCCGCTCGCTCCCGCAGTGCAAGGTGCTGGTGCTTTCCATGCACGAGAGCGATCAACTCGTGCGCGAAGTGCTGGCCGCCGGCGCCAGCGGTTACGTGCTCAAGAGCGATGCCGGGCGCGATCTCGTGGCCGCCATCGAAGCGCTCCTGCGCGGCCGGCAATTTTTCAGCGCGGCCACCGCGGCACGGCGCAGCGGATGGACGCCTCGCGACGGCCGGCGGCCCGCCGCGGGCCTCACGCGCCGCGAGCGCGAAATCGTGCAACTCCTTGCCGAGGGAATGGGCAACCGGGCCGTGGCCGAACATTTGAAAATCAGCGTGAAGACCGTCGAGACCCACCGCGCGCGGAGCATGCGCAAGCTGAAGCTGAAATCCTTTGCCGAGTTGGTGCGCTACGCCATCCGCAACCACATCGCGCAGCTCTGAACGCCGACCTTCGAAACTAAGCCGCCGCGTGCTGCGAAGAAGAATGTGACGCCGCCGGCTCCTCCGCGCGACTGGCCCAGATGCAGGCGATGTCGGAGGATTTCGGATCGTAGTTGCGCCAGAGATAATGAAACCCTTTCGCGTCCTGGTAGCCCTCGGGAGCGGTGCGGATTTCGGAGACCATGACGATGAATCCAATCAGGAGCAGCAGAGTGGGGATGAGCATCATAACGCCGCGCTTTTTGAGCAGCCCACATGCCACGGAAACCGCGGAACGCCTAAGGCCCCCTCACACGCCAGTCGGCACCGAAGCGCATGGCACAAGTTCACCTCGCGGTGAAATCTTTCGGCGCATTTTTACTGCTCGCTTGGTCGCGGTGAAGGCGTGATTTTTCCTTCCACGTGGAGACGCAGATCTCGCAACAAATTGCGGATGCTTTGACGATCGAGTGGGATAAGGATCGCATCGTCGGCGTAACGGAAGATTACAGCATATGGAGTGAGCGCATCGACTTCCGTCAGCTTCAACGGCAGCGGATGGCCAGCGTCGGTAAGTAGGTCGCACAGTTCAGTGAGATCGTGAGTGCGCCGAAAGGCGACGCCCAACTCGGAGAGCAATGCTTTCAGTAACTTTTCGGCGGCTTGCTGGCAGTGAAAGCCGATAATCTCGTCGCTGACGCCAACCGACTCCAAGACCTCGTCGAGGAGCGCCTCGTCTTCTGCTGCTTTGCGCAGGAAGAGCAGCGCTTGCTCATGCGGCCTCATAGAGCACGCGGCCTTCGCGGGACGCTTCAAAAAAGACGTTGCCGGGCGTGTCCGCCCAATACGTGAACTTCTCCGCGCTCACCACGAGCACATCGACCGGCATGCGCAGCGGGCTCAGCGCGCGGCGCAGGCGCGTCATCTCAGCGGCTTGATCGGTGACTTCGCGCTCGATCACGAGCAGGTCGGCGTCGCGGTCGGCGCGCCCTCCGCCGCGGGCGCGTGAACCGAAGAGGATCACGCGTTGCGGCGCGGCAAGCTCGACGATCCGCTCGACGGCCTGCCGGAGCTTTTCCTCCGTCACCGTCCAGCGGTCGTTGGTGGTCGCATCGGCGGGCATGGATGAGATACCTTACTTCTTCTTCGCCGCGCGCTTCTCGGCCAGCGCGGCTTGGGCGGCGGCGAGGCGGGCGACGGGGACGCGGAAGGGGGAGCAACTCACGTAATTCAAGCCGAGTGAATGGCAGAATTTCACGCTGTCGGGATCGCCGCCGTGTTCGCCGCAGATGCCGAGCTTCAGAGCGGGGCGCGTCTTGCGGCCTTTCTCGACGGCGATGCGCATGAGCGCGCCGACGCCGGTCTGGTCGATGGTGGCGAAGGGATTTTTCTTGATGATCTCGAGCTCGGCGTAGTGCGGGAGAAAGCTGCCGCTGTCGTCGCGGCTCATGCCGAGGCAGGTCTGCGTGAGATCGTTGGTGCCGAAGCTGAAGAACTCGGCGTTCTCCGCGATCTCATCGGCGGTGAGCGCGCCGCGCGGGACTTCGATCATCGTGCCGACGAGATAGGTGAGCCTCACTTTCTTTTCCTTCTGAACTTCGGTGGCGACGCGGTGGACAATCTCAAGCTGGAGATCGAGCTCCCGCTTGAATCCGACGAGCGGGATCATCACTTCGGGTTTCACTTTGATGCCTTTTTTCTGCACGTCGGCGGCGGCTTCGAAGATTGCGCGGGCCTGCATCTCGGTGATCTCGGGGAAGCTCAGGCCGAGCCGGCAGCCGCGATGGCCGAGCATGGGATTGAACTCGTGGAGTTCCTTCACCCGCCGGGCGATGGCGTCGGGCGAGCAGCGGAGCTTTTGCGCGAGGCCCTGCTGCGAGGCGTGGTCGTGCGGCAGGAATTCGTGCAGCGGCGGATCGAGCAGCCGGATGGTGGCGGGCATGCCTTTGAGCGCCTTGAACATTCCCGTAAAATCGGCGCGCTGATACGGCAGCAATTGCGCGAGCGCTTTTTTTCGGTCGTCAAGATTTTCCGCGAGGATCATCTGGCGCATCGCGTCGATGCGATCGCCCTCGAAGAACATGTGTTCGGTGCGGCACAGGCCGATGCCCACGGCGCCGAAGTCGATGGCGTTCTGCGTCTGCTCGGGCGTGTCGGCGTTGGTGCGCACTTCGAGGCGCGCGACCTTTGCGCACCAGCCCATGAGCTTCACGAAGTTTTGATAAGTGCCGCTCTTGCGCGCGGCTTTGTTATTTTCCAGCAGGCCTTGAATGATCTCGCTCGCCGCGGTCGGGAGGTCGCCGAGATAGACGGTGCCGCTGGTGCCGTCGATCGAGAGGTGGTCGCCCTCCTTCACGAGGTCGGCGCCGACAGTGAGGGTCTTGGCCTTGTAGTCGATGTGCAACGCCGCCGCGCCGCAGATGCAGACCTTGCCCATCTGCCGCGCCACGAGCGCGGCGTGCGAACTCACGCCGCCTTTCGCGGTGAGAATGCCCTCGGAGGCGATCATGCCGCGCAAATCTTCGGGGCTCGTTTCGTTGCGCACGAGCAGCACTTTCTCGCCCTTCGCGGCGGCCTGGTCGGCGCGGTCGGCATTGAAATAAACCTTACCGCTTGCGGCGCCCGGTCCAGCGGGCAGGCCGGTCGCGATGGCTTTCGCCTTCTTGATCGCGGCGTGGTCGAAGATGGGCGCAAGCACTTGATCGAGTTGATCGGCGGGCACGCGCAGGATGGCTGTCTCCCAGTCGATGAGCTTCTCCTTTTCCATCTCCACCGCAAAGCGCACCGCGGCGACGCCGGTGCGTTTGCCGTTGCGCGTTTGCAACATGAAGAGCTTGCCGTCCTGGATGGTGAACTCGAAATCCTGCACGTCCTTGAAGTGCGACTCGAGAGTCTTGCGCACCTTCTCCAACTCGGCGAAGGGCCGCGGCAAATGCTTCCGAAGCTGCGCCACCGGCTCGGGCGTGCGCACGCCGGCGACGACGTCTTCGCCCTGCGCGTTGACGAGGAATTCGCCGTAGAATTCGTTGACGCCGTTGGCGGGATTGCGGGTGAACGCGACGCCGGAGCCGGAGGAGTCACCGGTGTTACCGAAGACCATGGCTTGAACGTTAACGGCGGTGCCCCACTCGGAGGGGATGTTGTATTTCGCGCGGTAAACCTT
>JBBRXP010000153.1:0-14882 GCA_038238555.1 Chthoniobacterales bacterium | reverse complement strand
GCGAGCGCAGGAATTCACCAGTAAGACGGCATCGGCATCGAAGTTGGCGGTAACAAAGCGGACAAAACTTTGCGCCGCTGCTTCGTGTTCTGGCGTGGGATATAACCTCCCAAGAGTCATGCTTTTCTGTGTGCTCGGCATTGCATTCCGGCGCCTAACGACCTCAAGCTCAGCGACCGCGGAGGCTGGCGCGCTGGCTGCGTGGTGGGGGAAAGGCGGAGGCAGGAAGCAGCCAGCGTGCGTGCTGATGGGAATTTGTCACCGTCAGTGGAAGGTGCGGATTCCAAAGTCCTCTCCGCATCGCCGCAAGATGAAACGCGCTCCAACTGAGCCGAAGACCTTGGGTGAATACTTGCGATTGAGTCGGATCGACTTGGGCCTGACTCAGCCGCAACTCGCTCAAAAGCTAGGAGTCGCGTGGCAGACCGTCGAACGATGGGAGCACAATTATCGCCCGATGCGTCCAAACTCACGGGCGAACATAGTCGCCTTCCTCGGCTACGACCCAAGTCCATTGCGCGCCGACACATCAGCTGACTCAATTGTGAGCTGATGATGGATATTTGTCCGTGCAGCCATACGCCAGCCGCCTGTTCGCAAGGGAAACCAGACTGCGCCATTTTGATGTCTCGACACCGGATTGTCCGTCCACGCCCGGCACCCGGCGGCCAGTTTCGGCTTCGGTCGAGCGCGACTTTGCCTGGGTGATTTCATCTTTCTACCTGGCTTGGTTGGAAAATGTCGCGCTGGCCGCAAAGTGGGTCTGGAGCATTTTGAAAATCTCGTCGCCGAAAAGCGCGTAGTGTTTCTTGAGGGTGTGCCGACATCCTCCGATACCTCGAAGCGGTGCGGGATCCCTTGTTTCTGCAGCCACTCGTGCGCCCAGGTGCTGTCTTCGCGCGCCACATCGCGCGTGCCGGTGAACAGCCAGTACGACATGCCGGTGAGCGCGCTCTTGTTTTTGACCACGAGGGTCCGCGGGGTTGTTCGCGGCAATCACAGTTTCATTGCCGCCCACAATCTGTTTCAGTAAATCCCGATGCAGACTGCCCAGCGCCGCCATGCCGCCTCCGAAGGAAAGCACGGCGCAGAACTGTTCGGGAAATTTGGAGCCGAACTTGAGCGCGCCGAAACCGCCCATCGAGAATCCGTGGATGACCCGGCACGCCTTCTCCGGGATGGTGCGGTAGGCTGCGTCAATGTACGGGATCAACTCACGGATGATCGTCGTCTCCGCCATGATTTTTCCGTTGGCGCCGTCGCTGTAGTAGGAGCGCTTGCCGCCATTCACAAAGACGATGATGACCGGGCACATCTTGTGTTCCGTGATCGCACGCTGATAGACCTCGCTCAAATCCACCTGCGCCGACTCACTGCCGCCTGAGCCGTGGAGATGATAGATGACCGGATAACGCTTCTGCGAAGCCGCGTATTCGTCGGGCAGGTAAATATTGAACCCGACCTCCGTCTGCATCGCCTTGCTGAAATACGTGTGGTGCTCGACGCCGTGATACTGCTCGCCGGGCGGCACAACCCGGGTGGCGTCGTCCATTTATCGAGGCTCAACTTTTGATCGAGCTTCTTGAGTTCCGCGCCTGACAGGAATCCATCACTGTCCATGTCCATGTTTTGAAACAACTGCGCCGGTCCTTTGAACTCATCCTTGCTGATCTTGCCGTCGCCGTTCGCGTCCCAACCTTTCGACGGCGCGACACCCGGGGTGACCTCCGGCGCAGTGGCCGCGGGTTTCGTGACTGCCGGTTCGCTGCTGGCGGCGCTCTTGGGTTTCTTCGACTTGTTCTTGAACGCCGCCGCTTCCTCCATCGTCAGGACGCCGTCCTTGTTCGCGTCGGCTTCGGGAAATCTTGCCAGCATTCCGGCGAGCCGACTGGCCACATCCGTCGCGCCTTTGGCCCCCGATGTCTTGCTCTTTCCCGGGTCGAGCGGCTTTGGTGGCACCGCCGACTTTTCCAGAAGGCCGAGCGGGCGCAGGAATTCCTCCGTGCGCGCGAGGGTTTTCTCCAGCCACGCAGATTTCCCGAAGAATCCGTGTTCGCCGCCGTCGGCGACGAAGAATTCCATCGGCGCGCCCGCCGCTTTCCATTTCTCGGCGAACTCTTTGACCGTTGTAAACGGCGGCTCCTCACTGCCAACCATCACGAGTGTCGGCGGACAATCCTTCCGCCAATGCCGCGCGGGGGAAACTTTCGCGCCGAGTTCCTTGTCTCCATTGAGCACGACCAGAAAACTCTCCGTCATGCTGCCCACTTCGAGCCAGTCCACGAGTGGCGAGTAAAGGAGGATGGCAGTGGGCCGCGCAGAAATATTGCGGTCGCCGCTCGTGGGATAGCGGTCCTCGAAGGCGAACAAGCTCGCGGCCAAATAACCGCCGGAGGAACCACCGGCCGCCACCACGCGATCCGGATCAATGCCGAGCGTCGCCGCGTGACCGCGCACCCAGCGCATCGCGCTCACGGCATCGGCGATGTCCTCGCCCGGCAGCACGCCGTCCTTGCCCCTCGTGCGGTATTCGACGCGGAAGCAGACGAGTCCGCGCTGCGCGAAGGCATCGCACAGCGGCACATGATTTTCGCCGGGACCGCGATTGACCACGGGCAACCCGAGCTTCGCGCGCTCGGCAGCGAGCGGCGGAAGCTTGCCGTTCTTGTCCGGCTGAACTTTGTGCGCGCCGGAAAAGAAAAGGACGGTCGGGCGCTTATCCTCGGCCTTCCAACCAGGCGGATAGTGCGCGGCCAGTTGAAGCTTCCGTTCGCCGAAAGTCTCATAGACGTAGGTGGCTGGCGGCGCGGCCAGGGCCTGCAGCGCGGACGCGGCCAGCAAAACGGCGAGAAGGCAGGGTTTCATTTCAACGAATTTGATGAGGGAGGTTGAGGTTGAGAAGGATCGGAACCGGCAGGTTTCGTCGTCCATGTTTTCCGCGTCAATCTGTCAGCAACCGAAAAGATCGGGCATCCACCGGAATGTGCGCTCGGCCGTGGGGACGTTCACCTACGAGCGCGTCGCGCCGCCGGGGTGGCAGGTGCAAGGTGCGAAGCTCGGACGCGCGGCCATCGTGCCGAAGCCGTGGACGCCGATTCGCTGGAGCGCCGACGCGGCGGAGACTTGGGGCTGTCAGCATCGGCTCGGGAAGCTTTCCAGGTCAATGACGGAGGGTCGCCCAACAATCTGAGCAACCTAACGACGCGCAAAATCAATGTCACCCCCGTGAACGATCCGCCCGTCATCACCGGCCAGGCCGCGATCTCGACGGCTTACAACACCGCGCGCTCCATCGGGCTGAGCGATGTCATCGCCAACGACCCCGACAACTCGTATCCGACCGGCTTCACCCCTCAGCGTGATGAACGGCACGAACTATACGCGCGTCGGCAACACCATCACACCCGCTGTGAACTTCTTCGGCACCCTCAGCGTGCCGGCGAAAGTCAACGACGGCGCCGCCGACAGCAACACCTTCCCCCTCCCGGTGATCGTGACTCCCGACCCTGCGTTTGCAAAGGCCGCCACCAAGATCGCACCCGACCCCGGCGGCGGCTACAAGATCACCTTCGTCGGCAATCCGGGCCAGACCTACACCATCCAATTCACCCCAGTGATGGTTCCGCTGATCTGGAATCTTCTCGGCACGCGCACCGCCGACGCCAACGGCAGCTACAGCATCATCGACATCCCGCCGCCGAATACACAGATGCGCTTCTACCGCTCCATCTTTCCGTAATGAGATTACCGGGATGTGCGGGCAATGACGATCCAGTTTGACGACGCCGATAGGTCAGGCGCCTGAAGGAGCACGTCCCTCCAGATTGCGCCAAAGGTGGGCGCACGGTGGCGGCTTGGCATAGGCACGATGTCCTCCCCCATTTCCAATCGCCGTCGCGGCACGCGCCGGCATTCCGTCCTCCGGGTTCTGCCTTCGTTGGTGGCGCTTGCATCGGCGTCGGCGTTTGCCGCGGAGCCAGGTGCTCCGACGGCGATCGGCTCGCGGCGCGAGCTGTTTGTCGATGATGCTTTGATCGAGCGGCTGAGCGGGGGCGCGGAATTGCGGCTGCATCACCCGGAGCCGCGCGAAGTCGCGCTGGTGCATGATGCGCCGTGGGAAGGCAGCGGGAGCGGGTATCACAGCGTCTTCAAGGACGGGGATCGCTACCGGATGTATTACAAGGCGTGGCAGCTCGAGGTGTCGGCGAGCGGCGTGAAGACGAATGCGCATCCGCTTTTCACCTGCACCGCGGAGAGCGACGACGGCATTCATTGGCGCAAGCCGGAGTTGGGGCTGAATGAATTCAAAGGGTCGAAGGCGAACAACATCGTGATCGCGAGTGGAAAGTTCGGTGAGGCGACTGCGGACGCGGGGCATCCGGCGATCTTCAAGGACGACAATCCCGCGGCGACGCCGGACGCGCGCTACAAGGCGATGATCCGCTCCGCGGGTCCGAAAGGGCTGCTTGCATTCAAGTCGCCGGATGGGCTGCACTGGTCGCCGATGCAGGAGGCGCCCGTGATCACGGAGGGCGCGTTCGATTCGCAGAACCTCGCCTTTTGGGACGCAGCGCGCGGGGAGTATCGCGCCTACTGGCGCATCTTCACCGCGGGCGTGACGACCGAGAAGGTGTCGAAGCCCGGCGGCTATCGCGCGATCCGCACGGCGACGTCGAAGGATTTCCTGCACTGGGAAAATCAGGCCGACCTCACCTACACCGGCTCGCCGAGCGAGCATCTCTACACGAACCAGGTGAAGCCTTACTACCGCGCGCCGCATCTGCTGATCGGCTTTCCCACGCGCTACACCGAGCGCGGCTGGTCGGAGTCGATGCGTGCGCTGCCGGAGCGCGAGCACCGCGAGTGGCGCGCGAAGGCGAACCTGCGCTACGGCACGGCGATCACTGAAGGCTTGCTCATGGCGAGCCGCGATGGCGTGCGCTTCAAGCGCTGGAACGAAGCCTTCATGCGCCCCGGCATCGAGCGCGAAGGCACGTGGAACTACGGGCATCAATACATCGCGTGGCAGGTCGTCGAGACGAAGTCCGCGCTCGAAGGCGCGCCGAACGAACTCTCGCTCTACGCCGGCGAAAACTACTGGACCGGCACGAGCAGCGCCGTGCGCCGCTACACGCTGCGGCTCGATGGCTTTGTGTCAGTGAACGCGCCGATGCGCGGGGGCGAACTCGTGACCAAGCCGATCACGTTCACGGGCAAGGCGCTCACGCTGAACTTCTCCACGTCCGCTGCGGGTAGCGTGCGCGTGGAGATTCAAGACGCGGAAGGCAAAGCGCAGCCGGGTTTCGCGCTGGAGGATTGCGAGGAGACCTTCGGCGACGCGATCGAGCGCGAGATCGTGTGGAAGAGCGGCAAGGACGTGAGCGCGCTCGCGGGCAAACCGGTGCGGCTGCGCTTTGCGCTGAAGGACGCGGATGTGTTCGCGTACCGCTTTCGGTAATCAGGCGTTCGTCGCGCTCCCCTCGCCCCCACCCCCGCCGCGCAACAAAGTTGCCCCGCACGAGCGCGAGCCCAAAGCCCCACTTTGGGCACGAGAAGAAATCAGGCCCCGGCGAACCTCGGTCAGTTCGTCCGGTTGCTCATTGAGCACCACGGCGACCTTCTGCGTCGGGGCGATGTTGTAGCGCGGGCGCGGATTCTAGGTGAACCGGACATCGCTCAGCTGGGCGAAGCGTTCCGCTTGGGTGAGACGGTAGCGCCCGCACATGGCGGGAAGGATGGATCGCCCGTCCGCCAAGGATCAAGCTTCACGGAGTGGCAGCGCACCGTCGTTTTGACAGCGAGATTCTAGCTCTGACCCCGCAGTCTCCGGAGTCTGCTGATCGGGCTTTCCGCTTGCAGTTGCCGGCGGTCTCCGATGTCCTGCGCGACGGTCTTATGAACATCAAAGCCCTCCTCGCGCTGCTCGTCTTCACCTCGATCGCCTTCGCACAAACGCCGCCGCCGAAGCCGCCGCTCGGTTCCGCCCCGGGAGCCAAACGCAGCGGCAAGACCTTCGTCGAAGTCTATCTGCAGGAAAACTTCAAGGGCCGCGCAATCCGTCTGGAAGTGCCGTGCGAACTGAACAACGACGTGCGGCTCAAGGAGGTCGGCATCCCGAATGATGCCATCATGTCCATGAAGATTCCCGACGGCGTGACCGTGACCCTCTACGCCGCCTCCGGCTATGCCGGCGCCAGCCAAACCTTCACCGGCAAAGCCGCCACCCTCGGCGACCTCAAGGGCCAGGCGAGTTCGTTGAAGGCGGAGGTGAAGAAATAGCGGGAGTGACCATGAGAAAGAGCGAGATTCACAGACTGACCCCGCCTACGCGCGCGCGAGGGCGACTATGACCGCGCTGTTTGGAGGCGGCAACTGAGATGTTGGATGCCAAAGTGATTCTCTACGGCAATTCCACCGCCCGATAAAACCTCTGCCCCGGTAGAGGCGGCGGATCGACCCGCTCGAATTGCCCATTCCCATCCGCCGTCACCGTCCCGAGCGCCTGCCACGCGATCGGGTTTGTCGCCAGGTTGTCCGTGTATTCCACGCGATAAGTCCGCCCAGCCAGCCCGGTAAAGCTCAGCCGCATCTGCTGCCCCGTGCCCGGCGGTTGCGCCGGCTCGCGCGTGATCGTTCCCCGCGGCGGGACGCGCCGAAAGCTCACCTGCACTGTGGTGTTGGCGGTCACTCCTACCAGCGTCAGCGTCGTGCCACCGATCTGCGCGGGCGCCCCATTCACCAGCCATTGATCCACCACGTAGCCCGCCAGCGGTGTCGCCGTAAAGCTGGCGCTGCCGCCGCTGCTCACCGCCTGCGCTGTATTCGGACTAATGCTCCCGTTCGTCCCGGCGCTAGGCGTCACCGTGTAAGTCGGCACCGGAGAATAGACCGCCTTCACCGTATGATCGGCATCCATCGTTACATTGATACCGGTATTAATTGAGTAATCTGTGTCATCCTTTACCCACTTCACGAAGAAGTTAGAGCCGGCGGTGCCCGGCGCGGTCAGACCCACCTGTGTGTTGGCATTATAGACTCGATTGAATGTTGTAATTCCGCTGCTTTGTCCGTTGTTGTCTGCGACAGTGACTGTGATGTTGACATTGCCTGAGTTGATCGACTCGACGGTCAACGTGTGCGTTTGCGTAGTGATCGTGAAAGCCGCTGAGGCAAGCGCGCTGTCGTTGTAGCCGCTTAGGAATCCCTTGGCCTTGACCATCGCAGAGCCGCTCAACGTGAACGGGCTTGAATAAATCGTCGAACTGCTCGTCGGATCACTCCCGTTCGTCGTATAGCGGATCGTCGCCCCCGGCGTCGCACAAGAAAGGCTCACCTGAACCGAGCCCGCGAATGTGCCACCGTTAGGCGAGATTGTCGGCGTGGTAACCGAATTGTAAGTTACTGTGATGCTTTCCGTCCTGGGATTCTGATTCGCACTGTTATCCTTGGCGACAACGTCGATGTTGTTAGCTCCAGGTGTTAGCGTAATCGTCGCGCTCCAATTCGCTGTACCCGCGCCGCTCGCTGTGCCGCCGCTGGCGACGACACCGTTGACAGCAACTGACGAAATGCCGCTGTTTCCGTATCCGCTATCGCTTGCCGTGCCGGTCACTGTCAGGCTCGCGCTCGTAACCACCGCATTGTTTGCTGGTGAGTTAATGCTAAGCGAGGGACCCTGCGTATCAGGCGGAGTGTAGGTTACCGTGATACTCTGCGTCCATGGATTCTGATTCGGGCTATTGTCCTTTGCGACAACGTCAATCGTATTGGCTCCAGGTGTAAGCGTGATTGTCGCGCTCCAATTCGCAGTACCCGCGCCGCTCGCTGTGCCGCCGCTGGCGACGACACCGTTGACAGCAACTGACGAAATGCCGCTGTTTCCGTATCCGCTATCGCTTGCCGTGCCGGTCACTGTCAGGCTCGCGCTCGTCACCACCGCATTGTTTGCCGGTGAGTTAATGCTAAGCGAGGGACCCTGCATATCAGGAGTGTAGGTTACCGTGATACTCTGCGTCCATGGATTCTGATTCGAGCTATTGTCCTTTGCGACAACGTCAATCGTGTTAGCTCCGGGTGAAAGCGTGATTGTCGCGCTCCAATTCGCAGTTCCCGCGCCGGTCGCAGTGCCGCCGCTGGCGGTCACCCCATTGACTGTAACGGAAGAAATGCCGCTGTTGCCATAGCCGCTATCGCTTGCTGTGCCATTTACCGGAAGGATCGCAGTAGTTACTGTGCTGTTATTGGCCGGCGCGCTAATTGTCAACGAAGGCCCCTGCGTGTCAACCCCACTTCCGGTTCTAACCAAGTAATCCTGTGCAGACCATCCTTCCTGCCCATCACTCCAACGGACCTTCCACCAGATCCAGGTTTTTCCGGACCCGTTTATCTTGGCAGTTTGATATGTAGCAGTAATTACCCCGGCGTCATTTAAGTTGCGCTGCTGTGTTTGTTGATTTCCGCCTGCGGCGTCACGAACCTTTAAGCCACTCGTTGTCGCGTTAACTGCGTCCTGTAGTGCATGGACGACGGTCGAATCCGCACTATAAGCAGCAGGAATCGCCGTTGATAACCAGTTCAGATAGGTGCCGTCTCCCTCGTAAGCAGCGGAATTGTAATGTCCGGTCGCATAGTACGTCGCCCACGGTTGCCAAGTCGATCCACTGCTCGAAAGCGCGTATGCAGCGCCAGCATTGTAGGAGGCACTACTGATTAGTAAAGACGCATTATACTCGGAGTGAACGCTGTTAATTTGCCACAACCCACGATCAATCGACCCATTGGTGTTTGTATTGGTTGCTTCGAGAACAAAACTCGACTCGGCGCCAGCGATTGCGACGGCATACACTAAACTACTGCTTCGGAAGCCTGCACCGTATGCAGCAGATGCTACCTGATTCGCGGTCAGTGTAGTCGAATAGCAAGGAGCCAATAGGCACGCGTATATGACTCCGGTCAGCAGAATGTATCGAACGTATAATTTCATGGCTGGTGTTCTTCGGTGCTGAGTTCAGCGAATGATGCTTCCTGCAGTCGGTAAAGGATAGGAGGGGTGCTGGATTCCGCGCGTCCCATACTATATTCAGGCGCTGCCTAGGTGCAGGGCAATCCGCCAGATTTGGATCGCGATTTCGATCCATTGGAACAAGACCTCGCATTTGCATGGGTATGTCCTCAGGGGTTGTAGGTTTCTGACCGCCGGGCTGCATCGAACTCCGAGCGCGAATAGCGATGCAAGCAAAAACTTCGCGAAAAAGCGACAATCCGTCCGCTCCCTCGTGAAAGGCGTCGCCTCAGCTTCGAGGGGTGCGTCCGCCACCTCGCGCCATTCTCGGCAAGAACATCAACCGCCTGGGCAGAAGTCGGGGAAGTCGGGGTCAGTCTGTGAAAACTGCTCATTTTCCAAGGATTGCTGATCGTCGATGGGTTCGTTGTGAGGAGACAATCTGACGTTCGCCGCGTCGAAGTAAAAGAGCAATTTTCACAGACTGACCCGAATGGCTTTGCTGCGCTCGTTGTGGCTACAAAGTGGCGGCGTTTCATAATGAGCGTCCGAACGTCGGCTGTGCGAAATCTATACTGAGGCGCACGACGATCCTTAGAAAAGGTCGATCGATGCGGGATGCGCTTCAAGAGGGGTACCAGAATCCGCTGCATTCCGCCGCGAAGTGCGCAAGGGCTCCGCCCCGGGCGTCGCCGAATCGCGCCAGCTTTCCCACAGCCCGGCAAAGGCGAATGGCTCCCCGTCCCGCATCAGGATGTGCTGCGGAATCTTCCCCGTTCCCACCTTCTGCCATTTCGTAAAAGCCATCGGCGGCGATGAGGCAGCGTCGTTTCTGGAAGACGGCGCGGAACGCCCCATTGGTGGCGACCGTCTGGCGCCGGGCATTGATGAGGTTGAACCCGGTCTTGGTGTCCCTGGCAGGGGATCAGGCCCCAGCGAACCTCGGTCAGTTCGTCCGGTTGCTCATCGAGCACCACGGCCACCTGCTGCGTCGCGGCGATGTTGTAGCGCGGACACGGATTCCAGGTGAGCCGCACATCGCTCAGCTCGGCGAAGCGTTCGGCTTGGGTGAGAAGGTAGCGGCCGCACACGGCGGGAAGGATGGATCGCCCATCCGCACCGAAACAAGCTCCCGGAAGTGAACCGGTTTCGCTTTGACAGCGAAATTCCTGCTCCGACCCCGCCGCGCCGCTTCCCTCTTTTTGCCCGATTCCCTTCGTTGGAACCAGCCGCGCTCTTCGCTAGGCTCGGCTTCGTTATGTGCAATCGCTTCGTGCAGAAAAGCCGTTCGGTGAAACCGGGCGAACGCGCCACGGTCCTCATGCGCGGACCCGGCGGCGAGTTCGACGTGCCCTTCGACGAGGCGGTCTTCGGCGGACCGGCGCGGAGCGAGAGCCGCCACTACTGGATCAAGCGGGAGGGCGCCGAGCCCGTGATCGTGCCCGACATCGAGCGCTTCGGCGAAAAGGACAAGACGACGGGCCAGCAGAATTGGGAAGACCTTCCCGCCCGCTCAGCCTTGGAGGGCCTGCTGCTCCCGCGCCCGCCCGGAAAAGATTACCGGCTCCTGAAGGTGGTCACGCAGGCAGCGACGCCAGACCAGATCGCCCGCTTGGGAAACGATCGCGCACCCGTGGTGGTCAACTCGGGCGCATAATCGCAGCGAATCCCGGTCAACTCGTCCGGTTGCTCATCGAGCACCCCGGCCACCTTCTGCGTCGGGGCGATGTCGTAGCGCGGACGCGGGTTCGAGGTGAGCCGGGCATCACTCAGTTCGGCGAAGTGAACGCATCGGAGGCCGCTCGACATGCGCCGCGCTTCTAGCAAAGTCGCGCCAATCTCCGAGTGAGATGAAGACAAAAAAACCTCCACAGAAAGCAGTCCCCCTGTACCGGCGAAAACCTCTGCGCCGAAAGCAGCCGCTCAGCCGCAAGACCCCGGCGAACGGCACGCGTTTCCGCGCTGACGATTCCGCTATTGTCCGGGAAGAGCCGCCACTTCCCGCCACCCATCGCGCTCCCCCGACGCTTAGAGTCGTCGATCTCTTTTGCGGCGCAGGCGGGAGTTCCGAAGGATTCCGAGGCGCGGGGTTTCGCCTACTGGGCGGCACGACATTGACCCCGACGCGATTGCCACCTTCGCGTTGAACTTTCCCGATGCCGCCGCCATCTGCGGCGACATTCGCAAGCCAGCCATCCGCGAACGCATAAAGGGACAGGTCAATAGTCCGATTGATAGTCGGGTTGTGGGTGAACCTGCCGGCACGGTGAGTTGCAGAAACCCGTAGCGTGCCAATTTGAAATGAGCGCCAGGCGCCCCGGCGCTGGAGTTTTGCCTGCTCCTCCAATTCTTTGAGCCGGGCGAGATAAGCGCGGGAGTCGCGCCCGTCGGGCAACAGGGTTCGCACGCCGTAGATGCGCGCCAGCCCGTTCTCGACCAGCAGCTCGTTCAAGTCGCGGCCTGTCGAGTCGTGGATGAGGCGGGTAGTGGCGCAATTTGCGGCGGGATTGGAGGGGCGTCTCTGTTGCCTTCTGTTCCCAACCTCCGTTTGGGAACGCACCTGCGGGCGAAATTCTATCTATTTTTCCCCAAAGGCCTGCTGCACCGGCTTGCCGTCAAACTCCGCCGGCAAGGGCACGCCGAGGAGCCAGAGCGCGGTGGCGGCGCTGTCGTAGGTGGTCACCGGCTCCGTGATCGCGAAGCCCTTCTTCACGCCCTGGCCCCAGACGATCCACGGAATGTTCATGTCGTCGGGGATGTTGTCGCCGTGCGTCTTGTCGTGGCCGCCGTGATCGGCACTGATGATGACGACCGTCGTCTCCGCGAGGCCCGCGGATTGAATGGCGCGCATGACCTGGCCCAGCGCTTGATCGGAAACTTTGAAGGCTTCCTTCTGCTCCGGCGAACCCCAGCCGCTCTTGTGACCGGCGGAGTCCGGGTCCGCAAAGTGGATGAAGCAGAGGTTGGGTTTCTTTTCCTTGATGTAGGCGGCGGCGCTGGCGGCCACCGTCTGCGCAGGGTTCACGGATTTCTCGATCTCCTCCGTGCCGGAGGCCAGCGCATCCTGAGTCGGCCCCTTGAAGTCAAACAGATCGAGCGAGCCCGGCTGCAACAGGTGGCGGAACTTCATCTTCCCCGCAAACATCGCCGTCCCGAGCTTCGGATCGGCCTTTCTGGCGATCGAAAACATGGTCGGCGCCAGGATGACTCCGCGCTCCGGCTCGAAGTTATTCCACAACACATGATGCTTGGCCGGGCTGAGGCCGGTGAGCATCGAGGTGTGCGAAGGCAGAGTCTTGGAAGGGAAAATCGTCTGCGCGGTCCAGGTCACCGCGCCCTCGGCGGCCAGCTTCTTCAAGACCGGCATTGCGCTCTCCGCGATCACCGCCGGCTTGCCGCCATCGAAGCTGATGACGAAGACGTGTTCGGCGAGGCGCTCGGCCCGGAGATGGAAGGTGGCGAAGAGGAATGTGCAGAGGCATGCAAGGAGACGCAGAGACATGGAGAGATGACGGGGTGGGAGTTGTTGAATGGGCGGATGCGTTGGGGAGTTCCACACCTACCTCGATTCGCGCGAACGCTGTGAGGAAATCTGCGTCCCAGTCGCGGCCTGTAGAGTCGCAGATGAGGCTATACACTCGCCCGAGCGCTGAGCGGCCCAGGGCCGCGCGCCACCGGGTCGAGACGGTAAACTGTTTCGCCAGCCGCGTTGCCGTGAATGCAGAGGACTCGTGGGCAATGACGTTCGCTTGCTCTCTTGTGATCCCGAAGTACGCGGTCTGCTCGCTCAGACGGTCAGCGTAAAAGGGCAACGCCCTCACGCGGCGAACAGGAGCGGTCGGAGGATCATGCGCGAAAGTGGGGTGTAATCGCCCAGACGAAAAGTTGCCGGCGAAATTCGCTAAAGCGGAGTGGGGCGGTGGCTGATGAGGATTTTAAGGCGGGCGAGTGCCCGCCCTTTCGGAGGGGGCGAGAGCCTGCTTCCGAACTTCACCAAAACGAAAACATGAAACCGTTACCTCCGCTGATTTGGTCGCAAAGCCTTTGGTCTCAATCGGTGTGGGCGCCGGTTTCGCAAGAAAGGAAAACTCATCACATGTCAGTGATTGCGTTAAATGTAAGCGGCCTCTCCTTCCTCGAGCAAATCGATAAGGGAAAAGATGTGATTCTGAAGTGTACCGACAACCCGAAAGTTCCGAACCTCGGTCCGGAGCTGGCGGAGTTGACCACGGCACAAGCGGCCTTCGAGGCCGCTCATGGGGCCTGCGAGTCGGCCAAGACCGACTCCAAGGCGAAAACCGCGGCCCGCAAGGCCGCACAAAAGGCGTGGACGGCCAAGCTCAAGGTCCCCGCCGCCAAAATCGAGAACATCACCGGGGGCGAGCCCGAGGCGGTGCTGAGCACGGGCCTCGAGGTAAAGGCGGAGCCGATGCCGGTGCAGCCGCTGGAGGCGCTGACCGGCCTCCGCGCGATGACCAATGGCACGCCGGGCAAGACGAAGCTGGCGGCCGACCCGCTGCCGGGTGCGCTGTTGTTTTGTGATTGCGGTCGTAGTTCGGGAAATCGGAACTCGTGATGTCGAGGCGAATGCGATGGCCGGCCTGGAATTCGTTCGCGGTAGGGCGCAGGCGGATTTTGAATTCCGTCACCTCGTCTGGTTGCAGGAGCTTTGGTTGATCGAGTCCGTCGCGAAAGCGCGCGCGGACCATCCCCATCGCGACATCTCGCGCCATGCCATCCGGCGCAACGTCGATGAGGCGCGCGAAAAAATCCGTGTCGGCCCGGGAGCACGCGGCGTGGAGCACGACTTCGGGATAGCCGGTGACTTCCATCGGCGTAGCGAGCGGCTCGGTTTGATAGACGAGAATGTCCGGCCGCTGCGCGAAAGGACGCTGATCGGCGGGCACGGTGAACATCGCGGGCGTCCACAAGGTCGGCACCGGATCGCTCGGGTCGTAACGGTACAATCGCCGAACGACGGCACTCCTCGCGAGCGAACCGCTTCGGGCGTCTCGCCTCTCTGGAAAAATTAGCGGCAGTTTGCTTGCAGCAGCGACGCGGAGCGTGAGGAATTGCGCCGGATCGCGGGTTTGATCGAGGATGATGAGGCTCTGCACGCTCGGGTCGCTCAAGAGGGCATGCTGCATCTGCCGGTCATTGCGATCGGTGAGTTTCGTTTCGGTCTGCTCGGGTCGCGCTTGCGGGAGGCGCTGGAAGCGAGGCTCGCCTCGCTACTCCGCCAGTGCGTGGTCTTCGACGTGAACGAGGCGACGACGATGCACTACGCTGAACTGCGGCGCGCGCTGAAACTCGCCGGGACGCCGATCCCGGCCAACGATTGTGGGTCGCTTCTTGGGCACGCCAACATGCCTTTCCGATCCTGAGCAGGGACGCTCATTTCGATCATTTGCCGGGCATTGAGTGAATCGGGTGGTAACCCACCCTGGGAACGCCAATGCGAACCTGTCGCGCGAGGCTGGCAAGGGTGGGCGCGGTGAAAGCCCCGGTGAGATTCCGCCACCGGCGAGCCTGCCCAACGGAACTGGCAATGGTATGATGCTTCGGGATTGGGATCATCGTACACGCAGGGAAACAGCCGAACCATCGGTTCCTGAAACTTCGGCATGCCGAAGTTTTAGTTATCCACAGGTGGCTGTATTTCGGCGTAGCGCGACGTGATATAATGTGACCCATGGAACAGGTATCCAAGAGGCAGGGCAACAAGACGCAGCGCGTGGCAACGAGTATTAAGATCGAGCCGGAGGTGGCGGAGTATTTGGGGCAGCTCGCAGAGCGGCTGCAACGGGATCGCACCTTTCTGATCAATGCGATCGTCTCCGAGCACGCGCACCAGCATCGCGGCAAGCTACCCACGCCTCTT
>JBBRXP010000152.1:0-14887 GCA_038238555.1 Chthoniobacterales bacterium | reverse complement strand
TAGGACTGGCCGCTCATGCCCAGACAGAAACAGCGACCGAAAAGAAGAAGCTCGAGCTAAAAGAAAAAGAACTGGAGCTGAAGAAAAAGGAGATTGATCTCCAAAAACAGCAGCTCCAAATCGACGCAGCGAGAAAGGACCTCCAAATGAAGGAGACGGAGAAGAACGTCACCATCAACTTGCAAGGCGATGTCGCGTTTGATTCCGGCAAAGCGGCGCTGCGAGCGGAAGGCGAGAGAAGTCTCGAAAAGGTGGCGGTCGTGATCTCGCAATTCCCCGAGAGCAAAGTGCTCATCGCCGGATTTACCGACAACAAAGGTGGTAACGAGGCAAACCTGCGGCTGTCAGAAAAGCGCGCCGAGTCAGTCCAAGATTGGCTTGTGAAGCACGGCGTAAAAGCGGCAGCGATCACCACCAAAGGCTACGGCGAAGCGAGCCCGCTCGCGCCCAATCAAAACGTCGACGGCACCGACAGCCCCGAGGGCCGCCAGCAGAATCGCCGGGTCGAGATTACCGTTCAGAAATAGCGGCTGAGTTGAATCGAGTCTGATTACCTCAAGTCGGAAACCCGGCCCTTAGACGCTCGCGCCCGCGCTGTGCGCGGTGCCCGCTGGCGCTTGCGGCGCGCGTTTGGCGATCTCTTCCATGACCTCGCTGGCGTATTCTAAAAGGAGGCGGTTTTCGCGGTCGGTGAGCTGGCGCGGCTTCATGTCCATGAGGCAAAGGGAACCGATTGGCTGGCCATTGGGCGCCAGCAGCGGGACGCCGGCGTAGAAGCGGATGCCGTGTTCCTTGAGGAGCGGGTTGTTCGCGAATCGCCGGTCGCGCGCGAGGTCTTCGATGACCATCACCTGGTTCTTCGCGACGACGTGCCCGCACACGGAGACGTTGCGCGCGGTCTGCCGCGCCTTGGCGAGGCTTTCCGGCAGGCCGGTCTGCGATTTGAAAAACTGCCGATCACGATCGATGAGCGAAATGAGGGCGATCGGCACCTCGAAGACGCGCGCCAGTTTCGCGGTGATGCGGTCGAAGACGGGCTCGGCTTCGGTGTCGAGAAGGTTGAGCGCGGTGAGCGCGGCGAGGCGTTCCTCTTCGTCCGCTGGAATCGGGGCGGGCGTCATTTCTTCAATCATGGGCGGAGCGAGCTTCGCCATCTGCACGAGCGCCTCCGCCAGCGTGGTGACCACTTCATCGGCTCCTGAATCGCGCAGGCGCTTGGTCGCTTCGGTCACATCTTCGGTCGCGCCCCAAAGGCCGACGACGATCTTTAATCGGGGCAGAAGCGCGCGCAGTTTCAGGCAGAGATAACGCGCATGAATCACCGTGGAAGGCGCCACCACGGAAATGGAGATGACATCCACGTCCGCCTTCTCGACCAGTGAGAGCAATTCACCGGCGACTAATTTGGCGGGGGCATTTTGCGCGCCGAAACCTTGCTGGCGCGCCAACTGGACGAGCATCGTGCCGGCGAGTTCGTCGCGATCCGCGCGCGCCGGCAAACAGTAAACGCGGCAGTCCGGCGCGACCGCCGGTGGCGGCGGGGCCTTCTCGTCGGCCGCGGCGTCGGCTTTTTCCACAGCCGCCTTGGTCGGCACCGCAGGGCGCGTGCCGAGATCTTCGATGATGTCACGCATGCTCTGCTCGACTTGACTGAGCTGCTCCTGATCCAGCAATTCCGCGCGAGCATCGGCCTCCGCAGTGGTGAGCACGGGGATGAACACGGAGTCGTAGAGCACCGCCAGCGAGTTCGCCTTTAGATAAGATTCAACCAGCTCCAACTCGTCGCGCTCACCCGGCGTGAGCAGCCGATGGTAGCAATCTTCCGCCGGCGTGAGCGCTTCCTCATCGCTCAGCACCACGCTGAGAAACGAGAGGCGCGGAACATGCCGCCCCATCACCACGAGACAGACGGTGAGCGGCGTGGCGAGCACGAGCCCGAGCGGTCCCCAGAGCCACGTCCAGAAGACCGCCGCCACGATGAGCGCGATCGACGACACGCCGGTGTGCGCGCCGTAGAGCAGCGGCTCCAGCACGTTATTGAGTATCAACTCGACGCCGCCGAAGAGCGCGACCGTGAGCACGGGCATCGTCCAATGTGGGGAGACGGCCAATGCAAGGAACGTGGGAAGAATAGTGGCGACCCACGGGCCAATATAGGGAATGAAGCGGAGCACCGTCCCGAACGCGCCCCAGAGCGCGGCATTCGGCACACCGATGAAGTAGAGGCCGATCGCGATGATCGTTCCGTAGATCACGTTCACGAGCAACTGCATGAGCAGGTAACGCGAGACGCGATGGCCGGCATCGTCCATCGCTCGCGTCGTCGCACTTATCCGGCCTTGGCCGATGAGCCGGATGAGGCGGTTGCGCAAATCTTCGCGCTGGAAAAGCATGCAAATGACGAGCACCAGGACCAGCGCGGCCATGCCCAACGGCCCAAGCATTGGCGCGATGATGAGCTGCACCAGCTCGAAAGGGTTCGCTTTTGTGGTCTCAACCACCTGCACCGGCACCGCTGGAGCAGGTGCTCCCGCCGGGGAAGCGACGGCCGTGTCCGGCTTGCCAGGCTCCTGCGTAATTATCGGACCCGGCGGCGCCGTTCCACCAGGCAGCTCCTTTTTGAGATCCTCAACGGTCTCCGACAGCTTCGTGAACGCGCCACCTTTTGGAGCGTCGAACGCGTGCATTTTGGCGACGATGTTGCCCTTGTATTCCGGCAGCTTCGTCGCGAGATCGACCAACTGCCGAGTGAGCATCCAGCCCGCCGCGCCGAGGCCGGTAAAGATCAGCGCCACCACCAGCAGCACCGCGGCGATGCGGCCAATCCAGCGTTCGATGCGCGTGACCAGCGGCGAAAGGAGAAAAGTGAGCAGTGCCGACAGCGCTAGCGGGATGAGCAGCTCGCGGCCGAAATAAAGCGTGGCGACGATGAACGCCGTGAGCGCAATGGTCCAGATGCCGACAAGCGCATCGCTGGCGGTGGTTTTGGTTTTTAGTGCGGACATGGGGGCAAGAGAACGTGGGCATACTCGGGCGGCGGAATTTTTGCGCCAAGATTTAAACCTTGGCGCCGAAGCCAATCGCGAACAGCGCGCACGTGGTGAAAGGAACCATCGCGCCAATCATCGTTTCACGGGCTTGGTTCGGCCCCCATTGATTCCATCCAGACCGCTCCCGCAGCAAAGCGGGGCAACATTGCCGCGTCTGAAATCAGGTCGCGGCGAAAGTCCCGTCCGAAACGCGCGGATGATGTGAACCGTCAGCGTTTGCGTGATCAGCGACTCGACAAGCCAACCGGTCTGGAAAGCAAGGCGCGCGCGGTGCCGACTTAGCGCATCGTTTCGTGCGGGATTAGCTCTGCATTACCCTTACGGTCGGTGGCTTTCGCGAGATAGCGGCCGTCGGCAGGCGCGTCCAGGGTGATAACCCAGTCCGCAACACCGGCGTGCTGGGTAGTGATCGTCGCGGGGTGGCTATTGACGGAGACAGTCGCGATCTCCCCGTCGTCATGCGAGATGCCACCATTTGCCGGGCGCCCTCGGGCTGAACGCTCGTGATCAAGGTTGCGGGTGGCAGATCATCCGTGGGTGCGAGGAGCTGAGGGAAGGCGATGCCGTTTACCTCCGCAGCGCGCACGTCCTTTCTGGTCCAGCCATCGTCTTGGCGCAATGGTGACGGGCTGTGGCCGGAATTTGAAACCGTGTCTTTCGATCAAGCCGAGAACGCGCCATATCGCAGAGTCGTGAAGGAACTGGCGACGCTCTCCCATCAGCTCCACGGCCAGACGAAAATGGAATCGCTGATGAAGTGGCAGGCGGCAAACCCTTCATTATCTGGTCGTCGAACCACGCCTCGTGGAGGAACACGAAATCCCAGTGGGTTGGGGCTTGCTCGTGCGTGATGGAACGCGGTTGCAACTGCGCGCGCGGCCAGAATGGCGTGACGTGGACGATCCGACGCGGCTCACTTTTCTGCACCGACTCTCGGCGGCCAATAGGAGGGCCGCGAACCGTGAAGCGGGCGTCGATTATCATGCCATAGAATGCGAGCGGCGTGGGATGCCGCCGCCGACCAAGGCGCGCCCGTTCGAGGTGCTGTAAGCTGCTCAAAAAACCCGATCCATGATGAAACCCATGAAACCGATGCAACCAATGTCCGGGATGAAACCAATGTCACCGATGAAGCCGATGGAGCCCATGCAAGCGCCAGAGCGCTGGTGGCCGGAAGAGCTTGGCGAGAATCCGAACTCCGCGGGAGGCCAGAACGAAACGCGCTACGCATTCTTTGGCGATCAGCAGCGGCTGGCTGTCGATCCCGGCGATGGGAAAGTCCAAGTATATGACACCGGCGACCATCGCATCTCCGGGGTGCAGCAACACCAGAGTGGCGGCGGAAGAAAGGTGACGTTCACGAGCCAACACGGCGAAGTCGATTTGGCGACGCTGAAACCGGCCTGACGAACCGCTGGCCCGTCGCGAGCGGGCTACAGCATCTGCAAGGGCCGTTTCTTGTTGGGCGGTGCGAAAGCGCCGTCGATTGCTGCGAGATCGTCAGCGGTTAGCTTGATGCTGGACGCGGCGGCGTTCTCTCGGACGTGATCGAGATTGCTCGCTTTCGGAATTGCGATAACCCCCGGCTTCCGGAGCGCCCACGCGATGGCAATTTGCGCGGGCGTCGAGTGGTGCCGACGCGCTACTTCGAGCAGCGCTTTGTTTTTCAAAAGCCGTCCGCCTTGGCCGACCGGCGAGTAAGCCATCACCGGCATTTGGCGCTTCTGACACCAGGGAAGCAGGTCGAACTCCAATCGCGCGCGTTGGGACAAAAGTTTGGGGGCTCGGCACAGGCAGCGATTCGTCGCTACGTTGAGCGTTCCCCAAAACGCTGCGCGGTGCTTGTGCTTCATCCGCTGGAAAAAGCCGGTGGAGTCCATGCGCGCGTGCGCAACTACTTCGAATCACCGTCGTTCACGAATGCCTTCGGCGGTTTCGCCTGGCCAGAGAAATGCGGGGGAGTTCCCCTTCGTCCAAGAAATGCAGTTCACGCGAAAGCAGCATCTCAAGGGTTTGCTTTCGACCACGACTGCCGCTTTGGAGTCGGTAAGCCTCCAATATCACTTTTTCGACAGCACCTTTAATGTTTTCGTCTTCCTGTTCCCCGCCGGCGAGATGATCAAGTCACGCGTTACCATTTTGCCCGCTCAATCCCTGAGTGAATCTCACACGGCAGCGACTCATGCTGAATGAGCCCGCGGCTTGCTGATTCGTAAAAACGTCCAGGGTGCAGCCGAGGCCGCTGTCAAACGGGGTGACGCGGGCTTCGAGTTCCAAGACAGGGTCGCGGACGGTTTCGAGGCCGAAGCGGCGGTAGGTTTGGGCGAAGATTTCGCATTCGATGATGCCGGTGTGGTCGCAGATCGTGATGACTTCATCTGGTCGCCAGTGACCTGATGATGCGAGCGGTCGGCGATGATGAGGCCGCAGGTGATGATGCGCTGCCCGGCGTAGCCAGCGAGTTCCCGGATCGGGCAATAGCTGTCCGAGACGATGCCGGCGAACAGATCAAGAGGATGCCCGCAAAGTTCGCAGCGTGATTTGTGAGAGGTCCACGCAAAGTGTCTTTGGACTTTCGCGCTGAACCGGATCTGACGAGAATCATTTCATGAAAACGACGATTCCGAAAAATACGATCTGCCTCTGGTTTGATAAGGATGCCCTCGACGCGGCGCGCTTTTATGCGGCCACGTTTCCGGACAGTGAAGTGACGGCTGTCCACCACGCGCCCGGCGACTATCCGTCGGGCAAGGCTGGCGATGTCCTCACGGTCGAGTTCACCGTCTTCGGCATTCCCTGCTTCGGCCTCAACGGGGGACCGGACTTCAAACACAGCGAGGCCTTTTCCTTCCAAATCGCGACCGATACCCAAGAGGAAACGGATCGCTACTGGAACGCGATCGTCGCCAACGGTGGCGAGGAAAGCGAGTGTGGCTGGTGCAAGGACCGCTGGGGATTGTCCTGGCAGATCACCCCGCGCATTCTGACCGAGGCGATGGCCGCTGGCGGGGCGGAGGCGAAACGCGCCTTCGAAGCGATGATGGAGATGGGGAAAATCGACATCGCAAAAATCGAGGCCGCGCGCCGCGGGTTAACGAGACTCTAACGCCGGTTTTCCATGACCGAAGTCGAGTGATGAAAGTCGTTCTTCGCGGATCGCGCACGGCTCTCGTGGAATGAAGATCGCGACTCGATCTGCCTGCACCTGCCGACGGTCGCGAGCGACCATCTCCCCGCGACCCGGGCAGCTCGGCTCGCGTGCGCAAGCCGCCGCTAGCACCGCCGGCGAGATGACGATCGACGGCAACGCTTTTACAGCGCAGTTGCGGCTCGATCTGCGCAGTGGCGAAGAGGTAGCGCCGGAGCGACTGCCGGGACTCGGCGAGTGGGCGCTGTGGGATGAAGGCCGGCGGCGCTTCGTGCCGGCGCGCGACCACCTGCCGCCCACGCAATACGCGCTGCTCTCCCGCCAGCCGCTCGCGCCGCGGCTCGAAGGCTGGGCCAGCGATCCCGATGATCCCGCCATCGACCTTCCTTGCGAGCTGGCCGATGGCACGCCCTATTTCCTCACGGTATCCCGATGGCGTGGAGGGCTTTTTCTTTTACGAAAAGCAGTGTCCCTCGCACCGGCCGGATCGGGTGAAGACGACGGAGGTTCCCTCGCGCCGCGAGGAAGGAAAGATCGACTACCGCATGATGAACGATTTGCCCGCCCTGGTCTGGGCCGCAAACCTCGCGGACCTCGAACTGCACACGTTTCTGCATCGCGCGCCGGTGATCACCCGCCCGACGGCGCTGGCCTTTGATCTCGATCCGGGCGCACCCGCGGACTTGGTGCAGTGTTGTCGCGTGGGGCTGTGGTTGCGCGCGATCTTCGATGTCTGGGACTTCAATCCTTTCCCAAAATTGCTACCTGAGCAGTCGCAGCAGGTCGGCTTGCTTCTGCGCGAGCTGTTCCATCGTGCATTGGCCGGGTGCTTTGTCGGGCCGCCAGCGGAGTAGCTTCGTGCCGTGACGAAAACGGCCGCCGGTGACTTGATCGTAGCAGACCTCGCCGACGAGCTGTGGCTTCAGCGGCTGCCAGACGGTTTCCTTCCCGCATTCCATCGACTCGGGCCGCCGGGCGCTTTGCCTGTGAAGCCCGGCGATGCAATGAGCTTCTCGAGCTTCTTCGTGAGCGCAGGCCGATCCGCTACGGCAATGCTGGAGGTGAAGCCGACGTGATTTAGCAGACCCGCCTCGTCGTAAAGACCAAGCAGGAGCGAGCCGCCCACTTTCGTTTTCGCGCCGTAACGGAAGCCGCGCACTACGCAATCCGCGCTGCGGAAATTTTTGATCTTCTGCATCCTATCGCGCTCGCCCGAGCGGTAGTCGAGGTCGCGCCGCTTGGCGATGATGCCGTCGAGCGTCGCGCCCGTTTGCGCGAGCCATTTGCGCGCCTCGGCGAGCTTCGCGGTCGCAGGCGAAAGGCGCACCGCTCCTCCGGCTGTGAAGTGCTCAGCCGCGAACTTTTCGAGACGCGCCCGCCTTTCCGCGAGCGGCGAGTTGAGGAGTTCCCATCAGCGCCAGCGAGGAGGTTGAAGACGATGAGGATGGCGGGAGTCTCCTCCGAGAGTCGTTTGATGCGCGAGGCGGCGGGATGAATTCGCTGGAGGAGAGCGTCAAAGGAAAAGCCGCGACCGGCAGGAATCGCGATCTCGCCATCGAGGACGAAGCGACGCGGCTTGAGCACGGCGAGGGCCTTGACCACTTCCGGGAAATAGCGCGCCAGCGGTTGCTGGGATTTGGACTGGAGTTCGATCTTGTCTCCATCGCGAAAAGCAACGCAGCGAAAGCCGTCCCACTTCGGCTCATACTGCCACTCCTCACCCTCGGGAATTGCATCCACCGACAAGGCTTCCATGGGCGGCAGCGGAGAGCGAACTTCGAGTGGCATACTGATTTAATCGCAGGGCAGGGCGGATCGCGCCGCATCGGATGAATGCACGCGCGCAAAGGCAAGAGATGGCGCGAAGTATCGACGAGAGTCATGTCCCCGAAACGCGCCAACATCTATCGAACGAAAGAGTGGTTCAAAGTCCTCCAGACGACTCGAAGAAGTCAGACCGCAGTGATGACGCTCGGAGCGGGCCAGTCGTCGGGCGAGGAGCCGAAGGCGCATAGTGCCAGCGATCAAGTGCTGCTTTTGCTCACAGGTGAATTGTCGGCTGAAATTGCCGGCGCACGGTCGCGGATGAAGCCGGGCGATGTCGTCGTCATCCCGCCCGGCACCAAACACAAATTCACAAATCGCGGAGACGCACCCGCCGTGACCTTCAGCGTGTATTCGCCGCCGGAATATCCGTCTGACGAAAAGGGCTGAACTGACTTCGATGAAACTCGATGAACTGATTCGACAAGTTGCGGAACGATACGCCGTGAGCGAGGAAGCCGTGCGCTCCGTCCGCCCGGCCTTGGAACGAAGCGACGGCAGGCTCGCGCAGTTTTCTCACCCTGATCTCGGCGGTCACGGCCAGTGGATGCCGGGCATGACGCAGATCGGCGACATGTTTAATCGCGGACTTCGCGATCGTGTGGACCGTCTTTGTCAAGTGGACGCGGCGCGGACCTCTTGATGGCACCCCCATCGGTCCGTGCGATTCTATAAACATGGCGCGCCTACGGCGCTGGAATGGGTATTTCGACCAGGCTCTTATGGCATCAGACTTCGATAAAACTCCGCGTAACGCGGCGTCAGTGTATCCCAGTGATACTTCTCCCGCACCCAATGTGCCAGCCGCTCACGATCCGTCATCGTCCAGGCCGGCAGCGCAAAAAATTTGCGCAGCTCCTCTCTCACGCTCGCCACGTCCGGCGTCGCGATGAATCCCCGGCCGCTACCAAACTCCGTCGCCCACGGCGTGGCCGAAGTGGTGAGCGCAGGAGTTCCGACCTGGCATGATTCCATGACGGCAAGGCCGAAATTTTCCGAGTAAGTGGGAAGACAAAAAAGATCCGCGCCTTGGAAATACTTCCACCGCTCGTCACCCCACACTTCGCCGATCCACTCCACGCGCGGCGGTCGATGGCGCAGGCTCGCAGCGAGTTTGCGAAGGCTGCCAATGTAAGCGGCCTCGCCTCCACCCACGATCACCAGCCGCGTGTCTTCGGGCACCTTCATCTCCGCCAATGCCTGAAGCAGAAGATGAAGCCCTTTTTTTAAGTGAATGCGGGAGAGAAAGAGCAGCACGCGCTCTGTGTTACTCCAGCCCAGTTGCTCACGCGCGGATGCGTAGTTAGGCCCGGCTTCGCACGTTACTCCCAGCGGAAGCATCTCCACGCGTTGCTTTGGAAACAAAGAGCGCAACCTTTGCGCCTCCGCGGCAGAAGTTGCCAGCAACGCACGCGCACTTCCGAGATGGCGCTTCTCGACTATGTGAAAGTAACTCCACTTCTTCCACCACTTATGCCGCCACGCCCAAGGCTCGAGCATCCCATGCGGCGAAACTACAAATGGAATGCCCTGCGCGCGCAGCTTGCGGGATAGGCGGAAATGGCGCGGCTGCCATAGGCCGTGAAAGTGCGCGATGCCATCCCCCGCGCGCGCGGGCGGCTCACCACTTACCTCAATGCCAGCGCCCCTCATTGCCTTGCGAAGGCTTTCGATCGCCGCGTCCAGGCCCCCGGTGCGCTGCTTCGCCGGTGGCTCAAAAAAATGTAACTTCACGGCGTGCCTCGGATGGCCTCGAGGTAAAGCTTCTCGTAGTCGGCGCCCATGCGTCGGAACGAAAACTGTTCTTCCGCCAGCCGGCGCGCCTTCCCGCCGATCTCGCGCAGGACTTCTCGATTCCGCAGTAACTCCATCCATGCTCCATCCTCGCCGAGAGCGATCGAGTTTGTCCCGTCGAGGAACGGCATTTCCGCGAGCAGATTGGGCGTGATCGCGCAAGGCAGCCCGGCCGCGAGCGCCTCGAGAATTGCAAACGCCAGACCCTCGAATTCCGCGACGTGGAAAAACACATCCGCCGCGGCCAGAAGCGCTGGCACGTCGTCCTGCCAGGGCAAACGTCTGATTACCCGACTTAGTCCGTGCGCACTTACCCACTCATCCCATTGGTTACTAAGTCCCCCGTCACCCACCCATAAGAAACGCGCACCGGATAACTTGTTAGAAATGCGTTCCGCCATCTCGAGATAAAGCATCGGCCGCTTCTGCGGCACCATGCGTCCAACCGCCACGCAGAGTAACTGGTCCCCACTAACTCCCAGCTCGCGCCTCTTCTCGTCACGTCTCCCCGAAAGCTCGTCCGCGCCGGGGATGGCAACGCCATTTGCCACCGTGCGGACTCGTGAACCGTCGCCGAGAAAGTCCGCAAGATCGCGTGCTCGACTCCCAGGCGTCGTAATGAGCAGCCCCGGAAACCGCCGCAGTGCGCGCCGGGCGACAAAGTCCCGCGAGGTTGCAAAAGCCGCGCGGAGGTAACGGGCGCTTTGGGTAATGTGGATCATGCAGAGCGCCGGCAAACCGGAGAGCCTTGCGGCTGCGACCAAGTCCAGCCCATCTTCGAGATTCTGTTTGTTGAGATGGATCACGTCGGGCCGATGCGCCCGCCATTCCGTCGCGATTCGTCGTGCAGTCTTCCCATCGAGCCAGCTCGCGATCGAGCGTCCGCGCCGGGAGTAAGTGTTCAAATAGTCGCTTCGCAGCACCGTCCCGATGTGCGCGAAAGCCGCGGCGAGCTCATCCATCCGCGTGTCGTTGGCGGTCCATAAAGTAACGTCGTGCCCGCGCTCTCGCAGCGCGCGGCCCAGATACAACAGCGCCAGCTCTCCGCCCCCGCGAGATCCACTACTGGTGCTGGCAAGAAGCATCCTCATGCACCGCATACCTCCGCGAAAACGTCCACCCATCGCGCAGCGCCGCGCTCCGGTAAGTAATCGAGCGCTCGAGCGCGCGACGCCTCGCCCCAGCGGGCGATCAACTCCGGCGAATCGATCATTCGCTGCATGGCGGCGGCGAGAGCTTCCACATCACCCGCCGGGAACTTATAACCGTTCACTTCGTTAGTTACCAAGTCAAAGCCAGCTCCCACGGTATCGGAGCATAACACTGGCAGACCTGCGCCGAGCGCTTGATTGACCACGACCCCCCAGCCATCGTAACGGCTCGGCATAACGAAAACATCCGCTCGCGCGAATAACTCAGGCAGCTTTTCCGGTGGAAGGAAACCGGCATACTCGATCCTCGCGCGCACCCGCTCCGGCAACGCGTCAAGTAGTGAAGACAATTCCGCCTCCCGTCCGGCCAAAAGCAATCGCGCTCCATCGCTCAACGTGGAGAAAGCGCGAAGCAATACATCCACACCTTTGCGAGCGATCATCTGCCCGCAGAAGAGAAACACGATGTCGTCCCGCGAAGTGCCTTTCCGTGGCGGCTGCGCGAGGAACGGAGCAAGGTTGCAGTAATAAGGGATGTTGTAACTCAGCGGTCCGGGAAACCGATCCCGATAGTCCCGCTGCGCAATGCTGCCGATGCCAGCTATCCCGGTCGCGTCAGCGAGCGGTGCCGCCAGCCGCCGCTGCAGCCAGCCACCGCGCTTGAGCCGCTCTCCCCAGAATACCCACGGCCTCGAGCGCAAGCTTGTCCGCATCAGCAACTGCGCCGGCAGAGACATGAGCGTATTCATCACCACGCAATCGACGCCGGAAAGATCAGGCAGGTTCCAGTTAACATGAAAGCGCGCGCCGCGGATCGAGAACCAAAACCCAGGAAGAATGCTTTCATATTCCGCGAGTGACTTATCCGGCCAGGGTGAATCTGGAGACGCGGCTTCGAGGTAATAGACCCGCAAGTCCACCTCCGACCGCTGGGAGAGTGCGCGAAACAAATCCCGCTGGTAAGGCGAAGGAACAACCGAGAAAAAAGCCACCGAAGTCCTCACGAGCGGACGAGTGATGCGTCAAGGAGGGGCGACTCTCCTGTCGCCCCTATCGACATCCGCGCTACGTGGCGACAGGAGTGTCGCCACTCCCTGGCATCACCGCCCCTAATCCTCCGTGCTCCCATGGGACTTAGCGGGATAAGTAGCTCGCCCCGGTGAGATGCGCACGCGCGGCACCGCCCGCCCGCCGCCATTCCGCGGAATCGGCCGGGGCGCTTGGTGCCGGAGTAACTTCAGCACCTTGCGCCCGCCGGCTTGCGCGCTGCTCACAAGCAGGATGACCACGAGCAGACACACGAGGGTCGGCAACACCGCCGTCGTGAAAGCAAAAAGACTGCGCATGGTAATAACCGCCGAAAAGAAGCCCGAGGCATACACCAGGATGCCAAGCTCGGAGTTACGCGCCGACGCCATAAGGCTCCACCATCCATTGATCGCTCCCAGGATAAGTCCGACGAAAACGATGGCCCAGTAACCGCCCGAGATATAAGCCTCCCCCACAAAGGTCGCCGAGATGGTTACTCCTTCGTCGTAACCCATGATCTGCTCGATACTCTGGGACATTCCAGTCGGCTTACCCGGCCAGAGGAAGCGCGGGATGGGGCGAATGATCGCGAGATAAGGAATCTCCATCCCCAGGAATGGGTGCCGCTTGGGATAATAGTTCGTCATCGTGGCGATCGTCAGTAGATTGTAATCGACGAAGACGTAATCGCTCTGAAGGTTCGAGGTGCGGGTGTAATCGCCGCGCAACCAGTTTCTCAACCCCCACTCCCGGAACTGCAGCATCACATAAGTGGCCATCCCCATCGCCGCTGCGGTGACCAGGCTGAGAGCCAGGACACGGTTGCGGCGGCGCACGGAGGAAGCGAATGCAAACCCCACCAGGAAGTTGACCAGATATGCGCCAAAGATGTTCCGAGTCCCAGTGGCGAAGCCTTGGTATAACGTAACCAGCAACAGAATAAGTATCGGAAGCAGATGGTGCAGCCGATAACGTTCCGGTCGTGCGAGCACCACTCCGGCGAGCGCGGGGATAAGGTAGAGCAAGAGGGATAACTCGGTAAAGATCGAGCGCCAGTCGCCAAGTTGGCCGCGCGACCACGGCTGCGAAAAGCGAGGCCCGGCCATGGCTGCAAGCATCGTCAGGGGGTTCCATTCCGAACACGCGAGCATGTAAAAGTAACCTAAAATCACCGCGACCCAGAAGAGCAGGAGTAACTTTCCGATCGACATCTCCGCCTGGAGATAACGGGCAAAGGGCAGCCGCTTCGGCCGCGGGACATGGCGGGCGATGAGCAGGCTCGCAAATCCCAGATACACCGCGAGGAGCGCCGAAGAAGCCGCGCCGAGCGAAGTGCTGGTGTCGAACACCGGCTGCCGAAAAAGAAACTCGAACAAGGTAAGGTAATAGAACGCCACGATGGCCAGCAGGTCGGCGCGGATGACGTTGCGCAGGCCCGCGCGCGCCTCGATGCAGAGGCTTGCGACCAGACTTAGTAAGACACCGAGCGCCGCTTGATGCGCGAGTTGCGAAGGAAGCTGCCCCGAGCTGAGCACCGCCGTCGCCGTTACTCCAAAGAGCGCCGTGCCCGTGGCGGCCCAACTCGGCCGCGGCGTCTCACCTTCCGAATGCGCGAGAGGCGCAGCTTGTAATGCGCGGGAGTTAGGTGGGCTGGCGGCGTTCATTCAGGGCGCGTTGGCTCAGTGCAATAAGTGTGCGCGCCGGTTGCGTCCATCCGAAGTTATCATTCGTCCTGCGCAAGTTTGCGGCCCACCATTCCAACTCCCGCGCGAGGGCGGGCGCGTCGCCGACTGGAAAGATCGAGCCATTCTCCCGGTGGCGGATGAGGTCCTTGCCGCCGACGCGATCGCTCACGATCGCGGGCAGGCCGCAATTGAGCGCTTGCGGCACCACGAGCCCGAAGCCTTCTTCGATGGAAGGCAGCACGAGCACCGAGCCATCTCGGAACGCCTGCGCCAGCGCGGCCTGTCCGACCGGCCCGTGAAAGTGCAAGGGCGTGCGGCCCGAATAAGTATCGAGATCGCGCCGCACTTCCGCGGATACCACGCCGTAGAAATCCACCCGCCACTTTTCTCCCGCTGCAAGTGTGAGCGCGTCGAGCAGTGTTTTGATTCCCTTGCGCAAGCAAGCGTGGCCCGCGAAGACGACGCGAAACTCGGGGGCGGGCGCCGAGTTAACGGGATGGAAGACAGTGAAGTCCGCGCCATAAGGCACGCGCCAAATGCGCGCGGTCTCGATGCCCCGCGCGGCTAACTGCTCACTTACCACGGTAGATGCCGCGCAGTGCCAGTCGGCGAGCGCGTACTCTTCGGCTTCGCGATCGAAGTAAGCGGAATCATACGGGGAGAAATCGGTGAGCCTGAGTCCGACTCGGGCATACTCGGGCTCCAATAGCCGCACCCAGTCCCGCACGGGACCAGTCGCGTGATTGAGCACGGTCTGGATGCCCAGCTTCTTCGCCGCTCGGAAGGTGTGGAGGCATTGCCCCGGCATTCCGTGGATAAAGTCGCAACGCTCAAGATGGCGACCCACCCAGCGATCGAAACCGAGATCCTGCCAGACAAAGAGCATATTCGATGGCGGACGCATCCACTCCGGCGCAAATTTTAACAAGCCATACACGATGTCAGTCCGCAGACTATGCGCGCGAATGGGTAACGTATCGGCGCCGGGTAACTTCCATGCGGGATAACCTGAGTAATAACATCCGAGCGATCCGAGGCGCGCCACTTCGCGAGCAAGGGGATAGAGATGGCAGGGATTAGTCGCGGAGATGGAGATCCTCATGCGCGTCGCTTGGCTCGGCCGCCCGAGGACGGCGCGTTTCCAAATCGGGAGTTCCATTCATCCTCGGAGGCAATGGGTCGCCGGGCCAGCTTCATCCAGGCTAG
>JBBRXP010000151.1:0-15000 GCA_038238555.1 Chthoniobacterales bacterium | reverse complement strand
CGGAAACCAGCACGCTCCCGCCCAAGCTCGCGAAAGCGCATTCGGTCGGCTTCGAAATTCTCGCCGACCAGAATGCGACGGTCTTTTTCGATGCCCTCCAGTTGGAGCAAGGGGACCAAGCGACAGCTTTCGAACCGTAACTCCATCGTTCGATCAGAACCGCGGCTTCACGGCCTTGCCTGACTGCGGTGCCGCGGAGGTTTGCGGAATGCAGAGGGCGCTCGGCCAAAGCGTCTTCGGAAGACGCGCGAGAAGTAGAAAGGGCACGTGAAGCCGCATTCATCGGCAACGTCCTGGATGGCGCGCGCGGTTTGCTCCAGGAGGCGGGCGGCCAATTGCAGGCGGCGCTCGTTGAGCCATTCCATGGGGCGATCGCCAGTTTCGCGTTTGAAGATGCGACCGAAATAGATCGTGTTCATCCCCGCGGCCCTGGCCCACTCATCGAGCATGATGACCTCGCGCAGGTGCTCGGTAGCCCAGCGTTGGGCGTGCAGGATGCGATCCACGATCTCCCGTCCCACCACCGCTTGTCCGCCCGAGCGCACAGGCGCGCGGAGATGAGCGAGCACATATCCGAGCCATTGGAGCACGGCGCCGGAAGTGGTGAACTCGCGACCAGGATGGCTTGTTGTCAGTGCGGCCATCCCTTTTTCAAACTGGGCGATATATTCCTTGGGAGAATGCCAGCGTTTGCGCCGGGGCATGGCGCGTTGCAGCAGGATGTTGGGTTCGCTGCCCTGAGACACCGCGAGGCAGGCGCTCAGGCTGACCACCGGATGACGCGGATCATGGCCGAACTCAAACTCGTCGGCGCCACGGATGATGAGCAGGTCGCCCTGCTTGAGCGTGAGGCGCTTGCCATTGAGTTCACACCAGCACGAGCAGGACTCGACGAAGAAGAATGCGACCATGTGGGCGGTGAGGCGCACGCGGTCGATATGCCATTCGGGATACCCGGCGAAGCGACCAAACCAATGCACTTGTAAGCCGAAGCCGCCCTCCAGAAGCAATGGCCAGTCATGATGATGAGGCAGCCAGCGCATGGTTGAAAAAGTCCAGTTTCTCGCGGGCCACTGTCCATGTCCAACGCGGATGTTCCAGTCCTAAATGCGCTCGTAGTCTGCGGAATCAACCGAATGAAACCGATCTTGAACATCGCCGATCTCGACGGTCAGCTCAGCCAGCCAACAACGGGAGTACTGGATGCGCTCCGCACGGTGGCAGGCGATGTGATGGTGCTCGGAGCCGGAGGCAAGATGGGGCCGACGCTGGCGCGCATGGTGCGCCGTGCGTGCGATGAGCTCGGGCAACGGCAGCGGCAAGTGTTAGCGGTTTCGCGTTACTCATCGGCGGCCACGGCAGCGGAGTTGCAGCGGCATGGAGTGGAAGTGATCGCGTGCGATCTCATGGATCGCACGGCCATGCACGCGTTGCCGGATGCGCCGAATGTCATCTTCATGGCCGGGCAAAAATTCGGGACCAGCGATGCACCGGAGCTGACATGGGTGATGAATACGCTCGTGCCCGCGATCGTGGCGGAGCGCTATGCGAGTTCGCGCATCGTCGTCTTCTCGACTGGCTGTGTGTATCCGCTCACGCCCGCGGATGGGCCAGGCTCGCGGGAAGAAGAAGCGCTGGGGCCGCCCGGTGAGTATGCAAACTCCTGCGTGGGGCGCGAGCGGGTGTTCACGCATTTCGCAAGGCATCATGGCACTTCCGCGCTGATGTATCGGCTTAGCTATGCCATCGATCTGCGCTACGGCGTGCTGCTCGATGTCGCGACCAGCGTGGCGCATGGACAACCCGTGGATGTCACCGTGGGCGCTGCTCATGTCATCTGGCAGGGCGATGCCAATGCACGCGCGATCCAATGTCTCGCGCACACTGCTTCGCCTCCTGTCGCGTTGAACGTGACCGGTCTTGAGCGTGTATCCATCCGCTCCCTGGCTCAGCGTTTCGGCGAGCTATTGGACCGCGCGCCGATTATTACCGGCAACGAAGGCTCCACCGCCTGGCTCTTCGATGCGACGCGCTCGTATGAATGGTTTGGCCCGCCCGCGGTGTCTCTCGATGAAATGATCGAGGCCACCGCGCAATGGGTGCGGCAAGGCGGTGCAACGTTAAACAAACCCACGCACTTTGAAGTTCGAGATGGACAATTTTAACTTCCGCGCCGCGCTCCAAACGGGCCTCGCGATCCCCGCGCATCCGCTCGCGCTCGATGCCCGGCGTCGTCTGGATGAGACGCGCCAGCGTGCGTTGACGCGCTACTACATTGCGTCAGGCGCCGGAGGCATCGCAGTCGGTGTGCACACCACGCAGTTCGCGATTCGCGATCCGAAGATCGGTCTGTTCAAACCCGTGCTCACTCTTGCGGCGGAGGAAATGGATCGCGCACCGCGTCCACTGGTTCGCATTGCCGGCGTGTGCGGTGTGACGAAGCAAGCGGTGGGAGAAGCACGCGTCCTGCGCGACCTCGGCTATCACGCAGCTTTGCTGAGCCTTGGTGCGATGCAGGACGCGACTGAGGATGCATTGATCGCTCATTGTCGCACGCTCGCCGGTGTCATCCCGCTCATTGGCTTCTACCTTCAGCCATCTGCCGGCGGGCGCGCGCTTTCGTATGTCTTCTGGCGTCGCTTCGCCGAAATTGAAAACGTCGCCGCCATCAAGATCGCTCCGTTCAATCGCTACCAGACGCAAGACGTGGTGCGCGCGGTCATTGCCGCTGGCCGCGATGACATCGCGCTTTACACCGGCAATGACGACAACATCGTCGCCGACCTGCTCACACCCTTCCGCTTCGAGGGCAAAGAGCGCCGCATCGTCGGTGGTCTGCTGGGCCATTGGTCGGTATGGACAAGGCGTGCCGTCGAGCTGCACGAGCGCTGCCGCAATGCCGATGCCACGCCGGAGTTGCTACGGCTCGGCGCGGAGATCACCGACTGCAACGCCGCCTTCTTCGATGCCGCCAATGGCTTCCGCGGCTGCATCGCCGGACTGCATGAAGTGCTGCGCCGCCAAGGCTTGCTGGAAGGACTCTGGTGCCTCGACGAACACGAAACGCTCAGCCCCGGCCAGCTACCCGAAATCGACCGCGTGTCTCGCGCCTACCCGCATCTGCATGACGAGGATCACTCCACTTTTGCTGCTGCCGCAACATGCGGCGCATTGCTCGCGGAGAACCATTAACTCAATTACACGCCAACTATGAACGGCCATCATTCCCCAGCATCGGCCAAGGTCGCGTCCGCGGTTTCGCGGCGGGAGTTAATCACTGCTTCGTCGGCTGAGCCTACGGTTGGCGATGTTAACGCCCCTGAGTCCGCTGCCACCGCGGCGACCGAACCGCCGCTATTAACCCAACTCCGAATTGTCGGCTTCGGAGGTTCCAAGATATATTTTTCCCGCTGCACCCTTTTTCTTGCAACGGCCATCATCGCCTCCGCTGCTCCCGCGGCGAAACTGCTCGCGCTGGAGGCAGTGCGGGTAATGGAGCGCAACACGCCTCTCATGGTCAACGGCAAGTCACCGGCCTTGCTGGTTCCCGATGAGCCGGGATATCGCGAAGCCATCGCACTGCTGACGCAGGGTCTCGCAAGGGTGGGCATTAAAGCTGAGGCGGCGCACGATATAGCGGCTGCCGACCCCGCCGCGCGCACGGTTCTCTGTCTCGGCAGCATGCTCAATAACCCGCTGATCGAGCGCCTATATTGGAACCGCTACACCTTTGTGGATGCGCTCATTCCGGGTGCCGGCAACTATCTGCTGCATACGGTTTACGATCCGTATCCGTTCAATGGCGGCCACAACGTCATCATCATCGGCTGCAACGATTCAGCGGGAGCAGTCCAGGGAGTGAAACGCTTTTTGTCGCTGGTTAATGACGGCCAGCTTCCTTATGTCGTCGAAGCCGGCCCGCAATCGCCGGTGGGCGATGCTGAAGCCAGCAGAGTTCTCACCACCAAGCCCGACCCGACATTTCTCGAACTGTCGAAGAACGCCAACCGCTACCTTCAAACGGGTTCCGAAGCTTATGCGCGCAAAGCTATCGCGGCGCTGGAACTAATGACCAAACTTTACGAGCCGGGCGGCCAACGCGGCGCGGGGACGACACTGGCTTACCAACGACTGCCCTTTGATGAGGAAGAGGTCTCGTGGGAAATCAACTGCGCATGGGACGCCTTCGAGGAATGTCCGCTCATTACCGACGCGCAGCGCCTGGCGTTTTCAAATGTGCTGCTCAAGTTCACGCGCGAGCTCCGGCAATACTGCTCGGGCTACGAAGGCATCGACGAGCACTACAAAGTTTCGTGGAACCACACGACCTTTCCGCTACTCGGCATGCACTTCGGCGCGCGTTACTTTGATCGCTACTACAAGCTGCCCGACATGCGGGAGCTGCTGGCAAAAGCCAGGATGTGTTTCACCGCGCAGGCGCGTTCGTGGAAGCCGCAGGAAGACGCCGACCAATATATCAACTACACCATGGAGCACGTCGCCATCTATGGTCTCGCGGAAAACCGATTGGATTACTTCGCCAGCGGCAACCTGCAGCGTTTCGCTGATTACATCGTCGGCATCTGTGACAATCGCGGACTGTCGAGCGGATTTGGGGACAGCAACCTTGGCCTCAAGCCATCCGTCCCAAAAACAGCACTGCCTCTGGCTCTCTGGTGGTCCAAGGATGGCGGTTATCGCTGGTTGATGGATCGATACACCGGCAACAAATGGCAGAACCCGTATGAGCGCGGCGTGTTGCCCGTGCGACCGGATCGGTTCACCGGCGTCAACGTATTCGCGATGGATGCGCAGGTTTACGAACTCACGCAGACAAAGCCGTTCTATAGCGAAACACTCATGCGCGCCGACGTGCCGCCAGCGGAGGCATTCGATAAGATTACCTTTCGCGAGAACTGGGATGTTAATGGCCAATATCTGATCCTCGACGGCATGGCTCGCGGCAAACATCTTCACTACGACGGGAACTCAATTATTGAGTTTGTCGAAGGCGGTGAGCGCTGGCTGCTCGATCACGATTACCTGACGCGCAACACCACCGAGCACACCATGCTTTCGATCCTTCGCAATGGTCGCTGCGAGCAGTTGGTGCCGAGTCTGGCTGGACTCGCAGCGTCAGCGGACTTGCCGGACTGTGGCTACACACGCACCTACATGAAGGATTACAACGGGTGCGACTGGCAGCGGCAGATCCTATGGAACAAGGACTCATGGTTTCTCGTCGCCGACACCGTCACGCCGCCCGCGGCGGGCGACTACACCTTCGACCTGACATGGAAGACCATCGACAGCGGCGGACACCAGCATGTTACCAAACGCGGCGACTTTACGGCCGAGAGGTCGGCCAAGAAGGCCGTCCGACAATTGTGCATCAATCCAGCGGACACCGTGACGAGCTGGGTTTCCGATCACGAACGCGCGGGCATCACCGTGCCGGTTAGCATTCTTCATCAACGAAAGGACGGTGCGTTTTATGCAGGTGAGGCGGTGAAGTTCGCGTCGCTGATGTTCACGAGCCTGCCGGGGAAACGCCGCGCGCTTCAGCCCGTGCGCCTCGGTGAGAATCTGCTGGCGGTTAGTGGCACTGAGCCGGCGCTGGCCGTGCTCGGAAATGTCAGCAGTCACGGTCTCGATATTATCGCTGAAGCCGGCCTTGTTACACTACAGCGCATCGCCCTGAGCGGCCTTCGCGAATTCCACGCCGGTGATTTGTTACTTCACAGTTCCGCGCCCCTCGACTTGCAACTCGACCTGACGAGCGGCCACGCCGTGGCTATTGCACCGTCATCCGGCGCGGAACTCACGATATCACTGGCGAGCCAGTCACAAACGTTCTCGCTGAACGCGGGCCGTCAGGAAATCGGCTTGGTCAATTACAACGGCGCTCGGCAAACCCAGCAATTGATCACAGCGCTTACGGAAACACCGACGGTAGCTTCCTTGCTCGAACCAACCACTGAAAGTGCCAAAACCACGCAACCAGCGTGGAGCGCCTTTGATCCCGACAAGCCGATCGCCTGCATCAAGACCGCCGACCTCGGCGACGGGAAAGGCACGCGGTTGTTCGTCTGCCGCAACAAGTCGCTGCATTGTTTGTCTCCCGAGGGCAAGTTGCTGTGGAGTTTCAATACCGACGGCCGCACGCGTGACGTGGCGTTCGGCGAACTGCGGCCGAGTGCCGGTCAGGAAATCCTCGTCGGTTCGTCCGACACCTATATCTATCTGCTCTCTGCGTCTGGCGAATTGCTGGAGAAGCATCAGATGAGCGGCGTACCCTATGCACGCAGCTTCGGCGACAGAACCTCCGAGGTGTGTCACGTCGGCGTCTGGGACATCGACGGCGACGGCAGGAACGAAATTATCGCCACCACCCTCAAGAACTACGATTTGCAGGCGCTCACCGGCGACTGGCAGCCCCTCTGGAAAGTCCATTACGCACTGCACGGTTCGATGCAGTTGTCGTTTGAGGATCTCAACGGCGACGGCAAACCGGAAACGATTCTCGTCGCGGACAAGTACGGCAATTGCGTCGGTGCCAGCCCCGAGGGCAAGGTTATCTATCGTGGCACGACCTCGATCGGCGATGTCGCGTGCGTCGTCACCAGCCTCGATGGCGGCAAGACCCGCCACATTGTCTCGGGTTCCTCGACCGGTGATTTGATGGCCACCAGCGCGAGCAGCGCGGAAAAACCACTCTGGCATTTCGACAACTTCGGCTACTCCGTAAATTGCCTGCGCGCGGCCGACCTGACTGGTGACGGCAGGAACGAAGTCATTGTCGCGAGTGGAACCGGCTACCTTTATGTCCTCGACGTTACCGGCAAGGTGTTGTGGCAGGATCGCGCCGGGTATTGTGTCAACGACGCTATTGTCATCCCTGGATCAGCAGGGATGCGCGTGGCTTACTGCGATGAAAGCGGCCCGGTGCGAATCGCCGACGGTCGCGGCAAGCTTATTCGCGAGTTTCGCCCGCCTTCGCCCGCGCGATTACTGACGTTGCTGCCGCCGGCCAATGGCCAGTTGCTGGTGATGGCTCTCTCCGACGGCCGGGTGGCAGCTTATGATCTTCGTTGATTGTCTAACTCCATCGCTGACCAGAACCATTAGTGCAGCCCACTTACCCAAGCAGAAACCTAACCGTAAAGTTACCTATGAACGACCATCATACTTCAACATCGATCCAGCCAGCGTCTGCGGTTTCGCGTCGGGAGTTTATCGCGGTTTCTTCGGCTGCGCTGATCGCTGGCGGTCTCAACGGGGCAGAGTCTGCCGCCACACCTAAACTCGCGCTGCTCGGCGGCGAGAAGGCGGTGAAGAATGTCATCACGCCGGGCCTTCGCTGGGGCGAGCCGGAGCGTGAGCGGCTAAATGCCATGCTTGGACAGAGCTCGCTGTTTTACTGGAAAGGCCCACAGACGACGGCGCTCATCGAGCGGTTCAAGGGTCTTTGTCCAATGAAGTATGTGCAGACCTGCTCGTCAGGCACCGCGGCCTTGCACATCGCGGTGGCAGCCGCGGGCATTGCGCCGGGCGATGAAGTCATCACCTCGCCGATTTCGGACATGGGCACGGTCATCGGTGTGATCTATCAGCAAGCCGTGCCGGTCTTCGCCGACCTATTGCCCAGCACTTACAATCTTGATCCGGCCGATGTGGAGCGCCGGATCACGCCGAAGACCAAGGCCATCATCGTCGTCCATCTCTGCGGCAATCCGTGCGACATGCACGCGCTTCGATCTATCGCCGACAAGCACAAGCTGGTGCTGATAGAGGACTGCGCGCAGGCTTGGGGCGCGAAGTTTCGCGGCCAGCCCATCGGCGTCGCCGGACATATCGCCTGCTTTTCGCTGCAAGACTCCAAGCACGTTACCTGCGGGGATGGCGGCATCGTGGCATCGAACGACGAGCGCTTCGGACCGCTGCTGCAGCAGTTCGGCGACAAGGGCATGGATCGTATCCACGGCAAAGGACTGTTCGAGGCAATCGCGCCCAACTACCGCATGAGTGAGCCGCAGGCAGCCGTCGCGACCGCGCAACTGGATCGCGTCGAAGGCATCGTCACCAAACGCGCGCGCCTCGGCAACCTCCTGACCGAAAAAGTCAGCGCGCTGACCGGCGTGCTGCCGCACAAGGTGCATCCCGAGGACCGCTGCGCCTATTGGTTCTACTTCCTGCGCATCAAGCCCGAAGCGTTTCGCTGCGATCGCGCGGAGTTTGTAAAGGCGCTCGCGGCAGAAGGAGTCGCCTGCACCGCAGGCTACATCCCGGTGCCATTGCATCGCAATCCTGTGTTCCTGAAGCACGGCTTCTTCGCAGGTCATTGGCCCGTGCGTGAAATGGGCCTGACTACGATGGACTACTCGAAACATCAGACGCCCGAAGCCGAAGCTATCCTGCAAACTGGCATCAAGGTTGTCATCAACGAGGCCATGACCGACGGCTACATCCTCGGCGCAGCCGAGGCCGTGCGAAAGGTTGCGCGGCACTATGCGGCGTGATCGCGAGCGCGGTTTGAACTTTAACCGTTTGTCAGACTATGATCTGGGACTTGCATTGCCATCTGTCCGGCGTTACCGGCGCCACGCCCGAGGAGCGCATGGAGCGACTCATCGCCATCGCCGACCGCATGGGCATCGGGCGGCTCTGCGTTTATATGGGCATGACGTGGTCGCACGATCCCCCGCCAGATGACTTGCGCAAACAAAACGACGAAGTGCTCCGGGCTATCGCCAGGTTTCCCGACCGCACGTTTGGCTTCGTGTATCTGAACCCGAATCATTTGGAGGTGTCGCTCGCCGAACTCGAACGCTGCGTCGCCGGTGGCCCGATGGTGGGCGTGAAGCTATGGGTGGCGAAGCGTTGCAACGCGCCGGAACTCGATCCCATCATCAAGCGCGCCGCCGAGTTGAACGCGGTCATTTTTCAGCACACTTATATCAAACTCACGGGCAACTATCCCGGTGAGTCCACGCCCGCGGATCTGGCGCAGCTCGCCGCGCGTCATCCCACCGTGCCGATCATCTGCGGCCACACCGGCGGAGATTGGGAGCTGGGCATTCGTTCCATCCGTAACTTGAAGAATGTCTATGCCGACCTCGCAGGCTCCGATCCCGTCGCAGGTTTCACCGAGATGGCCGTGCGTGAACTTGGAGCGGAGCGCGTCCTCTATGGCAGCGATGCCGGAGGCCGCAGCTTTGCCTCGCAACTTGGCAAAGTGGTTGGCGCGAACATTCCCGAGGCTGCAAAACAACTCATCCTCGGCGAGAACTTGAAACGACTCCTGCTCCCCATACTCAACGCGAAAGGCATCAAGATATGAAGATTGCTCTAGCTCCAGTGCACGACCTCTTACGCCGCAGTTTTATCAAGATAGCGCTCACCGTCGTTTCCTCCGCCCAAGCCGCGCAACCACCGATCATCGTGGACAGCACGGCGATGTTCATCAGGGCGGTGGTGGGCGCAAAGCCGGGTGATCAGATCGTAGTCAAGGCGGGCGAGTATGTGCTGGATGCGCCATTGTCCGTCAAAGTGCATTGCAGTGAGACGGCGCCATTGCTCATCAAGAGCGAGACTCCCGGTGCGGCGATCTTGAAGGGCACGGAGACCATTCACGTCAGGGGTTCGAAGTGGGTCACGATTGAGAGCTTTGTGTTTGCTCATCAACTCATGCCCAGGAAGGCGTGGGTTACGGTTCTCCAAAGCGAACATATCCGCGTCACCAGAAGCAAGTTTGCCGCTGACGAAAGCGGAGCGAGGGAGAAGGACGCGTATCACTCGGTGGGTATCGAGCAATCGTCTTATGTCCGCGTGGATCATTGTGAGTTTGGCCCGCGCACGAGCCGGAGCACGGGCGACTATGTGGCAACGCATATTGGCAGCCGTTACCTGTGGATCGATCACAACTACTTTCAGCACCGGGCTAACATCGGCCAGACGGTGCTGCTCCATGGCGCCGCAGTGTGGGCGCATTATGCGCTCGTGGAGCACAATCTCTTCGAGCGATGCAACGGCGAGGGAGAAATGATCGGAATCAAATCCAGCCGGAATACCATCAGGAATAACACGATCATCAACTGCGAAGGCGCGATTTCAATTCGGGACGGGAGTTACAACAAGTTCTACGCGAACACGATTATCTATCTGCTGCCGAAGACTGAACTGAAAGACAACCGGGTGGGCGGCGTGCGAATTTTCGGAACGCATAACGAGGTGATTGACAATTATATGTTTGGCCTTGCCATGCCCTTGCAATCGGGATGGGGAGACGCCGATCCTCCGCACGAGGATGATGGTAACGTGAGCGATCGCCGGGATCACGGCCGCGACCTGGGTTACATCGCGAGCTACGACAACCTGATTGCCCACAATACGTTCGTCGAATGTGATTGCGTGTTTTTGCTCGGAAAGACTGGCATTGACTCTACCTATGTGTTCTCCCGGATTGCGAAGGTGGACGAGAGCACGCCTATTAAAGCCAATCTGGAAATTTATCGGGCCCATACAGCCGGCAAGTTCGTAACGCCCCACCTCGCACCCAGTCACTGGTGTTTCCTGAACAACCTATCGTTCAATAACCGCACCTTCGGCGTTACCAAAATTGCCCGCGAAGCCCAGCCGCCGTATGAGGAAGAAGCGTTCACCCATCTTGGCAATGTCAACTACTCGATGGACAAGCGTTTCAGCTTTGGACCTAACCGGCAGTTTACGGAAGCGCAGTGGCGAACCGTGGATCCAAAGCTCACCGCCGAGGGCGAAGGGATCTATGAGCTAGACCCCGCCAGTCCCGTGAAAGGTGTGGCGCGGCATGACTATGCCGGCTTGGAGCAATGGATCGTGGACGCCGACACGAAAGACCTGTTGCAACCATGCAAAGACATCGGCGCGAACATTTCGCCCCGACCTCTGAGATCAAAGGATGTGGGGATGCACAGCCCGTGAGCAAAGGCGCGACCGGGGAACCCAACCGACTCAGCGTGCCATGAATAAGTGTGCCGGTCCAATCCGCTCTATCGTTCGACTGATCACATTGCTGCTCCTGGCTGCTGCCGCGACGAGGGCACAAACCATCACCGTGGAAGACCTCGGCCAGCCGGTGGTCAAGCGCGGCCTCGGCATGCGCTGCGTGACCCGCGACGCGGCAGGCATGATGGAAGCATGGGGCGCGTTTGAGACAGCCGACCGCTTTGCTCTTATCGGCGTGCGTCTGGGCGACGGCAGGACGACGTGGGTGGACATCAATCAGTTCGGGCAGCCGCCGGTTAGCTCCCGGCACCCGCAGATGATCTCCGCCGCTGACGGCAACCTCTATGTCTTCGTCGGCGTGCCAGGCCGCTTCATCAAATACGATGTTACTAAACGCGAGTTGGTCGATCTCGGAGTGCCTTCGCAAAAAGCTTCCTACTGGCTGGCCTCCGATGTCGGGCCGGATGGCCGGTTTTATCTGGGCACTTATCCGAACACCGAGCTGGTGCGCTGCGATCCCGCGACGGGCCGGGTGGAGAATCTCGGGCGGCTCACGACTGACGAGCGGCTGAAGTATGTCTCGCATCCGGTCGTGAGCGACGACGGCATCGTCTATTGCCCCGTCGGCATGCAGCACGGCGAAGTGTGGGCATTCGACCCACGCAACGGCGTGCGGAAGCAAATCCTGCCCGAGGCGTTGACGCGCCAGCAAGGCGTGCCCGAGGTCTGGCGCGGCAAGGACGGGCGCGTTTACGGCGAATGGGCCGGCGCGAAATTCCGCTGCACGCCGGAGGCGATTGTGATGGATGAAACGAGCGTGCCCACGCCGCGCGCCAATCCGCGCTTCGTGGGGAACCTCGTCATCGGGGACATCGGCGAAGATGGGAAACTCAAGCTCACGCGCGGGGGCAAGGTCAGTTACTTGCAGACCGATTACGCGGGCGCGCCACGCACGATTTTCAGCGTCAGTTGCGAGCGCGACGGTCGGATCTACGGCGGCACGGTCAGCCCGGCCGACACCTTCTCGTATGATCCCGCGGCCAAGAAATTCACGGACTTCGGCCAGATCACTGGGGGTCCGATTCAGATTTACGACACGCTCAATCACGAGCGGGGCCTGTTCATCAGCAGCTACATGAACGCGAGCGTGGATTGCTTCGATCCCGGCGCGCCGGTGAAGAAAGGCGTGAACCCGCGCCGCGTAGTCACGCTCAAGGGGCACGAGCGGCCGATGCAGGAAATCATCGGACCAGATGGGATGATCTACACCGGCACGGTGCCCTCGAAGGGCCGACTCGGCGGCGCGCTGCTGAGGGAAAACCCAGCGGACCTCTCGCACAAAATTTGGCCGAACATCATCATCAATCAAAGCATCCTCCGCCTCGTGAGCGTGCCGAAGACCGGACAAGTGCTCGGCGTCACCGGCGTCCACGGCGGTTCATCGGCTGTGCCGACGGAAAAGGAAGCCTGTCTATTTCTCTGGGACTGCGCGCGCGAGGAGGTGGTGTTCACCGCGCGGCCGCTGCCGGGATCGAAGAGCTACGGCGATGTCGTGCTCGCGGCCAACGGCCTCGTCCACGGCGTTGCGGGGCGCGGAGGAAATAAGTTCTACGCCTTCGATCCGGCCACGGGCCAAACCGCCTTCACCGGCGAACTGCCCATCAAGACGCTGCACTTCCCCGACCTCGCCGACGAACCCTTCGGCCCGCGCGGCTTGATCTACGGACTCGGCGACGACGCCATCTTCGCCATCGATCCCGCCGATCGCAGTGCCAGGGTCGTCGCGCGAGACCCCGCGCTGAAGAGCGCCTATGGCTTCTGCGTCGCGCACGACGGCCTGCTTTACTTCGGCTCCGGTTCGCACCTGATGCGCTGCCAGCTTCCCAAACAAGAATGAGCCGGCTCGCTGGCGCGATGGGTCTTTGCCGCCCGCGGCCAGTAGAGCTGACAACCGTGAAAGCCATCCGCGCCGCCAACAGCACCCGCGCCGAAGGGTGGCGGCAGGAGGAGTTGTTGAAAATCCCCTAATCCCGCAGAGAACCTCTGACTCAACCACACGCCAACCATGAACGACCCTCATTCCCCCACAGATCTTCTCGTAAAAAAAACGTCTTCTCCGCTGGCGTGTTTGCGCCCGGTCCGGACGCTCACCTTTCTGCTCATCGTGCTCCTGCATGCCTCTTGCGGCGCGGAGGCGGTCGCGCAGCGCATTTCGCTCGGTGTGGATTGGCCGGCGGCGGAGGGGGGCGTTGAGTTTCCGATCTATTGTGGCGTTTCGCTGCCGAAGGGTGCGGTGACGTCGGCGGATCAAGTGCAGGTGGTGGATGGCGGCGGGAAGGCGATCACCGCGGGCGTGGAGGCGCTGGCGAAGTGGACGCCCGACGCTTCGCTGAAATGGGTGGGGCTGCACTTTCTTGCGAAGAAAGGAACGAGTTATTTTGCGATGATCGGCGCGGCAGCGAAGCGGCCGGCGGGTATCGTCATCCGCGAGACGGCGGAGGCGATCGTGCTCGATACGGGCGCGGCGAAATTTGAATTGCCGAAGTCGGGCGCGCTGCTCGGGAAAGTGGAAGTCGGCGGCCCGGTCGTGACGAAGGGCGGCGCGGCCTGCCTGCTTGTGCAGGATCAGCAGAAGAGGGTGGGGGACGAAACGCACGGCGATGCGAGCGAGGCGCCGAAGGTGGAAGTCGATGGCGGTGTGTTTGCGGTCGTGCGACGCGAAGGGTTGCTCAAGACCGCGGGCGGCGAGGGGCTCGGCAAGTATGTCGTGCGGCTCGAATTCACGGCGGGCAGCGCGACGGTGAAGATGCAGCATAGCTTCATCAACACGGAGAGCAGCCACGCGCTGCAATACGCGGACATCTCCATCCGCCTGCCGCTGGCGGGCGCGGCGCCGTGGGCCGCGACCTTCGAACCCGCGCCGGGGGCCACGCCGGTGAGCGCGAAACTGGACACGGCGGCGGGTGACGCGGCGTATCTTTTGCAGGCTGACTTTCCGCATCACGGGCAGAAGACGAGCCGGCGCGAACTCAAGCTGCGCCGCGGCTCGGAGGACTTCGCGGATTTTTCGCAAGGTCTCGACGCGGCGAAAGGGGCAGGCAATTGGGCCGCGGTGCAAACGTCCAGCGGCGGCGCGATGATCGCCCTGCCAAAGCTCGCGCAGCTTTTTCCGAAAGAACTCGAAGTGAGCAAGGACGGGCTCACCGCGCATCTGTGGTCGAGCCGCGGCGGGCGGCTGCTCGATTACCGCACCGCGGCGCTCATCGAGCACTGGGGCGTACCCTGGGTGGACAAGCAATATCCCGGCGGCAGCGCGGCGATGGGCAAGATCGAGACCGACGCCCAAGGAAGCGCGCGCACGCACGATGTGTGGCTGCATTTCTTTGCTCCGCGCGATGCGGCATCGCTCGCCGCGGTGGGCCGGCTCTGCTCGGTGCCGCCGCTGTGCATCCAGGATCCGCAGTGGATGCGGCGCACGGAGGCGATGGGTTTCATTCATCCGTATGACCCGCAGCATTTCCCGGAGATGGAGAAATTTCTCGCGCACTTCATGACCGAATATCTCGTCGGACAAGAGGAGCGCTGGGGCGATTACGGCTTTCTCGATTACGGCTGCGGACCGCATTATTACGACAGCGACAAGACGCTGCCCGGCGAGACGATGCCGAGGCTGAGCCGGCGTTACTCGGGCTTCATGTATCACGGGCAGACGGCGCTCTGGCAGGCTTACGCGCGCAGCGGGCAGCGCATGTATCGCGATTACACCGAGGCCTTCCACCGCCACAATGCGGACTACTATTTCGTTCACTCACCCGGCCCGCGGAAACCGATGGGTGCTCATTCCGCGGGTGGTGTGAGCGAGGAAGATCCGTTTTACTGGGCGGGCCAGATCACGATTCCTTCCGGTGTGGTGAATGGCCATCAGGGGCGCGACATCGGCGGCTTTCTGCTCCAGCACTATCTCACCGGCGATCGCTGGGGACTGGAGACCGTGTTGCGTTTCGGCGAAGTATTTCT
>JBBRXP010000150.1:0-15118 GCA_038238555.1 Chthoniobacterales bacterium | reverse complement strand
GCCCTCCGCCATCACCGGCGGAGTGGCCGGGACGGCGATGCCCGCCGCTTAGAGCGCGTCGCTCTTTCCCCCCGCGGTGCCCTGGCCTCCGCTCTCGATCGCCCCCGCGTGGCCCATCCGGCGGCCGGCCGGCGCGGTGGCGCCGGCGATGAAGGCGGCGATGGGTTTGCGGCAATTGGCCGCCGCCCACGCCGCGGCGCGCTCTTCGGCGTCGCCGCCGATTTCGCCGATCATGACGATGGCCTCGGTCTCCGGGTCGGCGTTGAACATCGCCAGCACATCGAGATGGCTGGTGCCATTGACCGGATCGCCGCCGATGCCCACGCAAGTGCTCTGGCCAAAGCCGCGCGCCGTGAGCTGCCACACCGCTTCATAAGTCAACGTGCCGCTGCGCGAGACCACGCCCACATTGCCGCGCTTGTGAATGTAACCCGGCGCGATGCCGATGCGGCAGCCGCCGTGCGAACCCTCGCCGTGGCCAGGTGTCACGATGCCCGGGCAATTCGGTCCGATGAGCCGCGTCTTCGCGTCGCTCGTTTTCATCGCGTGCCTGACTCGCACCATGTCATTGACCGGGATGCCTTCGGTGATGGCCACCACCAGATCGAGCCCCGCATCCACGCCTTCCAATATCGCATCGCCCGCAAAAGCCGGCGGCACAAAGACCGCGCTGGCTTGCGCTCCCGTCTCGCGCACCGCTTCGCCCACGGTATCGAAGATCGGCACGCGCGCCCCCGCGTGCTCAAAGAATTGCCCGCCCTTTCCCGGCGTAACGCCGGCCACGACATGCGTGCCGTATTCAATGGAAAGCTGCGCATGCCGCGCGCCGAAGCTGCCGGTGATGCCTTGGATGAGGACGCGGGTGGAAGGGGTAACGAGGATGGACATGCGGCGCCCAGTAATCCAGAAACCGTCCGACTCTGTCCAGCGCACGAGCGCGAGAGTGCCTCCCGCCGATGAAACCATTCCTTGCGCTTCTTCTCGCCGGCGCGATCCCGTGGCTCGCGGCCGAGGGGCTGCCGAATGCCGGGGCGAAAGCGCGGGAGACGCGCGACATCGCGGGCTGGAGCGTTCACATCAGCGAGGCGCTGCTTTCCGCCGACGGGCCGACGACGGAGCACGCGCTCGAACTGCTTAAGGCACAGCTCGGCGAAATCATTCGCGTCGTGCCGCCCGCCGCGGTGGCGGAGTTGCAGAAAGTGCCGCTCTACGTCTCGCCCGAGTATCCCGGTGTGAAGCCAAAGGCGGAGTATCACCCGGATGCCGGCTGGCTGCGCGGGCACGGCCGCGATCCCGCGATGGAGAAAGGCGTGGAGTTTACAAACGTGCGCATCTTCGAGGCCGAGGTGAGGCGAATGCCGGTCTTCGTGCTGCACGAGCTGGCGCACGCGTATCACGATCGCGTGCTCGGTTTCGATAACGCGGAGGTCATCGCCGCTTACGAACGCGCAAAGACGGGCGGGAGCTACGATGCGATCTCCCGTCACCGCACCGACGGCGGCCCCGACACGACCGGGCGCGCCTACGCGATGACCAATCACCACGAATACTTCGCCGAGACGAGCGAGGCGTTCTTTGGTGAAAACGATTTCTTCCCGTTCAAACGCGCCGATCTCGCGCGGCACGATCCCGAGATGTGCAAGCTGCTCGCGCGGTTGTGGGGTGTCGCGGATTGAGCACGCTCACTTCATCTTCTTGAGAAAAGCGAAGAGGTCGCTCACCTGCTCCGCCGGCAACGCGTCGAGCAAGCCCTCGGGCATGAGCGAGCGGCGCAGGAATTTCGTGCCGCGGATGTCGGTCTTCGCGATGCGGCGGTCGGGCACGCCGGGCTGGCGGACGACGACGGCGTCCTTGTCTTCGCTCACGAAAAATGAATCGACGAGATCGCCGCTCTTCAACTCGACGCGATAGATGCGGTAGCCGTTTTCCATCGCGGCGTTTGGCGTGATGATGTTGCGCAGGATCGCCTCGATGCCCATCGCGCCGATGCCGCTCAAGTCCGGCCCGATGCTCGCGCCCTGGCCTTTGAAGAGGTGACAGGCCTGGCACACGGCGGCGACGTTCCTGCCGCGGGCGGCGTCGCCGGGCTTCTCTGCGAGCGCGCGAATCTTCGCGAATTTCTCGTCGAGCGCGGCGGCTTCGGCGGCGCTCATCACAGGCGGGAAATCGCTCGTCTTCGCGATCTTCGCTCCGCGCTGGAGCTTGCCCCACGCAGCTGCGGCGCCCCCGCCGCGACTCCCGAAACTGCGGCGAGGCGCCGCGGGCACTTCCTGCGACGAGGGCGTCGCAGCTACTATGCGGTCGAAGTCGCGGCGGATTTCATCGGCGCTGCGCGCGCCATTCCAGATGCGGAACTCGCTGAGTGCGCCGGCGGTGCCGCCTTTCGCGCCCGTCCAGCCGATGCGCACGTTTTCAAACTTCGCAGTCACCTGCTTCGACTCGTCGGCAACGAGTTCGCCGTCTTGATAAAGGCGAAACATTCCCTGCGCGTCGCGCGTGGCGGCGACGTGCGTCCACAGCTCGGCGGTGATGGGTTTCTTCGAGACGATCGCGTCGTGGATCGCGCCGCCGACCCACACGCGGAACTTCTCCTGGAAGAAATTCATGTCGAGCTGGCCGGGCGTGCCGAGGATGCCGTCGGCGTTGCCGATGCCCGGAGCGAGCTGCACCCAGCACTCGACGGTGAAGGGGCCATCGAGCGTGACGCCCGTCTCGGTCCACGCCTCCTCGCTGCCGTCGAGCACGAGCACGGGGCGAAAGAGCGAGGCGAGCTCGCCGAGCAGCGCGGCGAGGTCGGGATCGTCGCCGAGCACGGCTTGCAGCTTCTCGACGGTGGGGCCGTCGAGCTCGTCCTTCTTCATCGCGCCGCCGCGGATCGCGGTGACGATGGTCTTCGCGCCGGACTTGGTGGAAGCGAGGCGATCGAGCGCGCTGCGCCGTTGCGCGGTTGAAAGGTCGGGCCAGAGCTGGAGCAGGCGCTCGCTGGCGTCGCTGGCTTTCGAAGAGACGAGTGCGAGCAGAGCTTCGTCGCGGAGCTGCGGATCGCGCGCTGTGGTGGCGAGGCGGGCGAAGAGTTCGCTGTGAACGCTCCCGATTTGTGAGAGCGCGCGGAGCAGCCCCACAGCCGGGGGGGCTGTGCCACTTTCGAGCAGCGCGACCAGTTGCGGCTCGGCGGCGTCGAGTTGGAATGCGCCTGCAAGCTGGATGCCGAGATCGACTGCCGAGTCGTCTTTCGCGGCGAGGAGTTGCTTTGCGGGGTCGGTGAGCAGCGGCCTGAGCTTCGTGCTGTCGAGCCGCGGGCGCGTGGCGAGCAAAGCTTCCAACGCAGAGCGGCGGGGCAGGGGACTGGAAAGGATGGCGCGCAGCGCTTCGCCCACGCCGGGCTCATCGGGGAATTGCGCGAGGCGCAGCACTTCCTCCTGCCCTGGCGCGCGCTCAAGCGCCGGCAGCAGCTTGGCCACGCGCGCCGCGCTGGACCGCGGCTCCAGCGCGAGAGTGGCGAGCAGCCGGGCTTCGAGCGGCAAGTCTTTCGCCGCGTCGGAGTCGAGGAACTTCGCGACGGCATCGGGATGCCGTTCGAGAAACATCCGCACAAGGTAACGCTCGAACTCGCGGTCGTAGGCTTCGCGGACTTTGATCGGCTTGCCGTTGCGTGTGCTTGGAGCGACGGGCTCGGCGCGCGGTGACTGCACGAATTCCAACATCCTTTTCGCCGCGACCGCCGACGCCTGCGGGTAACCCCAATCGCCGGATGCAGCCAGCTCATAAATGGACGCCGCCACTTTGATCGCAGCACAGCGGACTTCCGGATCGGGATCGTCGGAAAAAGGCGCAGTGAGTCCGAGCGTGTAGCCGGGAACTATGCAAACGCTGCCGATGCGCTCGACGCCTTCGCGGCGAATGTTGCGATTCGTGTCGTTGAGCAATTTCTCCCCGGTGGTGGAGTCGAGCAGGTAAAGATCATCGAGCGCCCAGACTGCCGCGATGCGGCGGCTCGGTCCCATTTCTTTTCGCGACGCGACTTCTTGCAATCGGGGCGCGAGTTCCTCCATCTCGCGGTCCACAATGGCCTGCCACGCCAGATGACTTTGCGCGAGCGAAGGCCCGCCGAGCTTGGAAATAAGCGCATCGCCGGGCAGCGTGGTAAAATCCGGCACGTCGAATGGCTGCTGCGCTTTCGCCTTTACCCTCCAGATACGGCCGCGGATCTTGTCGCGGTCGGGGTGGTTTCGCGGGACTTCGTTGTGCGAGATGATCTTGTTATACCAATCGACGATGTAGAGGCAGCCGTCGGGGCCGATGGTGATCGCAACGGGGCGGAACCACGGGTCTTCCGAGACGAGGAAATCCCGCGGCGGATCGAGCCGCCAGCGCGGGCCGTCGCGGTGCATCTTGATTGCCTGGATGCGATTGGTGATCGGGTTGGCGACGAGCACGGTCTGCGAATGTGACACAGCCGTCCCGGCTGTGAGGGTCTGACGCACAGCCGGGACACCTGTGTCACCTTCCAGCAGGCGCGCCCACAATTCATCCAGCAGCGCGAGGCCGCTGAGCCCCGTGCCGCCCATCCGGAAGTCCGGCGCGGTGCCGGGAAATTCGGGCGCGTAACTTTTCCACTGGCGATCGGAGCAGCCGGGATAGTTCGCGAATTCGTGGAAGGGCATCACCGGGTAGCCGAAGTCGTTTGCCTCCTGGATGAATGCCTCGCCTTCGCCGTTGAGCACGAGGCCCCAGATGTTGCACGGGCCATTGCTGGTGATGGTGAACTGGCTGCCGTCGGGACGAAACTTGGCCATGCGCGTCTGGTCGAATTGCACGGCGTGCTCCTCGTCGCCGGGCTGCGCGACTTTGCCGTAGTTGAAGGCGCCTTGCGCCATCCAGATCCAGCCGCCCGGTGCGCGCAGAAATTGATGCGGGAAGAGATGCGAATCCTGCACGCCGAAGCCGGTGAGGATCACGGTGCGCTTATCGGCGCGGCCGTCGCCGTCGGTGTCTTCCAGGAACACGATGTCGTGACCGTGCTGGACGTAGCAGCCATTCTTGTAAGGCAGCACACCGAGCGGGATGGCGAGGCCGTCGGCGAATACGCGCGGCTTTTTCGCGAGGCCGGTCGGTGAGCGCGAGTCGCGATCGAAGACGAGCACTTTGTCCTTCGCGCGGCTCGTGTAGAGCGCGTCGGCCGCGGCGGGATTTTCGTTGCCATCGACGGGATATTCGAAGGCCGTCGTGGTCCATAGCGCGCCGTGTTGATCGAAGGCGAGCGGGACGAATTTTCCGATGCCTTCGCTCTCCGCGGCGACGAGCTCGACTTCAAAATCGTCGGGCAGCGTGAAGCACGCGCGCTCGTCTTCGGGCGACTTCGCAATTGCGTTTGTCACGTTGCCTTCCTTCATCGGCTTCGCGTCGGCGGCTTTCTTCGCGTCGGGTTTGCCGACTTTCTCCCACGTCGGCGCATTCGGCGTCGGCGGCAGTTCCTCGATCGTCACATCCTTCACCTGCACGAGTGCTTTGCCCCCGGCGTGGATTTGAATGCCGATGCGGCCGTTCTGCGCGATGCCTGGATCGGGCTCGGTGTAATCGAGCGCGGGCGCGCCGTTGATCCACGACCGGATGCGCGCGCCCTCGGCGCGGATGCGGTATTCGTTCCAGTCGGCCTCGCGGATGGCAGCGGTCGCGGCCTTCATGTCGGCGGACTCGGCGACGACTCTGTTGCGGCGCGATTCGTCGTAGAGCTTGCCGTACCAGCCCACGCCGTAATCGACTTGATAGCCGCTCATCTCGTGCGAGCCGGGCACGCGCAGGCTGCGGATTTGCACGCCGGAATTGATGAAGCCCGTGGCGGGATCGCCGCTGAGCTTGAGCGTCACGCGCAGCTCGAAGTTTGCATACGACTTCAGCGTCGCGATGAAATCGTTGTGCGGCACTTTCTCCGCGAGCGATCCGCCGGTGAGCATCCCGTTTTCGACGCGCCACATTTTCGCGTTGCCTTCCCATCTATCGAGCGTCCTCCCGTCGAAGATAGGCACCGGCGCCGCCGCGGCGAAGGCGACGAGCGGGAGGAGTGCGACCAGGCGCTTCATGGCGCACTAATGCTGGCCGGAATTCCGCTTGTGGATGCAGATGCTGTTGCCGTCGGGATCGAGGATTACGGCCAAGCGGCAGACGGGAGTGGGAAAAGGCTCGACGCGGAATTTCACGCCGGCCTCGCGGAGATGCGCGATGGCGGCGTCGAAGTCCTCGACTTCAAGCCCGACCGAGCCGCCGTCGGGATTGGGATTCCAACTCGGCGCGCAGCCGAGGCCGAGCGTGTGCGGCCCGAGCTCGTACTCGATCCATTGCGGGTTATTGAGGGGCGCCGGTTTGAGCCCGAGCACGCCTTCGTAGAAAGCGCGGGCGCGGGCGAGGTCGGTGACGGGATACGCGGAGAAGGCGATTTCGGTGATTTGGATCATGGATGGTAGCGCAGGCCTTTCAGCGAGCGCGCTCCGAGCAGATTCTGATCAGCGTCGATGGCAAACACTGCCTCGTCGATCGTCGCGCAATCCCCGACCTGAATGATGGCATATCCGATGTCGCGCGTGACGATCTGTCCATTGGCCATCTGAAACGCGCAGTCTTTGCGCTCACGTTTGACGCCCAGCGATTCGAGAATCTCCCGCCGGACCCAGGCCGCTTTGCTACCCGTATCAACGAGGCACTTTTCAATGGTGGTCGCGCGCCGTCGATCCGTGTGATTGAAGACGAAGATCGGAAAGTGGAACGAACCCATGTGCCGAGATTACGCGGCTTTCACCGCGGCGACAATTTTCTCCGCGGCGTCGGCGAGGTCGCTGGCGGCGATGACTGCGAGGCCGCTTGTGGCCAAGGTCTTCAGGCCGGCGGCCACGTTGTTGCCTTCGAGGCGCACGACGAGCGGGATGCTCAAGCCCGTCTCGCGCGCGGCGGCGAGGATGCCGCTGGCGATGATGTCGCAATCCATGATGCCGCCGAAAATATTGACGAGGATGCCCTTCACCGCGGGGTCGCTGAGGATGATGCGGAAGGCGGCGGCGACCTGCTCCTTGCTCGCGCCGCCGCCCACATCCAGAAAATTCGCGGGCCGGCCGCCGGCGTGCTGGATGATGTCCATCGTCGCCATCGCGAGGCCGGCGCCGTTGACGAGGCAGGCGATGTCGCCGTCGAGGCCGATGTAGTTGAGCGCAAATTCGGAGGCGGCGACTTCGCGCGGATCTTCCTCGCTCTTGTCGCGCAGGGCGGCGATGTCGGGCTGCCGGTAGAGGGCGTTGTCGTCGAAGTTGAATTTGGCATCGATCGCGAGCAGGCGGCCATCGGGCGTGACGACCAACGGGTTGACTTCGATCTGCGAGCAATCGCGCGCGACAAAGAGCGCATACATCGCGGAGAAAAGCTTGGTGGCCTGACCCAGCAGCGGCCCGGTGAGGCCGAGCGCACGGGCGAGTTTGCGCGTCTGGAAAGCTTGCAGGCCGAGCAGCGGATGCACGGGCTCGCGGACAATTTTCTCCGGCGAGTGCGCGGCCACTTCCTCAATGTCCATGCCGCCCGCGGTGCTCGCGATGACGACCGGCGCGGAGCTCGCGCGGTCGAGCAGGATGGCAAAGTAAAGTTCGCGCGAAATATCGACGGCCTCGGCCACGAGCACCTTGCTCACGAGCTTGCCGGCGGGTCCGGTCTGATGAGTCACGAGCGTCTGGCCGAGCATCTTCCCCGCGAAATCGCGCGCCTGCTCCGCCGTGTCGCAGAGATGCACGCCGCCTTTGAAGCCGCTCGTGAAAGTGCCCTTGCCGCGTCCACCCGCATGAATCTGCGCCTTCACCGCGATCTTGCCGGAGATGTTTCGCGCGATTTCAAACGCCTCGTCCGCCGTCCGCGCCACGCGCCCTTTGGAAGTGGCGATGCCGAATTTCTCGAAGAGTTCGCGTGCCTGGTATTCGTGAATGTTCATTGAAGAGTTGAGTGATGGAGGGATGAGTGTTGAGCGGCGCAAGCATTGATCGAGCGCGCATGCCGGGACCCCGCGCCACTCAACACTCAACCTCCCCCACCGCCCACGTATTCCGCAGAGCGCGTCTCGAACTTCGACGTGGAACCGACGCGCGGCGGAGTCTGCACGTCGTACACGTTGTTGCCGACGATCTCGTTGGATTGCGTGTCGTAGAGCATCACGGCCTTTCGCGCTTTGGGTGATGTCTTCTCGTTTCTCTCCGTGTCCACGGCGATGTAGCGCACGCGCTTGCGTTGTAGCTCGGCTTTCCTCGCGCTCGAGAGCCGGCCGTAATAAACGCGCGCCCGCTGCTCGGCGATGCGCCGCTGCCGCTCGGTGGCCTGGTGCTTGGCGATGATGTATGCGGTGGCCGCCACGACCGCGCCGACCGCCGCGCCCGTGGCGATGGATTCCGCGGTGCTCATACCCGAAGCGCGCGCGAGGCTTCCAGCAAGGATGCCCGCGCCGCCTCCAAAAGCGGCGGCGTTTTCGCCGGGGCTGAGATTTTCGCAGCCCGCGAAGGCGAGCGAAGCAGCGGTGAGGAGCGCAGCGGAACGGAGGGTGCCTAGTTTCATAAGAGTGGCTTTTTTCTAAGTGCGCGCGGCCATCGAGGGCAAGGGCGCATTTTACAAACCACTCTTCCCGGACGACAGAAGCGCAGCCCCTCCAGCATGTATCGCTTGTTTCTTTCCCTCCTCCATCGCGCCGGCATTGCGCGGCTCGGCGTGATGGCGTGGCTCCTCGCCGGATTCTCCGCGCTCGGCCAACTCAGTTACACGGGCGGCGTCATCGTGCAGGATTTCAACACTCTCCCGGCGTCGGGCACATTCACCTTCAGCGGGAAGGGGCCACAGGCGCTGGATCAACCGCCCATCGCCGCAACGGGCACGAGTGGATGGAGCCTGTATGCAAGCGTGGGGACGCCGCTGTCGTTCCTCGTCGATGCGGGCGGCGGCACCACAGCCTCCGCGTATTCCTACGGCGTGCCGGGCAGCGCGGAACGGGCTCTCGGATTACTGGCTAATAGCTCGCGCGTTTGTCGCACGGGATGGCGGCTGCTTAATAACATCGGACAGACGATCACGCAGTTTACGTTGAGTTACTCGGGCGAAGTATGGCGCACCGGCGGCACGGGTAATCTCAATCAACTCGCCTTTGCTTATCGCATCCAATCCACGGTCTTCGATTTGGATTCCGGAGCGGCCTTTACCGCGGTGCCGGCGCTTGCGCTCACTTCCCCTGCCGCTGGCGGAGTGGCAACGGCGCTCAATGGCAATCTTACCCCCAATCGCGTGCTGATCTCCGGTACTGTGACTGGAGTCTCCTGGCCCGCGGGTTCAATGCTGATGTTGCGCTGGCAGGATAGCGACTCGACCGCCGAGGACGACGCGCTGGCGCTCGACGACGTGGTCTTCTTTGCTCCGACGGGGAGTAACGTAGCGCCGCAGGTGATTGCCACGGTCCCCGCGGCATCCGCGACTGGGGTAATAGGCACGAGCCGGCTCGCGGTCACATTTAATCAGCCAGTAACTGCCGCCGGTTCCTGGGTGCAACTAACAGGCGCAACCACCGGCTCTGTGCCGGTGAGCATCACCGGCGGACCTATTCGTTATGAGATGACTCCCTCGACCCGACTGGCGCCGGGAGAAAGTTACTCACTTACTGTATTAGGCGCCCAAGTTACTATCTCCGGCGGCACGCCGATGGCGGGTAACGTAACGACTAACTTCACGACACAGCCGGCGATAACCAATCTCCAACTGATTAGTGCCGTGCAAGGCTCGGGACTAACTACGCCCATGGCTGGCCAGGCGGTCACGGTGCGTGGCGTGGTGACTGCGGATTACCAGGGGGCGCCGCCATCCTTGGGCGGCTTCTACGTGCAATCCCTGCCGGTGGATGACGACGGGGATCCGGCAACTTCGGAAGGCTTGTTTGTGTACGACTTTACCTCGGAAGGCAGCGGTCCTGTGTCGGTGGGCGATGTAGTGGTAGTTACCGGTACGGCCGGAGAGTTTGGCTCGCAGACACAGCTTGCCTACGTTACTTCGCTTGTGATCGAAGGCACGGCGCCCTTGCCCGCCATTACCGATGTCACGCTGCCGATGCTCTCCAGCTCCGGGTTGGAGCCGCTCGAGGGGATGCGGGTGCGCTTTCCGCAGACCTTGTATGTTACCAGCGCGGGTAAAAGCGCTAACTTCGCCATTAGTTATGAGCGCCAAGGCGAGTTGATCCTGTCTTCCGACGGACCGCTGGTAGAACCCACCGAAGCGCTCGACCCGAATGACGATCCGCCTTCCGGCACTACCTCCACGGGCGCGAGTAATGTCCCCGCCATCACCACGCTGGCGGCGGCCAATGCGCTGCGGACTTTAGTGCTCGACGACGCGAGCGGCGCGCTTTATCCCGATCCCACACCTTATCTCAACGCGCAGGGCACGCGGCGCTGTGGAGATGGCGTCACGGGGCTCTCGGGCATCCTTTCCTTTGCTGGTGGGCGTTACCGCATCCAACCCACGGGGCCGGTTACTTTCGTGGATGCCAATCCGCGGCCGGTTACTCCGCCGGTGGTCGGCGGTCGCATCAAGGTGGCGGCGATGAATGTGCTCAACTACTTCATTACTTTCGGCGGCGCCAACGATCGGGGCGCGGATAACTCCACCGAATTTGCGCGGCAGAAGACCAAGATCGTCGCGGCGCTCAGCGCACTGGATGCCGATATCCTCGGACTCATCGAGATTCAAAATACCAGCGCGGCGGTGAACGACATTCTTACCGCGCTCAACGCCGCGGTGGGAGCAAATAGTTACTTCGCCGCGCCCGATCCGGCCGGCGGCGCGGGGGGCGATTACATCCGCACGGTGCTGCTTTATCGTCCGTCGAAGGTAAGGCTCTTCGGTCCGTGTTACTCGGATAATGACATCGTCTGGAACACACCCAATCCTCTACGCCTTCCGCTGGCGCAGACTTTTGAGGAGCTTGCCACCGGCGAGCGTTTCATCGTCTGCCTCAATCATTGGAAATCCAAATCCACCGGCGGCGCCAGCGGCGCAAATGCCGATCAAGGCGATGGCCAGGGCGCCTTCAACGATCTCCGCCGGCAACAAGCCGCGCGATTGGTCGCGTGGCTGCAAACTGTCCGCGCCGCCGTGGGCGACGACGATGTGCTCGTGCTCGGCGATCTCAATTCCTTCGGTGAGGAAGATCCGCTCGATGTCTTGCGCGCCAATGGTTACGCCGATCAAGGCGCGCGCTTTCATCCCGGCGACTACAGCTACCGCATCGCGGAGACGCGCGGCCGGCTCGATCACGCCTTTGCCACAAGTACGATGGCGGCGCAGATCGGCTTTGCCGATCACTGGCACATCAACGCCGACGAGCCCTCTTTTTACGACTACAACCTCGAAAATAAAACTGTCCCGCAGCAGGCGGTGAATGTCGGCACGCCCTTTCGCAGCAGCGACCATGATCCAGTGCTCCTCGGCGTGAGTCTCTCGCCGCAGCCGACGACCTTTGCGATGTGGGCCGCTGCACGCATCCCCGGCGGCGCGGGCAATCAGCCTGGCGATGATCCCGACCGAGATTCGCTGATGAACCTCGTAGAGTTCATTCTCAACGCCGACCCATTGGCGAGCGACCTGGCGCTGCGCCCCACCGCATCGCGGGGCGGCGGAGTCTTCCGGCTGCTTTATCGCCAGCGTTCAAATGCCGTGGGCGTGAACGTGCAGCCCGAGTGGTCGGAGAATTTGCGCGATTGGTTTCCGATGACTCTCGGCACGCCGACGACGATCGACGCGCTCACAAATCTTCAGGCCGCTACCGTGTCTGCATCCGGCCATACGCGGCTCTTCGGGCGGGTGAAGATCGATCTCACTCCGTAGTCAATCGCGCATCCGACTTAGAAGCAGCGATGCGCCGGCACACGTGAGCACCGAGCCGAGCAGGAGAAATCCGAGATCGCCGAGGACTGCGGCAGCGTCGGCGTGGCCGAGGCTCACCATCCGGAAGGCGTGGCAGAAGTGCGTGAGCGGAAAAGTCTGCGAGATCACGCGCACCTCGGGCGGGAGCTGCTCGAGAGAGGCAAAGGCGCCGGAGAGCGGAAAGACGGGCAGCAAATAGAAGACGGCAAATTGAATCGCTTGCGCCTGGGTCTGGCAAAATGCCGAGATGATGAGCCCCGTGCCGAGCGAGCAGAGCAGGAAGAGAAAGCACAACAGCGCGAGCAGGAGCGGCGCTCGGTATTGCACGTGAAAGTGGTAGTGGCCCGTGGCCAGCGTCATGCCGATGAGCAGGATCGAGACGGCGAGATACGGCAGCACTTTTCCCACGACGATGTGATGCCGTCGCAGCGGGCTCACGAGCAACTGGGAGAGCGTGCCGGATTCCCGCTCGCGCGCGATGGTGCAGGCCATGAGCGTGACGGTGAGCAGTTGCAGGATGAGGCCGACGATGCCGGGCATCACGAAGTCGATGAAGCGCAGTCGCGGATTGTAGAGGACTTCGCTCGTGAGCGCCCACGGCGTCATCGAGGAGCTGAATTCTTTACGCACGCTCTCGGGCAATTGTTTGCCCATTTCGAAGACGCTCTCGGGCAGGCGGTCGATCATGTCCTGCCGCGCTTCGAGTTGATATTCGCCGAGGATTTGTTGCACGGCGCCTTCGAGCTCCGGAGCGGTGTGCGTGTCCATTCCATCGAGCACGAGGCGCAGTGGAACGGGGTCGCCGTCTTGAAGACTTGCGCCCCAATGCGCCGGGATCGTGAGCGCCGCGCTGGAGCCGGCATGCAGCAGATCCACGCCTTCTCCATTCCACTCCTTCCACGCGAAAGTTTTGCTCGCGCGCAGTCGCTCGATGAGCTTGCGGCTCTCCGGCGTGCCATCCGCGTCGTGCAAAAGCGCGGGCGCATTCATGGCCGCGGTCTCCTCAAAGGCGTGGCCCAGCAGCAGCGTGAAGGCCGGCGGGAGCGTGAGGATGAGGATGAGGATGCGCCAGTCGCGCACGATGTGCAGGAATTCCTTGCGCGCCACGCTGGCGATGGAGCGGAGGCTCCGGCTCATGCGAGAATCTCGCGATAACCTTGCGAGTAAGCCTTGAAGACATCCTCCATATCCGGCGCCACCCATCGGTGCCCGAGCCAGCGCAGATCGGCAAAGGGCCACTGCCGCTGCCACTGCGCGACGAGCCGCTCGGACTCCGCCGAGTAGATGCGCACGCGCTCGCTGCGCAGCGCGGCGCCGAGCACGCCGGGCACATTTCTCAGGCGCACCAAGGCATCCATCACCGGCTCCACGTGCAACTCGAGGAGCTGGCCGCGGAAGCGCGCCTTGAGCGCCAGCGGCGATCCCCGCGCGAGCAATTGGCCGCGGTGCAGGAAGCCGACTTCGGTGCAGCGCTCCGCTTCGTCCATGTAATGCGTGGTGACGAAGATGGTGGCGCCGCGATGGCTCAAGTCGTAGAGCAAATCCCAGATCTGCTGGCGGTGCACGGGATCGAGGCCCGAGGTGGGTTCGTCGAGAAAAAGCAGCGCCGGCTCGTGCACGAGCGCACACCCGAGCGCGAGCATTTGCTTCATGCCGCCGGAAAGACTGCCCGCGAGCGCGCGACGTTTTGCGCCGAGATCGAATTGCTCGATGAGCGCATCGATGCGCGGCTTCATGCGCGCGGAGGCGACCTGATAGGCCGCGCCGAAGAAGCGCAAATTTTCGAGCACCGTGAGGTCCGGATAGAGGCTGAACCTTTGCGCCACGTAACCAAACTGCGGGCGAATATGGTAGCGCTCCTTCCAGATGTCGCGGTCGAGCACGGTGCCGCGGCCCGCGCTCGGCCGGGTGAGCCCGCAGAGCATGCGCATGGTCGTGGTCTTGCCCGCGCCATTGGCTCCGAGGAAACCGAAAATCTCCCCGCGCGGGATGGACATCGAGACCGAGTCCACCGCGATCGTGTCGCCGAATTTTTTTGCGAGACCCTCGATGACGATGACAGGATCGAGACTCACTTTGAATCGACCACAGCCTGGAGTTGATTGGGCGCCGGCTTCAAATGAGCGCGGTGCTCGGACACTGCCGCCGCGATTTGCGCGAGCACCTCCGCGTGTTGCGCGGCCACGTCAAAGGATTCGCCGGGATCGGCCGCCAGATCGAAGAGTAGCGGCGGGTCGTGCGCCTCGGGCTTCGGCACAAAGTAACCGGGCTGCGTGAAGTAGTGCGCCTTCCACTGCCCGAGCCGAGCGGCAAAGAGTTGCGTGCCGCGGTAGTACAAGTACACGCCGCGCTTCACCGTGCCGGCGCCGGTGAGCAGCGGCGTGATGTCCACGCCGTCGATGACGCGGTCCGCTGGCACCTTGGCGCCGGCCCAAGTCGCGCATGTGGTGAAGAGGTCCATGGTCGATGCGATCTCGTGGCACACGCTGCCGGCGGGCACGCGGCCCGGCATCCACGCGATGCCCGGTTCGCGCATTCCGCCTTCGTAGGTCGAGCCCTTGCCATCGCGCAGCAATCCCGCCGAGCCGCCGGCGAGGCCGCGGATGAGCCACGGCCCATTGTCGCTCGTGAAAAAGATGAACGTGTTTTTCTCGATGCCCGCGGCGCGCACCGCATCGAGCACCTGGCCCACGCTCCAATCGACTTCCTCGACCACGTCGCCGAATCGACCGCGCGGGCTCTTGCCGCGGAATTTTTCCGACGCGAAGAGCGGCGTGTGCGGGAAGGTGTGCGCGAGGTAGAGGAAGAACGGGCCGCCCTTTTTCTCGCCGATAAATTGCACCGCCTGCTCGGTGTAGCGGCGCGTGAGCGTGGTCTGATCGGCGGGTTGCTCGATCAATTTCTCCCCGAGAAAGAGCGGCGCCTGCCACCACTTCGGATCGGGATCGAGACTGTTGCTTCCGTCGCGCGGCGAGCCGGGCGCGGGGTTCATGTCGTTGGAATGCGGAAGGCCGAAATAGAAATCGAAGCCGTGATTTTTCGGATGTCCCGCGGGGTTGTTCATCCAATTTCCGAGGTGCCACTTGCCGATGGCGCCGGTCGCGTAGCCCTGGGCCTTGAGCAGTTCGGCGAGCGTCACTTCTTCCTCCGGCAAGTGCCCCATCGATTCGCGGCGCAGCACACGGAATTTATCGTT
>JBBRXP010000149.1:0-15144 GCA_038238555.1 Chthoniobacterales bacterium | reverse complement strand
GGAAAATGGGAAGGGCGATGGATCTCGCCAACGAAATTGAGAATGAAATCAGCACTCGGATCATCGGTTATGCACCGGATTGTCTCCTGCCCTTGGTCAAGTTTGGCGGACCTAACTATTATTGGGTGGCGGTGGGCACGGAGAGCGCCGCCTATGATATGGCAAAAGCGAAAGTGCTTGAATTGACTTTGCAACTCAAGACTGCATTGGGCGATGTGGGAGTTTCAGTGCATTATGGGGATTTGGAGCTGGTGCGGGAGGGCACGGCTCGATGCGAAATCATCGGGGAAGCAGATATATCTAATCCGTTAGCCAAGGCAGTTTTGTCTCTCAGCGGTGTGGTGATCCGCTGTAAGGATCGTCCCACGCCCAATGTGGATACCTCAGCAGTCTTTGTCGGCACGCTGCGGGATGGGGCGATCAAGGCAATCGTGGATCGAGAGCGGCCACACGAGATTTCGGCCCGCTATCCGGCCCCCGGAAACTATGTGATGGTTACTTTACCGAAGAGTGCGACCTCTTCCGCCAGGCTTCTGGTCGTCGGAGGAGATACGGAAGGCGCAAAGAAGGGAGCCCGAAATTTGGCCCGTCTCTTGACTGCGACCAATCGGTGGTGATCGGGCGACCCAATGGTAAAACCATTTTATCTTATGAAGAACTTCGCTCGCTCCTTGGCCGGACTTCTGTGCATGCGGCCCAATGCGCTGCGATGACGTTGGTCACCAAAGCCCGGACTCGCCGCGGACTCGCATTTGTGAGTTGAACAAAACGCCCGCTTCGTAAAGTAGCAAATCGAATGACCGAGTCAGTCGGTGATTTATGAATTTTCCCCTTCTCCTCACTGCGTTCATTAGCCTGTTCTTAATCTTCCCTGTGCGGGCGAACGCTGTTGAACAACCGCCGAATATCATTTTCATCCTGGCCGATGATCTGGGTTACGGCGACTTGGGCTGTTACGGACATCCTCGGATTAAGACGCCGTACTTGGATCGGCTGGCCGCCGAAGGCACACGCTTCATGCAATTTTACGTCAGTCACTCCGTCTGCTCGCCCTCGCGCGCGTCCGCGATCACCGGCCAAGCACCCTCGCGCTGGCATATTTATGGCCCGTTGGTGTGGCTCGAAGACAATGCCCGCCGCGGCATGCCGGACTGGCTGGATCCCAAGGCCCCGTCGCTGCCACGGGCCTTGCAGCAGGCGGGCTATCGCACCGAGAGGCGCCGAGCCGGTCGAAGAGCCGCACGAAATTTATCCGTATGAAGATGCCGCGTGGCTGGCGGCTTCCAGCGAACGCATCGCCAGCGCCGCGATTGAGTTCACCGAGCGTCACGTGCGCGACCACGGCGGACAGCCGTTTCTGATGAACGTCTGGTTTCACGCCCCACATGTGCCACTCGCGGCCACCGACGCGATGCAAAAGCCATACGCACACCTCGCGGATCCCGTCGCCCGGGCCTACTTCGCGGTCGTCACGGAGATGGACCGGCAGATCGGCCGGCTGCTCGCGAAGCTCGATGCGCTCGGATTGCGGGAAAATACGATGGTGATTTTTTCCAGCGACAACGGTGCTCCCGCGCGGGAAGCCAGCAATGACTCCGGCAAAGGCATCGGCTTGGACACGGATACCAGCGGCAGCAATGGACCGCTGCGTGGCTGGAAGTGGCATTTGCATGAAGGGGGCATTCGCGTGCCGTTCATCGTTCGCTGGCCGGGACAGGTTCCCGAGGGTCGGATCGACACGTCCTCCGTCCTGAACATCTGCGACCTCACGCCGACTCTCGTGCGCATGGCCGGGGCCGCCATGCCAGCGGGCTATCGCTCCGATGGCGTGGACGTGAGTGACGCGCTGAGGGAAAAACCTTTCGACCGGAGCCAGCCGATGTTCTGGCATAATCCGACCGCCAGCCGCCGCGGGCCTGTATTCTCGATCCGCGATGGCCGCTGGAAGCTGCTGATGGAGCCCGACGGGACGCTCGCGGAACTCTATGATCTGAGCCGCGATGCCGCCGAATCGCGCAACATCGCCGCGGAGAATCCCGCCATCGTCCAAGTTCTGATGGCGAAAGTGCGCGAGTGGCAGCAAGCCCTGCCCAAACCACTGGATCGAGCGTTCAAGCAATGAATATCAGACAGCAAAAATAGAAGTCGAATCTTCGACCCTGCCGCACGGTCCGCCAGTAACGCTCTCTACCTAACGCGCTCAATGAACTGCTCCAGAACGCCAATCCCACACCACCAATGAGCACCATCATCGCACGCCGGCAATTTTTCGGTCGCAGCGCATCGGACTTCCGCTCCTGCGTCTTTGTCTTGGGAATGCTCGCGGCCATTAGCTGTTCCGTGTTTGCCCAGATGCCGAGAGCCTTGCCGCGGCCGGAGGATTTGGGCCGGGAGTCGAAGAATAATTTCGGCTCGCTCGAAAGCACCATTCAGAAGTTGCGCGCTCATCGGCCGTTCGACTTGAACGCGGAGGAGTGGCGCCGCCGCCACCCGCAGGGTGCCTGCGAGGAATGGTCCCGGCAGGCGCGGGCCCTCCTCGCGGAAGGGCTGCACTACGACGCCGGCAAACTCGAGCTCAACGCCGCGACCGTGGATCGCTGGGAAACCGAGTCCTTCATTCGCGAGACGATCGAGTTCAACACGGCCCCGTGGTTTCGCGTCCCGGGTTATTTTTATATTCCGAAAAACGTGCCGCTGCCGGCGCCGGCGCTGGTCGTCTTCCATGAATGGGGCGGGCCGATGCTCTTCGGCGCCGATCGCGTCTCCGGCGCGCCGCGCCATCCGGCCATTGTCGCCCATCGCGAGCGACTCAGTGGCGGCAGGGCGCTGGCTGACTGGTTCGCGTCGAACGGGTATGCGGTGATCGTGATCGATGCCTTCGACTTTGGCCGGCGCGCACCTCGCGGCGTGGGCGGGCTGCCCGAGTCCTACGACCCTGCCGCGCTCGATAATGACACGCTGAGCCGCTATGACACGCTTGTCCGCAAGCTGCTCTATGACACTGTTCGCGAGTTGAACTGGGCCGGGACCACTTGGGCTGGCGTGAACTACGGCGACGACAGCCGTTGCGTGGACTATCTGCTCTCGCGAAAAGAGGTTGATCCGGACCGCATCGGTTGCACGGGACTTTCCGGGGGTGGCTGGCGCACGAACATCATGGCCGCGCTCGAACCTCGGATCAAAGCAGCCGTGTCCGTCGGTTGGATGACGACCGGCGACACGCAACAGGCTTACAACGTGCCCGGAACCGTCGGAACCTTCTGCCTTCTACCGGGCGTGTGGAATCGCATGGACATCCCCGATCTGATCGCGATGGCGGCACCGAAGGCCGTCATGGTTGTAAGTGCCACCGAAGATCCTCTTTTTCCGCCGCTTGGGCAGCGGGAAGCCGCGCGACAAATCGCCGACGCCTACACTTGGGCGGGCCATCCTGAGCACTTTCGCGACTACGCTCCGGCCAAACCGCATTGCTATGATGCGGAGATTCAAGCCGAGGCGCTGGCGTGGTTCGACCTGCACTTGAAAAAGCGGTCGCTGCCTGCTTCGGGAAAATCCAAGTAAAACGCAGGTCAAAAGGTAGTCCCTTTGTCCCTAAATCTTCCTCATCCTAAGCAGTCTCTCACGCCGTAAACTAGCCAGACCTATGAAACGAATCCTCTACCTTTTTGCAGTCCTTTGCTTCGCCAGTCGGACCGAGGCTGGCGCCGCCGATCTTTCCAAGGCGGCAGGGAAAGGCAAAAGCGCCGAACTGCAAAAACCATTAACTGATGCGGAGCTATTTGAGCGGTTGAATCTATCGCATACTGGCTTGGAAAAAGTGCGAGCGGCAGTTGAGGCGAATAACCTCGAACAGGCCAAAGTCGAGTTGGTCAGCTATTATCGCGCGCGCCGACTGCCGCGCTTTTTCGACAACCCTGACTCGCGTCCGAAGCCGAACGCCAGCTACAACACGGCGAAGGCCGACCAGGTAATGAAGCATGTCTTTACGTTTCTCAATTACACACCACAGCAGGTGGGCGAGAAGATCGACTGGGAGGCGCGGCCTTTCGGGGGGTTCGAGTGGCCCGCGAACCTCCATCGCCACAGCGTGCTCACTCAGTTGTCCCAAGCTTGGTTTTATACAGACGACGACCGTTACGCGCGGGAACTTGAAACGCTGTTGAGCGACTGGATCAAGAGCACCAAGGCACCCGACGAGAAGGCATACGATCTCTGGTGGCACACCCTGAACACCGGTTCCCGGGTGGGTCACGCCTGGCCGATGGTCTGGTATCAATTGCGGGATTGCGATGCCTTCTCGCCCGGGGCGCGAGTGGCAATGCTGAAAAGCTATTGGATGCAGGCCGAGTATTTGCGCGAACACCCTTATCAAAGCAGCAATCCCCAGATCCTCGGTGGCCAGGCATTGGTCACGGCGGGCATCTTGTTTTCGGAGTTTCGCCGCGCCACCGATTGGAAGGCCGAAGGGTGGAAGCGGCTAACCGAGGAAATCCAAGTCCAGACTTATCCCGACGGCGCTCATTATGAGTTAGCGGCCGGATATCATCTGACCTGCATCAAGAATTTTTACAATGCCGTCAAACTCGCGGAATTGAACAAGGAGGAAGAAGTGCCTCCGGACTTTCGAAAGCGATTGGAGAAAATGTATGAGTATGCCGCTTTCGCGAGCAAGCCCAACCGCACGCTCCCGATGCTCAACGATTCGAGCCGGCCCGAGATCGACAAACAAATGCATGACGCAGCACGCCTGTTCCACCGCGGCGATTTTGAGTATCTCGCGAGCGACGGCAAGAAAGGGACAGCCCCCACGCCCACTTCATTGGCTTTTCCGTATGCCGGACAATATGTGATGCGCACGGGCTGGGATCGCAACGCGCTCTACTGTCTTATGGATGCCGGCCCGTTCGGCTTTGCCAGTCATCACCACGAAGACAAGCTCAATCTCGACATCCATGCCTATGGCGAGGACCTGATCATTGACCCCGGCATTTTTCAATATGGATCGCGTGCGCCGATGGTTACGTTCTTCCGCTGGTCATCTGCCCACAACTTGGTGCTGGTGGATGGCTTGGGACAGCATCGTGGCGGAAGACCCCGCGAAACATTCGTCGCGAAGGAACCACTTTCCGCGCCTTGGGAGAGTGGCGATAGCTTTGACTATGTGCGCGGCAAATACGACGAAGGTTTCGCGGATAAAGCGGACATGACCATCACGGCAAATGTGACTCATAAGCGGGCGGTGCTTTTCATCAAGCCGCACTATTGGGTTGTGTGCGATTTCATCACCGCGAATGACGCCCGAGCCCATAGCTATGACTGGCTCTGGCATTTTGCACCCGGCAAGGCCACGCAGGAAAATGGCCGCGTAGTCTTTAAGAGAGGAAAGGCGGGCATCGCGGTAACTACGACTTTGCCTGCGCCGCCCATCCTGGTGGAAGGGAGCGAAAATCCACCGCAGGGTTGGGTTTCCTATGTGTTTGGTAAAAAGGAGCCCGCGCCGGTGGCGATCTACAAAACAAAGGGAGAAAATCTCGCGGTCATCACGGTTCTGTATCCTTTTGCAGGCGCGACCCCGCCAGAGGTGACGCTACTTACGCCAGCCTTGGAGGCCGAATCGGCCGGCGTCGTCGTCGCGCGTCCGGGTGGCCGGGACGTTGTGCTTTTCCGCCGCACGGCCGGCCAGTCCGTGAAATGCGGTGACATGACCACCGACGGCGAAGCGGCATGCGTCCGTTTGGATGAGGGCGGCAAAGTAACAAAGGCGTTTCGCTACGGCGGCACCTTTCTGCGCCGCGGCCAGGAAGACATCGTCCATTAAATGCAAAGAAAAGACCAAAACACCTATCGATGAAACACACACTCATGAAACCCATCCGTTTTTTAACAGCATTGACCTCCTTGGTTTTATCCTGCATTGCGACCGCACAGTCCGCCAAGCCGGCGCAGCCCCCGCCCGCCGAATCAGCACGACCGACCATCCCTGTGCAGCGCTCGCTCGTATCCAAGGGCAACCTTTTTCCCCATGCTCTGCGTTTGCAGGACGGGCGGATCGCCGCAGTGATGCGCGGCCCCGCCAACCATCTAGGTATCGATGGCCGCCTGGACATTGTATCTTCTCCCGACGAAGGCGAGACATGGAGCAAGCCGTCGCTTGTCATCGATACTCCGCTCGATGATCGCGATCCCGCCATTGGACAGGCCAAGGATGGGACGCTGGTGATCGGGTATTACCGCGATGCGAATTACAATGAACAAGGTAAGTATGATCGCGGCCTCGACAAGCCGCACGATACGTGGGTGACACTCTCCTCCGATGGCGGAAAGACCTGGCAGGAACCCGTGCAGATCGATATTTCCGAAATTGGCTGGGGCAGTCCCTACGGCAGAATCTTAACCCTGCCGGATGGCGCGATGCTCATGCCTATTTATGGACTGGAAGTGCGGCCCGCAGGGCAGAAGTCACCGCGCCGGCATGACGGAATGCCCGGCGACACCAACCACAGCTATCTCTTCCGCTCGACGGACAACGGAAAGACCTGGAAACGTTGGTCGGAAATCAGCGACGGCAAAATGCAACTCAACGAGACGGCGGTGCTTCGGCTGCCCGATGGGAAAATCATCGCCGCCGCGCGCTCCCGAGCCCGGGATTTGTGGCGCACAGACAGCGTGGACGAGGGGCGCACCTGGTCGAAGCTCCGGCCGCTTGCTCCTATCAATGTCCATCCTGCCGATCTCGTGTTGCTGAAAGACGGGCGCGTCCTGCTCACGGTCGGCCACCGCATCGAGCCTTTCGGTGTGGTGGGAATGTTGAGCGACGCGAAGGGAGAATTCAAATGGGAGGATCATTTCGTCTTGATGAACGACGCCGTTTCCAAGGACAGCGGATATCCGAGCACCGTCATTCTCAAAGACGGGCAGGCGATGACGCTCTACTACGCGACCTTGCTGAAAGGCGAGCCAAAGTGGAGCACTCATTGCGGCGCCTTGAAGTATCGCATTCCCTGACCATGCGATCTTTGAACCATCGCATCTTACACGGGCGATCTGAGGTAAGACCGATCGACCTATGAAACTAATCCTCTGTCTCGTTGCAATCCTTTGCGTCAGCAGTCGGACTGAAGCTGCCGCCGTCGAAAATACCCATCCATGAAACCTAGCCTTCTATTAGCATTCATCTCCTCGCTCTTATCCTTTTCGCGGACCGCACAGTCCGCCAAGCCTCCGCAGCCTGAGCCGGGCGAATCTGCAGCACTAACGATTCCCGTCCAGCGCACGCTCGTCCTGAGCGGGCAAGGACATTTTCCGGTCGCCATGCGTTTGCAGGATGGCCGGATTGCCGTGGTGGTGCGCGGCCCAGGAAACCATCTTGGGCTCGATGGCCGGCTCGACATCGTTTTTTCCAGCGATAAAGGCCAGACGTGGACCAAGCCGGCGGTCGTCGTGGACACGCCGCTCGATGATCGCAACGCCGCGCTCGGACAGGCGAAGGACGGCACGTTAGTGGTCGGATACTACCGCACGGCTAATTATAACGAACAGGGCAAATACGATCGTGCCATTGATAAGCCGCACGATACCTGGGTGACTCTCTCCTCCGATGGCGGCAAGACTTGGCAGCAGCCCTTGGAAATTAACGTCTCGGACATTGGCTGGGGCAGTCCCTATGGCAGAATCATCACGCTGCCGGATGGCGCGATGCTCATGCCTATCTATGGCCTGGAAGTGCGGCCGGCGGGGAAGAAGTCACCGCTGCGGGCTGACGGGCTTCCTGGCGACCAAAATCACAGCTATCTTTATCGCTCCACCGACAACGGAAAGACCTGGAAGCGTTGGTCGGAAGTCGGTGACGGCAAAATGCAGTTGAACGAGACGGCCGTGCTCCGGCTGCCCGACGGAAGATTGATGGCCGCAATTCGCGCGCGTGCCACGGACTTGTGGCTCTCCGATAGCGCTGACCAGGGACGCACCTGGTCGCCTCTTCAGAAGCTCACTCCGGCCAACGTTCATCCCGGCGACCTATGCCTGCTCGATGATGGCCGCATCTTGCTCACGGTTGGAAATCGTGTCGGACCTTTCGGGGTGCTCGGCTTGGTCAGCGATGCCAAAGGACACTTCGACTGGGCTCAACGTTTTAACTTAGTAACCGATGCTGTTACCCGCGACTGCGGCTATCCCAGCAGCGTGACACTTAAAGATGGGCAGGTGCTAACGCTCTACTATGCCAACAAGGTGCAAGGCCAGGCCGAGTGGGGCGTTCATTGTGGCGCGCTGAAGTATCGCGTCCTCTGACAATGCGATCTTGGAACCTGCACCATCCCGGAAAAGCGGATTGGCCGGATGCTTCCGTACCGTTCCGATGGTGAGCTTCGCGCCCTCGACTTTCTCGATGATGCGCGCGTCGAGCTGCAGATGCCGCCGTCCGCGCGGCTCCTCCGCAGCGGAGCCATCCGGACGAAGCGATGGCCGTGGCGTTTTCGCCGGACGGCTTGCATCGCGAAGGGATCCACCGCCGTCTGCTTAGCCACATGCCACGCATAGCCTTTCAAAACCGCAGTGTTACTTGTCGAGCAAACCAAACCGACGACTACAAGCTCGCGTCGCTCATCTCGAAGCGCTAGTGACGAGCGAGCTTTTCCAACGGCGCTGACACTGCCATCTTTCTCCTGAGTCCTCAAAGAAGGGACGGAAACGCTGGTTATCCCAAACGATGATGCCTCGCTCCCCCGCTCGCCTCCGCCAGTTCGCCGTCGCTGCCGTCGCGATCACCAGCGCGGCCTGTGCGGAAGAAGCCGCGCCGCTTTGGTCGCTGCGCACGGTGGCGAATCCGCCGCTGCCCGCGGTCCAGCAGGCGGACTGGCCGCTGGCGCGGGCCGATCACTTCATCCTGGCGGAGCTCGAGAAGAACGGCTTGCACCCGAGCGCGGACGCCGACGCTTTCACGCTCCTGCGTCGGCTGAGTTTCGACCTCGTGGGACTGCCGCCGTCGCTCGTGGAGATCGCGGAGTTTGAGAAAGCGTGGACGCGGGATCCGCAGGCGGCCATCGCGGGCGCGGCGGATCGGCTGCTCGCCTCGCCGGACTTCGGCGTGCGCTGGGGCCGGCACTGGCTCGATGTCGCGCGCTACGCGGAGTCGAGCGGCAACACGCGGAACATGGCCTACGTGCTGGCGTGGCGGTATCGCAATTGGGTCGTCGATGCGCTGAACAGAAACACGCCGTTCGACAAATTCATCCGCCAGCAACTCGCGGGCGATCTTCTGCCCACCGCCGCCGCGGAGGAGCGCGATGAAAACGCACTCGGCACCGGCTTTCTCACCGTCGGCGTGAAGTCGCTCGGCGAGCAGGACCTCGCGCAATATGAACTCAACACCGCCGACGACCAGATCGACGCGACAACGCGCGCCTTCCTCGGCCTCACCGTGAGCTGCGCGCGCTGCCACGATCACAAATTCGACCCGATCCCGACGCGCGACTATTACGCCATGGTGGGCATCTTTCGCAGCACCGCCAACCTGAGCGGCGTGGAAACGAACAGCCGCAAGGAAGAAGCCGAGGGAATGGCGCTCGGCGGCAACGGAAAGGATTACGCCGCCGCGCTGAAAGCGCACGATGAGCACCTCGCGGGCATGACCAAGGAATACGTGGAGGCGGCCACTCGCCGCAACACGATGCGCGACGGTCTGGTGAAGGCGGGCATCGAACCCGCGAAGGCGACGGTGCAGATCGCGACGATGCCGCCCGAGACAGCGGAGAAACTCGCCACCTTGAGCAACCTCGACAAGAGCGTGGAGGAATGGAAGACGCGTCTCAAAACCATGAAGGAGAAGGCGCCTCCACGTCCGACCTATGGCATGGCCACGCAGGACAAGGCGAAGCCGACCGACAGCCCGCGCTACTACAAAGGCGACGTGAAAAAACCGCAGGAGACGGTGCCACGCGGACCGCTCAGCGCGATCACGCTGCCCTTCGGCGAAATCCCGTCCGGCGAAAGTGGACGCCGCCAGCTCGCGGACTGGATCGCGAGTCCCGGCAATCCGCTCACCGGCCGCGTGATCGTGAACCGCGTGTGGCAGCATCTCTTCGGGCGCGGGCTCGTGGAGACGCCGGATGATTTCGGTGAAATGGGCGAGCGGCCTTCGCATCCGGCGCTGCTCGATCACCTCGCGTTTCGTTTCGTGCGCGAAGGCTGGGATCTGAAGGCGCTGATCCGCGAACTCGTGTTGAGCCGCACCTACCGGCAGGCGTCGCTTGTCGCCACCGGCTCGCCCGCGTTGCAGAAAGATCCCGCGAACAAGCTGCTCTGGCACATGAGCCGGAAGCCGCTCGAAGCCGAGGCGCTGCGCGATGCGTTGCTCGATCTCGGCGGCACGCTCGATCACACGCCACTCATCGGCAGCCAGGTCGCGACGCTTGCGGAGCCGGTCAAGCCGCAAGGCCGCGAGTTGGGACGCAAGGGTTTTCTCGACAACATCGCGGACGAGCCGACGCGCCGCAGCATCTACCTGCCCGTGCTCCGCGCCGCGGCAAATCCCGCGATGCAGTGCTTCGACGTAGCCGATCCGAATCTCGTCACCGGCCAGCGCCGCGCGACCATCGTGCCCGCGCAGGCGCTCTTTTTGATGAACAGTGAACTCGTGATGAAACAGGCGCAGGGCCTCGCCGCGCGCGTGCTCGCGGAACGCGGCGACACGCTCGATGCGCGCATCGTCAAGCTGTGGCGGATGTGCTTCACGCGCACGCCGTCCGCGAGCGAGGCGCAGGCGCTTCGCGAACTTCTCGCACCTGCGCCGGACAGCCCGGCGGCGTGGGCGCAGGTCTGCCAGACGCTGATGATGACGGGCGAATTCCGAATCCTCGAATGAACCCCACCCAATTCTCCCGCCGCGAAATGCTCCGCCGCGCGGCCGCCGGTTTCGGCTGGCTCGCATTCAATGGACTGCACGCCGCCAACGGCGCGGCCGACAACCCGCTCGCGCCGCATGCGCCGCATTTCCGCCCGCGGGCAAAGCGCGTGATCTTTCTTTTCATGTCCGGCGGGCCGTCGCAGGTGGACACGTTCGACTACAAGCCCGAGCTGACCAAAAAAAACGGGGTGAAAAGCGGCGGCGGCAACAGCGTGCCCTATTTCCAATCGCCGTGGGAATTCAAGGCGCGCGGCCAGAGCGGCATGATGGTCTCCGATCTTCTCCCGCACATCGCGCAGCACGCGGACGACCTGTGCGTGATCAACTCGATGCACACCGATCACAACGCGCATCCGCAGGCGATCCTGCAAATGAACACCGGCAGCTTTCTTTTCGCGCGGCCCAGCGTCGGCTCGTGGGTGACGTATGGCCTCGGCACGGAAAACGAAAACCTGCCCGGCTTCATCACCATCAGCCCCGACTTCGCGGGCGGCGGCGCGCTCAAGCACAGCAGCGGCTTTCTCCCCGCGGCGTGCGCCGGCACGCAGATCGGCACCGGCGACGCGAACACGCCGCAGTCGCTCAAGGACTACGAGTTGCCCTTCATGAAAAATGCGCAGCTCGACGCGACCGCGCAGCGCCATCAGCTCGACCTTCTCGCCAGGCTCAACGCCGAGCGGCTGCGCCACGACCCGACCAACGAGGCGATCGAAGGCATCGCGCAATCCGCCGAGCTCGCCTTCCACATGCAGCGCGAGATGCCCGGGGTGATGAGCATCGCAAAGGAGTCGCCGAAGATGCTCGAAAACTACGGCATCGGCGACGGCAAGCCGACGGATCACTTTGGCCGCGCATGCCTCATGGCGCGGCGCTTCAGCGAAGCCGGCGTGCGCTTCGTGCAGGTCAATCACACCTCCTGGGACGACCACACTCAAATTTTCACAAATCACCCGAAGCACGCGCTGCAAACCGATCAGCCAGTCGGCGCGCTGCTCGCCGACCTCAAGGAGCGCGGCCTGCTCGAAGACACGCTCGTGCTGTGGGGCGGCGAATTCGGACGCCCGCCGGTGCTCAATAAAACCAACGGCCGCGACCATGACAACCTCGGCTTCACGATGTGGCTTGCCGGCGGCGGCGCGCGCGGTGGCCTGCGCCACGGCAGCACCGATGAGATGGGCAGCAAAGCCGTGGAGGATAAAGTCCACCTCCACGATCTGCACGCGACGATGCTGCATCTGCTCGGCCTCGACCACGAGCTGCTCACGTATCGCTACGCCGGCCGCGACTTCCGGCTCACCGATGTCGCGGGCCGCGTGGTAAAGGGCGTGCTGGCGTAGGCTTTCCTCACCATGAGCGAGGTCCAACGGCGCGGATTTGAGCCGTCATGAGGGCCAGCCCATTCGTCTGCGCTTCGAACTGAACGACGCAAAACTATATAGCTTCAACGACTAACATCGCGACGCCCCCTACCGCCGTGGGCTTATCCATGAAACTTCGCCGCAGCGCGAGCGAAGCAGCGAATCTCCGATGAATCTCACCATGAAACCCATCGCCCTTATTTTCTTGGCCGCGCTTTTCGGCGCCATGACTGTCGCGAGCCACGCTGCCGAGAGGCCTAACATCCTCTTCATCGTCGCGGACGATCTCGGCTGGGCGGACATCGGCTATCACAACCCGGAGATGCGCACGCCGAATCTCGACCGGCTCGCGCGCGAAGGCGTGGATCTCGACTTCCATTACGTGCAGCCGGAATGCACGCCGACGCGCGTGGCGCTGATGACTGGCCGCTACCCGAGCCGCTTCGGCAATCACTGCACGCAGGCGAGCACCGAGCACGCGTATCCGTTCGAGACGCTGACGATGGCGAAAATGCTGGCCGCGCTCGGCTATGACACTGCCCTCATTGGCAAATGGCACATGGGCAGCAAACCGGAGTGGGGGCCCAATCAACACGGGTTCGCTTACAGCTACGGCTGTCTCGGCGGCGTGGTCGGTGCGTTTGACCATCGCTACCAGCCCGGCAGTGCCTATGAGAAGACCTGGCATCGGAACGGCGGGTTCATCGAAGAAAAGGGCCACGTGACCGACCTTATCGCGTGCGACACCGTGCAGTGGCTCAAGCGCGAACGCGGCGGGAAGCCGTTCTTCCTTTACCTGCCCTTCACGGCCGTCCACACGCCCCTCGTGGAGGAAAAGAAATGGCTCGAAGCCAATGCGCAGATCGCCGATCCGGATCGCCGGCTCTTTGCCGCGGCGGCGACGCACATGGATTCCGCCGTGGGCGAAGTGCTCGCCGCGCTCGAGGCCGCTGGCCAGCGCGCGAACACGCTCATCCTTTTCACCTCCGACAATGGCGGCCACCATAAAGCTTATGCGGGCGGACACTATCCTCCGCCGGATCCCTCATTGAAGGTCGGCTTCACCTCGAACCAGCCATTGCGCGGTGGCAAAGCCCAAGCCTACGAAGGCGGCATTCGCGTGCCGGCATTCGCCCATTGGCCAGGCCGGCTGAAACCGCACCAGCACTCCGCGCCGATGCACGCCGTGGATTGGTTGCCGACGCTCGCCGCGCTCACGGGCTTCGTTCCCCCAGCGGACGCGAAGTGGGACGGGCAGAACGTCTGGCCGCAGCTTGTGCAAACGGATGCCGCGCCCACGCCCCAGCGCACACTCTACTGGGTATGGAATCGGATGCGGGCATTCGAAGCGCTGCGGCACGGCGACTGGAAGATCGTGCGCAACGGCCAGGAGAAGCCGTGGGAGCTTTTCGATCTCGCCCACGATCCGCTCGAAGCCACCGACCTCGCCTCCGCGCATCCCGAGCGAGTGCGCGAGCTGGACATGCTCTTTCAGCAACAGGCAGCACTCGACGCCAAAGGCCGCGCCCCGTGGCTAAGCGAACCCTTAAAAGTTGACAATTAATTCGCTGGCTTCCGTCCCGTTGGCAGACATCCATGAAACCTATTCCCGTGTCAACAAACCTATGAAACTAATCCTCTGTCTCTTGACCATCCTTTGCTTCACCAGCCGGTCCGAAGCTGCCGCCGCCGAGCCTCAGCTCTCCGTCGTCTTCGACGGGAAGGAGGGTAAATACGAGGTCCTCCGCACGCCGCAATTGCTCGTGACGAAAGCGGGCACCTTCCTCGCCTTTGCGCAAGGCCGCTCCAGCAGCCATGACCGCTCCGATAACGACATCATCCTCAAACGCAGCACCGATGGCGGCGTGACGTGGTCGAAGTTTCAGGTCATCGCCGATGAGGGCAAGGACTCGCTCAACGCGGTTTGCGTGGTGCAGTTGCGCGGCACGGGACGCATTCTCGTCGTCGGCTGCCGCTTTCCGGATGGCTATGAGATGATGGAATTCCAATACCTCTCGCCGGGCTTGCAGGACTACCACAAAAATGCCGGGCACGATAAGAATCCGGCAATCGAAGCCGGCTACGAGGGAGTGGGCATCGCGCGCAATTACGTGATTCAAAGCGACGACGACGGCCGAACGTGGTCGCCCCTGCGGGACATCACGCGCGAAGCGAAGCGGCCTGCGCCCGACGTCTCGTGCGTGCCGGGGCCTGGCCTTGCGATCGAGTTGCGCGAAGGTCCGCATGCGGGCCGCATCGTCGTGCCGTGCTGGTCGCGCTGGCTGGAAACGAAGTCTGGCAAGCCAGGCTATCGCGTGCGGCCCTACGCTGTCTTCAGCGATGATGCGGGCAAGAACTGGCAGCGCGGCGAGCTCGCTCCAGCAGGCAAGTCGGGCCGCGAAAACTCTGGGGACGAAACGCAGATGGTGGAGCTTCCCGGCGGCGGCATCATGCTCAATGCGCGCGCTTACGGCCGCAACGTGGCCGTGAGCCAGGACGGTGGACAAACGTGGTCGCCCATGCATGAGGAGGCCGCGATCCAAACCTCGCCCGCCGCCGCCGGCTTCATCCGCTACAGTGGCCTGGATGAGGGCGCAAAGAGCCGACTGCTCTTCAGCAATCCCGTCGAGATCAAGCGCCTGCGCGGCATGATTTCGCTCAGCTACGACGATGGCAAAACGTGGCCGGTGCAAAAAGCGCTCCGTGCAGGCCGGTTCAGTTACAGTGCCCTCGCGCGCCTCCCCGATGGGCAGATCGGCTGCATCTTCGACGGCACCGCTGAGCAGGGGGAATTTGAAAACCATCGAGGCGCTGCCGTCCTGCTCGCGCGCTTCACGCTCGGATGGCTTACCGACGGCAAAGACGAGCACCCGTGAAATCTGT
>JBBRXP010000148.1:0-15173 GCA_038238555.1 Chthoniobacterales bacterium | reverse complement strand
TACTCCGTTAAGACATGCCGAGTTTTCGAATGTGGTTCGGCACCATGGGCAGCACGGCAGGCGGTGCGTGAGCCAGACCTGGAGATGACGGCGCATCCACGGCAAGGTCGCACCGGAAGTTTTTTTTGGCGCGCACTTGTTCCAGGCGCAGGAAAGCAAAGGCGATCGTCACCAGCGTGACGTGGTGGTGCCAGCCAAGCCAGCCGCGGCCCTCGAAGTGATCGAGGCCGAGTTCATCCTTCAACTCGCGGTAATCCTGTTCGATGCGCCAGCGTGCCTTGGCCACCTGCATCTGGCGCCGCAGTTCCGGCGCGCCGTGCGCGCCCGGCCCGCCATGGCAGAGCCAGTAGTCGCTCGGCTCGGGAGCGGCGGCGGGCCTCTCGATCGAGAGCCATTCGCTGGGACGCGCCGCTTTTGCGCCGTGTTTCCAGCCGTGCGCGGCCCAGACTTCCAAAAGCGCAAAGTGCGAGCGCTGCGGTCCCTTGGTGCCAACCCGCCACTGCACGTTGCGCCAGGATGCCGCGGGCAGTGAGGCGGCGATCTGGCCCAGGCAGGCTCACCGCCACCTGGCAGTTGGCGATCTTGCTCAGCGCACCGCAATACTGGCGGGCGACGCCCACCGAATGCGCGCCCGCTTTTGGGAAGCTGGTCTCATCGAGCACCCAGACTTCGGGCTCGCCCAGCCCGCGACGACTTCCTCCAGCACGCGGCGTTGCACTTCGCGCGCCGGCCACGGGCTTTGTCCGACGAACTGCTGGAGCGCCTGGGCGTCGGCCTGCCCCAGCCGCGCCGCCATCGGCTCGATGACTTGCGCTCGCCATCGAGCAGGAGTCCGCAGACGCAGGCCTTGGCGCATTGGCGGCGCTCCGTGCGTCCCATGGCCGGAGTGATCCGAGCCAGAAAATCTTCGAGGCGGGCATCGAGCGCTGCGAGTTGTTTGGCGTTCATGCCCGCGCAGCATCCACCAGCCGCCAAACCAAAGCAATTATTCACTTAACGGAGTATCACTAATGCTGTGTCAGCGGTGAAATGACGGGCTGGTTTTCGAGTCCGGCTGCTGTGATTGGTGACTGCTGAACAGTGACTGGTCTTCCGGTTTCCACGAGGCAATCATGGCTGGATACCAGTCACTTCTCACCAGTCACCAGTCACACCCTGTGCGCGTTTGGTGAACCCATCACATCACACTTGATCCGGCATTAGTTTACAGTCCTTCTTTTTGCGGACATCTGCGATTCGACCGCGCTGAAAGCGAAGCACGGTGCGATGGAACAGCGCCCCAGCGGAATTCAAGTCAGCACGCGATCAGGCTGCGGAATCTCCGCGCGCAGTGGACATCATATCCTCACGCCACACCGGCAGCCGCACGATAAAGGTCGTCCCCTGGCCGAAGATGCTCTGGCATTCGACCGTGCCGGACATCGCCTCGGCGAGGCGCTTCACGATGGAAAGGCCGAGGCCCACGGACGATTCGCCGCCCGTCGGGCGGGCACTTAGCCGGGCGAATTTCCCGAACATCTTCCGCCGGTCAGCCTCGCTGATTCCGGGGCCCTCGTCCTTTACCGAGACGCAGGCGTTTCCATTTTCGGCAAATGCGCAGACGTGGACGGCCGTGCCCTGAGGCGAATACTTCACGGCATTGGAGATGAGGTTGTCGAGAATCTGCGTGGCGGCGTTTTGGTCGGCAAACACGGGAATCTCGGCGGAAGGGTCGAACCGGAGGGTGATATTCTTGCGGGTGGCGTTGCGCCGGTTGTTTTCGACACTGCCGGCCGCAAGCCCGGCCAGATTGCAGCGTCCCAATTCGGAAAGGAAGCGCCCCTGCTCAATGGCGTTTGCATCCAGCAGGCTGGTGATAAGGTCGCGCATCCTCGTGCTGGCACCGAAAATGATCCCGATGACCTCCGACCTGTCCTCAGGCGCATTCGGCGAGCCTAGGAGTTCGGCACCCATGATGATCGAGCTGAGCGGCAGCCTGAGATCGTGCGCCGCTATTCCCATGAACTCGTTCTTTTCATTGTTGAGCGCGACGAGTTTTGAATTGGAAATTTCCAGCCGGCGAAGGGCGTCCTCCTTCTTGATCCGCGCCTGTTCCCGCAGCTTCTCAAACATCCTGCCTACGATGAACATGAAAATAACAAGCCCGAGATATCCCGCCCCAGAGACGACTATCTCCCATTTGGGATCATAGGTTCGCGGCACTGCGATGCCCATTTCTGCGGCGACGACAAATGCACCCGCACTGAGAAGGCAGATAAGTGCCCACCATCTGGCAGCCCCCAGTCCCACCAGCAGGATTGCCCACAGCGGGACCGCTGCGAGCCAGCCGATCGCATGCCCGGACAAGCCGCCCTCGACGGTGCAGAGCGCGGTGAATCCGAAGGCAAGAATCCCGGAAAGAAAATTACCCGCAAGCGAGACGGATCGCGTCGCACGCATGAGGAAGGGAATCGCCACAAAGGCGGCGCTGCATACGATGACGATTGCAAAACCCCAATAGTGCCGGATCAGCCCATAGAATGCCCCATAGCCCAGCCCGAACAGGAACCCAAGCAGCCCGACCCGGACAACCAGTCTCGCGCGGCGGGATAGTTCCTCCTGCGGCAGCCATTCCTCGATGATGAAGCGATCAGCAAATGCCGCCAGTCTGGCTTCCCAGCAGTGGAGAAACTGAAGGCCTTCAGCCGCAGCGGTTGATTTCCGTTCACTCGGTTCGTGCATGGCGCATGGGTCAACAGGTTCTGAAGGGGATCTAATGAAACGTCCGAAGGATGCTAACTGTCAATGCTTTCGTCGCATCGTCCACACGCTGACATCCGGAAAAATGGCGAGAAATAGCGACGGATGCCCGCGCTCATACCGGCACATTGGGCTTGGGAGCAAACAAAGTCCGCGCCCATCACCGCAATTCGCCGCGCAGCACGCCATCGCCGCCCGATGCACTTACTTCGCAGCTCCAGCCTGCTGCTTCACCCGCGCGAGGTTGCGTTCGATTTTCTCGACGTATTCGTTCGGGCCGTCGGGATACGGGTCGTTGAGATAGTCATGGATGCCCTCGAATTCGTTGGCGATTTTTGGCATCACGTAAAACTGCCAGAATCCCGCGGTCTTGGCCATCATGTCCGGGACGCTCTCAAATTTGAACACCTTCGACGCGCTGCCCGCGTCGAAGTGCGCCGCTTCCTCAAACTCTGCATATAGGTCCGGCAGCCGTTCAACATAGTTATCCGCCGCCATCTGTCCCAGCAAATCTGCCGTCGCGAGCGCGAAGCCGGCGATCCGCTCCTCGGAGCTCTGAAACGGGATGGCCGCGATGCTGACATTGACGCCCGTGCATCGGATCATGTGCCGGACGGCCGCGATGTCGGGCTTGGGCCATCCTTTTGCCAGCAGGAATTTCTCGGCAAAGGTGCCGCTCCGCGCGACGTGGATAGCCGTGTATTTTGCACCGGTGCCTTCCGTGTCACCGGTCACCTTCAGATAGCCGGTGTCGTGGAAAAGGATGGCGACCAGTGCCAGTTCAAACATCCGCTGTGAGATGGGCGGCGCGACATTTGCCGTACGCCGGCCCCGGAGCAGACGCACCAGGCAGAGGGTGCCTTGCAAGGTATGCTCAAAGTCATGATAGGCCGAATCAATGGCCTGATACCCGTCATATTTTCCGCCGAAGCACTGTGCGGCCCACTCGAACGCCTGCCTGATCACGGCGACGTCGCCGCCGGGGAACAGTTCGCGATAAATCGCACCGGCCTCCGCTTCGACGGCGCTGGGAATCTTGGTGTCCACCGGCTTGAACATTTGCGCATCATAGCCGGAGTTTAATTTTTTCCACTCCTTTTTTGGAACGCATTTTCCCGGGTCGCAGGGACGGCATTTCCCCGCAAGTCCGAAGTCGTGGGGCGGCCTGCCCTGCGCCATTCTTCAGACACCCGCCTCGGCCGCCCGGCGATTTCCGAAATGGCACCGTCCGGCTGGCATAATATTCCTTGCCAACACGGCCCGGGGGTGACACGCGTGCACGGTGACTTGGCCCCTTGAAATACACGCTGCCTGTGCTCGCTTTCAGGGCCGGCTTTCAACCACGTTTTCTCCCCGATGAAAATGCGGATCCTATTCTCCGCTCTGGTGGCCCTGCTTTTCGCCGCGATGCCTGCCGCCGCCGCGGCGCTCACCGGCGCGAGGATCACGCACATCATCAACGACGTAAAAACGGTCGAGTCAGGGAAAGCTCCGCGCACCTCCGCCTTGAACGAACAGTTGGAGCCGGGAAAGGCCGTGCGCACCGGGATTGATTCGCGGACCGAACTGCTGTTCAGCGACCAGACGATTACCCGCCTTGGAGCCAACTCGCACTTCACGGTGAACGATGGCACGCGTGAGATAACGCTCTCGAAGGGCGTCATCCTCCTTCAGGTCCCCAAGGGCTCCGGCGGCGCCAGGATTCAGACAAATGCCGTGACGGCCGCCATCACCGGCACCACGATCGTGCTCGAAAGCCTGAATGGCTTCAAAAAGCTGACCGTGATCGAAGGCAAGTGCTTTCTGACCCTTAGGAATGACCTGTTAAATCATAAGACCGAAGTCATCGCCGGTCATCAGGTGCGGTTTTCCGACAATGCCGTGACTATCCCCGTGCCGAAGGCGATCAGTCTCAGCGAATTCATGAAAAATTCGGCACTCTTCGCCGACAACTGGGGTGTAAGGCTCGATCCGACCAATATAGCCGCCGCCGTCGCAGCACAGCTCGGCCAGAAGTTCGGGGAGATAGGGACACTGAAGGTGAAAGGCGTCGTCCTGCTAAACAGGAAGCCGGCCAAGGATGGCGACCCGGTTCACTCCGGCGACATCATCGAGACTTCTGGTGATGACATTGCAATCATCATCGTGACAAGCGGTGGGCAGATATCCATAGACAGGCGCTCCCGTGTGAGGATCGGCGGCGGTGGCAACGACCCGGTCACTGCCACTGCGATCTTTGGAAATGTGGAAACCTTTGGCCTGGGCGACGACGCGGCTGATGGCGACGGCACAGCCTTCGGATACGATCCCTACCTTCCCGCATTCGGATTTGGAAATATTCCCCCGCCGTCCGGCGGCGGTTCCTCCGCAAGCGGTGGAGTGACGACCGCCGCTCTGCCTGACGGGCGTATCGGCATCTTCGACAGTTTCGGTCGTTTCATCAGGTTCCAATAGGTGTGGAATGTTAGTCGCACGCTGCTGTCGCAGCGTATTTCCGCGCACCGCGTCAGTTGCGAAGGGGTGGTGGCGGTATTGCGGGTTTCGGCTTTTCCTCAGGCGCAGCCTGCCTGCCTGCCGTGTTGTCCGGGCCACCTGATGCCGGTGTGAGCGCGCGACCCGAAAGGGTGACTGGCTTTCCATCCTTCACCGCGACATCCTCGACCCGATATAGCGACCCATCGGCATGGCGCAGGAACGGGCGCATTTCGTCAGGACTCAGCGGACGCGCGCCTCGACGCCCAAAGACGACCGTCTGACCGCCCGTCTCATCGGTCACACGATCGCGATCCAGGCCGCGCGAAACTGCCAGAAGCGGTTCCTTCGTCGGATAGGTGGCTATGAGCCGCGGCGCTGGCCGCGGACTGAAGCCAGCGGCACCGTCCACGGTGTCGGGTGAAATCAATTGAATGACGCGGAACCCATTCCTTCCGTCGGCGACGAGCGCATACATGGACGCGGCCACAGAACCTATTTGCACCGCGTGAGTGTCATTGAGCAGACCGCCGGCGTTGAATAGCTGATCCAGCTTTGGCTTTTCGGGATTCTCGATGTCTATGATCGCGAGCCCGTCGCTGCCGTCGGCAACATAGGCATAGGTGCGCGCGACATAGAGCTTGTGTGGGTGGCGCAGGCGCACCACCGCCTCGGGTAACGCACGCGGATGCTCAGGATCCGCGATGCTCACGACCTTCATCCCGTCGTCATCGGTGACAAAGGCGTAGAGAAACTGAATCGCGATGGAGCGCGGGTTTTTCAGGAATCCTCCGGTAAGTTCCCCGACCAGTCGCGGCTTCTCAGGCTTCTCGACATCCACCACGGCGAGTCCGCGCGGCGTGCAGACATAGACCCTGTGTCCGGCACACACACAGTATTCCGCCCCGGTCAGGCGACCATCTGGATTAAATTCCGCCTTCTTTTGAATGAAGTTGTTCTGTGGATTGCCATCGAGCAGCGTCCGCACGTCGCAGACGACGAGTCCGAGCTTCCGGTCACTGACGAATGCATAGCCATACCATGCCGGGATCGGCTGCTCCTCGTTGTCCTTGTTCTGGATCCGCATCGGATCATTCAGCAACGTGCTTGGCAGCGCGACCGCTGTGGCAAACGGCGTCCGCACATAGGTCCGCTGGCCGAGCGGCGAGACCGGCGACGACACGATCCGCTCGCTGAAATCCTTCTGGTCAATGTTCGCGACATCAAACACCTCGAACCCTCCCGGCCCGTTTGCCGTGTAAAGGTATTCGCTGCGCAAAGTCATGTCGTTGATTTCCCGGGCGTGGTGCTCATAGCCGGTGGTGAGTTTCCTGTCGTGTGCGAGATGCTCGGCATAGTTCCGCGGATAGGCGTTCTTATGCATGGAGCTTCCTATCACCGACTGCGGCTCGTCGGCCTCGGTCCAGACGATGCCGTGCAATGCCTTCTCGCCGCCGACCCACGCATAGCGGCCAAAGAAATTTACCGTGCCGGTGCCAAAGCCGAGCAACTGGGTCATCCAGGCATTGTTATCCTTCGCCTTGGAAAGATGGCAGTCGGTGCAGTTCTTGGTCGTCCCCACGCCGCTGGTCGTGTGTGGGAAGTGCGGATTGAAAGCCTGCCCGCTGTAACCATCCCCGCTCACCGTCTGCTGCTGCGAATAGACCCAGTTCCGGTTCTGGTTCTGCGAACTGACCACCACCGCGCTCGAGGATCGAATCACCGCGAGCCGGTTCTTCTTCACCGTGCCATCAATGCCAAGCATGAACACGTCGTCGCGGACCACCTGCGGGTTATAGGTTGTGAAATTGCGATCCACCACGCCCTCATACTTGTTCAATGGCACGCGCTGGTTTGCCTTCATCGAGAGGTGGCAGCCAAAGCAACTGGTCGCCCACGAGGTGTGGCACACCTGGCAGTCCATGTTCCGGTTGTCATGGGCCAGGTTCGCCTTGCACTGCGCCCCGGTCAGCGGCACGTCACCCCAAGTCTCCCCGTCGCGCTGGACGGTCTTCGCGTGCGCCGCCTTCGGGTTATAATGTTTCAGCGCATTCGTCGGATCAATGACATCCACCGTCTGCGGGATTTCCCAGCGCTTTTCGCGTGCCATCGTCGAGTTCTGGAAAAGCCGGCGCATCGGGTGCCCCTGTCCGTCCTTTATCGGCTCGCCGGTGCGTGCATCCGGGACGTCCTCCCACTCAAACCGCGGCCCCCAGGGTGTAATGGTCTTGGTCAAGTCCACTGGCGAGATCTTCCGCCGGTCAGCCGGGTCGGTCTGCCCGGCGGCGCCTGTGGTGATGAGTGTTGGCCGTGACTGAATGGTGCCGTGGCAGTCCACGCACATGATTGTCGTTGCATTGCGCGGCTCGCCATAGAGCAGCCCATTCCCATGCACGTCCGTCTCGAAATGACAGTCCGCGCACTGCATGCCTTTTTCGAGATGGATATCCTTGAGATGCACGGCGCGCTTAAAATCGCGATGTGCGATGATATTGTCATCCCGGTCGAGCCGGTTGCCTTTCTTATCCTGCTTGAAGGTGGCGCGAAATACCCAGCCATGCCCGTGGTAGTCTGCAAATTGGGTATGCTTCAGCTTGGGATTTAGCTCCGCGACCTTTTCGAGAAAATCCAGATTGCCCCAAAGGCCGCGCGCAGCGGCCGCCTCGGGATTTGCGATGGTGGAGCGCACGAGTTCCTCATCGGTGGGATCGTGCTGCTCCTTAGGATACATGAATTCAGCATCCGTCTCCTGATCCCACCAAGTGTAACCAAGATAGGAATTCACGAAGAGGTTTCCCTGGTGCATGTGGCAGTTCATGCACTGGGAACTCGGGATGGAGCGGGTGAACTCATGCTTCACCGGATGCCCGCGTTCACGCTTCGAAATGGTGGGATCCTTCGAGAAGCTCAGGCCCTGGTTGCCATAGCTGTGCCACCAGCCCGAATTGCTCGGCGAACGGTCGTTTGCATAGACGACGTGGCAGGCGCTGCACCCGCTCGAACGGTAATCGCCTGGATGATCGTTCGATCCGAGAAAGCCGAGCAGCGGATCATGCAGGCGCGTCTTTTGTGCGCCGAGGAAAATGGGATCGGTCCGGTTCAGCGTGCCGAGCCCTCGGGCGGACAGGCGGCGATCCGGCTTGCCGGGCGGTTCATCGGGAGTCGGGAGGCCGAGGGAGAGCCCATCCAATCCGCCTTTCTCAAAGATCCGGAAGACATTTCCGGGCTGGCTTAAATTGAAGCGCGGAAGCGGATAGAGTGTGGCAAGTATCCCGGAGAGGCGCGTCTGCTCAGGCGTCGGCTTGAATGGGTTATTCAACTGGAGCGGAATGCCGTCGGCCCCGTAAGCTTGGCCGACGATGGCATTCTTGATGTCAATGGAACCATTGTTATAGGCAGCGGCATTCCAGAGCATGGCGCCGTGGTTCATCATCGAGTTGCCCGCCCTCTCGACGATGTCGCCATGGCAGAGGCCGCACGCCTTTTTCGCCGCGCGCAGGTCACCGGGGTTCAGGAACTGGATGAACTCCGGGGACTCGTGGTTGAGCACCACACTGGAGTTCGGTGGGTTCGCCGATGTGGCCCAGAATTCCGGATTCCGTGGCTGCACATGTGCCTGCGTGATGATGAGCCCGCGTGCAGGATTCCCGCCGTGGCAGTCTGTGCAGCCGAGCACCACGTTCGGCGAACTGTGCATCGTGTGGGCGTCGGTGGTCTTATGGCACTCGATGCAGCCGACACTCTTCCGATTAGCCTCCCCGACGGTCTGATCGATCCAGTTCCGCGCGGGGCGGCCGGCGCCTGCGGGTTTGGGATGGACAGAAAGGCCGGGTCCAAATCCCGTTCCAAAGAGTGTGAATTTTCCGGCAGAAGGCGTGGCGGTCACAGGCAGCGGGAGAGCGCCGGCAGGCGAGGTGACTGGCCCCAATCCGGAGCCGGCTTCGACGGGAGTTGCAGCGTCCTGCGTGCGATTGCCGTTGATGTCCAATCCAGGTCTCGGCGGAGCGCCGGGCGCTGGTTTCGATGACGCGGAGGTCTGCGGCCCGAATCCATCCTGCCCCCGCACGGAATAAAGACAGGTCGCCACGGCAACTAAGGCCATGACTAGCGAGATATGAAATAGACGGCGGATCATCGAAGGCCTCCTGGCGCGAACACATCGCCTGCCCGCCTTCCGGCCAAATGGATCATTGGGAAAAGGGAGGCATCCATTTCAATAGACTAGGCTGACCGTGAAAAAGGCATTGTAAAGCATGCTGTCCGGCTTGCTAAACGCGCCCTGGGAAGTGAACCCGGGGACTGGCACGGTGTTGCTCCGATACATGTCCCGGTAGGCCCCCCCCGGAAAGAAAAAGCCCATGCCCGCGGAGATGATGATGTTATCCGTCAGAAAGGGTCGGTATTTGAAACCAAAGCTGGCGTCGAGACCGAGATCATTTCTTACCCGGTCGGTTTGCAGCGCGGCCTTGATTGGTGCCGACTCCACGAGCCAGATGTAGTTCACATTGGTAAATGCCTTCAGTTTCGGAGTGAGGTCCATGTCCGCCCCGATGCCGACAATCACGGTGCCCGGATTCACGAAATTCGACTGTCCCTCCGTCTTGCTGGTGCGCAGGTTCATCACCAGCGAGTCGCTCTGCTTCAGGTTCACCGCGGTGCCGGGAAGATTGATGCCCTCATGGACATACCAACTGAACGGGCCACCGACAAAGGACGGATTGTCGAGGATGGTATCGAATCCACGGGCGGTCCGATCCGTCGGCCTCGAATCGCCGCTGGCATAGAAGCCGGAGAGCTTCAGCCGGAACCAGTCGCGATCATAGCTTACCTCCAGGGCTCCCATCTGTGCGTTAATGTCCACCCGCTTTCCCGCAAGCGTATTGAATTCATCCTCGCCGAAGACCTGGTAGAATGCGTGGGTGACGTTCCATCGGCCTATGTGCCCGTCGCCTGTCCAGCCCACGTAGAACGACTTCACGCCATGGCTGCGAAGTCCGTTGTCAGCGACGCTGACCGGCGCTGCATCGGGCACGGTTCCCAATATTTGCGGACGGGTGAGGAAGCCATTGCGATCATAGTGGACGCCCCCGCGATCAACGTTTAGGTGCAGGCTGGCCTGCGCGGTGTAGCCTTTGATAAGGAAATCCTGGCGAAAAACATTCGCGATGACGACCTGCTGGTCGCGCGATGAAAGCGAGTTCAGGCCCGAAAAGGTGTCCTTCTCGCGCATGTTGAAATATGCCAGATTGTACTGCGTCCGGTTGTTGTCATGATTGCCGAAGATGCGCGCGCCAAGGTTGGTGTCGGCAAAGACAAACCCGCGGAAATCAGAGATAAACGGCTGCGTCCCGAACCGGGAGGAGACAAAGTCATAGTTCTCCGACACATCGCCGATGTGGATTTCGGCAAATGCCTCCTGCAATGCGAAGAAATCCCGGAAGCGGGTGGTGTAGTGCGTGCCTCCCAGCTCATTTGCACCGGCAACCGATGCCGGGGCACTCGAGCCTGCTGGAGGGCGTCCGGTGTTGGGATCCACTTGGACGAGCGGCTTCGCATTGCCCAATGGCTGAAGCTGCGGTGCAATATAGTTGTAAAATGTGGCCGGATTGATGGTGGTCGTAAAGCTCCCGGGATTCCCCGACACCGTATTCACACCCACCGGGCTTGCCGGAATCGCCCCGATAGCAGCGGTATTCGGGACATAGGTGGAAGGGGAAACTCTGCCGAGGGGAAAGAGCAGGTTGTTTTCCCTCACGCGGGTCCAGTTGCTGTTATAGACGGCATTCACCCGGATGAGCCACTGCACCGGCTTGAATGCGGTCTCACCCTTGAACAGGTCGAAGGCGATGGATGCGTCGTTGGAATAGGTCATCTGTTCCCCGCGCCCGAAGAATTCCGCACTGTTCGGCGTGGATGTGCTCACCCCGCTCGGCACAGGCAGCTTTCGCATTTCAAAGAGGGCAAAGTTCTTTGCCGTCAGGTTCAAAAAAATATCCTGCCCAAAGACGGGCACGTCGCCCTTCAGCTTGCTCTGGTAGTAGGGATGCCAGAGCCTCGGGGTATCATACATGTAGGGCGTCTCGGTGGACGCATCGCGATAGCGCTGCCAGTGGGGAAATGGGACAAGCCAGCGGTTGGGCACGCCCCTGGCATGAGGCAGGAGGCCCAAGCCCTCCCGGCCGAGGGGATAGGAGGGGTAGGTGAATGTCCTGTTGACAGGATCGTGACCTATCACATCGCCGCGAGGGAGCTTCAGTGTTCCCGGCAGCACGGATTCCTCGGGGAAAAGCAGCAGGCTTTCCGGATGCGTCTTCAGCGCGGGCTGATCCCACATTCCGGGATCGGGATTGAATCCCGCGGGCGAACGCGGCGGCAGTCCCGGTGCGTTTGCAGCGTCACCGTCCGGCGGCGACATCGGGCGCAGGTCTGGGGAGCTTTTCCGGAATTTCAGCTTACTCTCCGCTCCTTGGACGCCTGGGATTCCCAGCCCAACCAGCGATGCAAGCGCCAGAAAGACCGGACGGGATCGCCGGAATGGCGAGGGCGGGCTCGGACTTGGCATCAGCACCGGGGCTTCATACGACGAACATGAAACGCTGCGCAACGTGAATCTCGCCGCCATTCCGACGTACGCCAAAAAGATGAATTGCGGCCAATTTGGCCGATGCGTAAAAGGGAGTTACCGACGAATGACAAATCTCTTGCTCACTGCAGTTCTGGCTGCGTTCGCGATTGCCTTTTCGCCAGCGTCCGTGTGCGCACAGAGCAGCCCGGAACAGCTTACGAAGGCAGAGGTCGAGCAGATCATCGCCCAGGCGGCCACCCAGGCGATGCGGACGAATCCCGGCGCGATCATTGCGGTCACTGATCGCGAGGGATTTGTGCTCGGCGTGTGGGACGTGCAAGGGCGCACCCCGGTTCCGCTGCCGCCGTTTGATTTGGAGCCCGCGACACTTCGGATTTACGGACTCGTGGCCGGGGCGATCACAAGGGCAGGCACCGCCGCTTTCCTGAGCAGCGACCAGGAGGCTCTCACCACTCGCACCGCGGGCTACATTACCCAGCAGCACTTTCCGCCCGCAGTGACCAATGCAGGCCCAGGCCCGCTTGTGGGAGTGGGATTCTCGAACCTGTTCTTCTCCGACATCAACCGGCTTAAGCAAATCGCCAATCCGCTCGTGCCGGGCGGCCCGTTCGATCCGGCGGACCTGCGTGCATCACTTGTAGCTGGCGACATGAGGCGCATCTCTCCCGGTGTCCGTGGCAACCCGGTCCTGCCCGGTTCACTGAACGACTCGCCCGGCGGTCTGCCACTTTATAAGAATGGCCGTCTTGTGGGCGCCATCGGAGTGACTGGGGATGGCGTCCCGACTGATCTTGCGCCCGCAGCCGCGATCATACTGAATGAGGTCCAGTTGTTTTCCACGACTGGTTACGTTCCCATTTCGCAGGCGGACACCGATGAATTCGTCGCGCTTGCGGGACAGAGCGGTTTCCGGCCCTCGCCTGCGATTGTCGCGACGAATATCCTGATCAATGGCATCCGGATTCCCTATGTGTGGCAGTCTGTTGATACTATCACGGATATATCGGGCACGCTGCCATTGGGCAGCCTTCCCGGTCGCCCGGTGGATGGTTTTCCGATCCAGGCACCTCCGGCACCTTATCCCTATCCGGTGACAAGCCTCGGTGGTGTCGCGGGCGAGGTGCGCGGCCCTGTGGTCTTCGATACTCCGGCAAACAACGGCGGCATCATACGCTTCATAGACGATCCGCTGTCCACCGTGCCGGGAAGGAGCCTTGTCGGGAATGCGAGCAGACTTACGGCCAGTGAAGTCGAATCCATCATCACAAAGGCCGCGCAACGGGCCAGCATTACGCGGGCGGGCATCCGCCTTCCGATAGGTGTTTCGGCAAACGTATTCATCACCGTGGTCAACAATCCTGACAAGGCCCTCGAAGCGCCGACTGTGCTCGGAACATTCCGTGTCGGCGAGGCCACCATGTTTTCCTGGGATGTCGCGGTGCAAAAGGCGCGGACGGCAGTCTTTTCTTCCAATAGTCAACTGGCGATGTCAACCCGCTCTGTGGGGTTCCTTTCACAGCGATATTTTCCGCCGGGAATTGATGGCGCGCCGTTCGGTCCATTCTTCGGCTTCCAGGAGGCGGTGTCACTGAAGCGCGATCCGGCCACCGGGGGATTTCCCGGGAATCCAAACCTGCCGAACGGAATCACCATTTTTCCCGGTGGATTTCCGCTTTATCGCAATGGCGAACTCATCGGCGCGATAGGGGTCTCCGGCGATGGGGTGGATCAGGACGACATCATTGCAGCAAGCGGCTGTGCGGACTTTCTCGCGGATTTCGGAATCCGCGCGGACACCTATGCCTATGGAGGGTTCCGCCTGCCTTATGCAAAATTCCCGCGCAATCCGGTCATTAGCTCCTTTGCCGCGGCGAAGGCGCGGAATCCAGTGTCTGGTTTCGCTTCCTCAACGAACCCGCGGGATATCAATGGCGACGGCAACACGGATCTCGTCTTTCAAAACGCCGCGGGCCAGCTCTACGGCTGGAACATGGATGGCACCGGCGCGGCAACTTCCGGCGGCTACATTTACAAGGCCGGTCTCGGCACCTGGAGGCTCAAGGCGGTCGCGGATATCAATAGTGACGGATTTCCCGATCTAATCTTTCAGAATAGCAGCGGCCAGATCTATGTCTGGTGTCTCGATGGTTCCGGGAAAGGTGTGGATCTTGCCACGGGGGGCGGCCTGGTCCCAGGGTCGCAATTTCTCTACGACGGCAATCTGGGCGACTGGAAACTCGTGGCCTGCGCCGATGTGAACAATGACGGAATCCCGGATCTCATCCTTCAAAATAGCGCCGGGCAGATCTACGCATGGTTCCTCGACGGCAGCGGGGATATGATCAATTTCGCAACCGGAAGCGGCCTGCGGCCGGGCTCTCATTTCCTCTATGGTGGCAGCCTGGGTGACTGGAGGGTTGTGGCCTGTGCAGATGTGAACAAGGACGGCGCTTCGGACCTCATATTCCAGAATAGCATCGGCCAGATCTATGTGTGGCTTCTCGACGGCACCGGGAACACCGTCAATTTCTCCACCGGAACCGGCCTGAAGCCCGGCTCGCAGTTTCTCTATGCCGGCAGCCTTGCGGACTGGCGGGTCGTGGCGTGCGCGGACATGAATGGCGACGGCTTTCCCGACCTGATTTTTCAGAACAACGCCGGGCAGATTTACCAATGGTGCCTCGATGGCAGTGGGGCTGCGGTGGACTTTGCGAAGGGGACAGGAGTCAAATCGGACTCGAAAATGATCTATCCGGGCGGGCTGGGGGATTGGCGGATTCGATAACTCTTGCTGTCCCGCATCCAGGAGGTTGTGTAAAAAGTCAGGGCAGAGTCCGCGAAAGGCATGAAAAGGGACCCTGTCTCTTTCGTGTCTCCCGTGTTTTTCGTGGACTGAATCTTCTCACTCGCCCGTGCCGGGAACTTTTTACACGGATTCGGAAGGAGGCGGACATACTTTTCCTCCATCGGAAGGATAGAGAGCAAGATCAGCCTGCCTCCTTGGTATTGGGATCGGGGATCTTAGTAGGTTGGTAAGTTTCGAAAGGAGTCGGTAGCACGGTGAGTGGTTTGCTCACAGAACCGGCGACGGATTGGTGGCGATTTGAACGGCAATGCCATCACTTGCGGAATCTCGAAGAACCCGCGACGAACACTAGCGATTTGTTAAGACCGACGATGTCAATGTAGACAATCGCACGCAGCAAATCTGGCGGGGCGAATGTCTCGACACGGACTAGTGTAGTGCGCCGCAAATAGTAAAGAGTAAGCGTGACAGCCGTGTGGCCGTATGAATGATGGGGAGATGCGCATCGCCCCAAGAGTCGAATTGAACGTGGAAGATCGAGAGTGGCTGGAGAGGTTGAGTCGCAGTCGG
>JBBRXP010000147.1:0-15242 GCA_038238555.1 Chthoniobacterales bacterium | reverse complement strand
TGAACTCATCCCTTAACCATCCGCGCTTCGCCGGACTCGAACCTTACAAGCAGCCGCTCGGCGCGTTTGACCGTAACACCGCGCATAGTTGCGCCAACGGGCTCGACATCAATGATCAGATCTCCGCGAGCGACACGCTGGTCATCAATGCCGAGTGGGCAAACAACGGACCGTTCTCGTTCAACGACTGCACTTGGTATTCCAACGACGTCGCTCTTTACGCAGGCATCGGCGGCCAGCGGAAAAACGTGATCTACAACAACAATGTCTTCGCCGACAACCAGACTAATCTCTTCCTCGCCACCTACCATCTCTGCCAGGAGTCGCTGATGATTGCCGACTCGGGCTTCGGTCTGCTGCCCAGCGGCACTACGCGCACAGTCTATGCGATCTATGACGGCGCGGGTCGCATGAAGAACAATCACCTTTACGGCTGGAATGCGACCAACTGCCGCTTCCTGCAAAACATCGGCGCGGCAACGAAGCATCCCAATCACGTCTTTGAAGGCTTCACGTTTGATCCGCCCGTGCCGCCACGTTCGATTCTCACCGACTACAACATCATCCCGCCTGCGAACATCGGCGCAAACGATCCCGGTCATCCGCGCATCTGGGCGGGTGTGATTTTGGATTTGGATGGCTCGATTTCCGGCATCGCGAACAGTTCCATCGTCAGCAATCATCCCTTCTTCCTGACCGGCGGAGAGACGCGGCCATCGGTGTGGACGAACACCTACCGCAGCAGTCATCGCTTTGCGCAGTGCGTGCTGAATTACGGCCAGTCCACCGACCTGTATCCGAACATCAGTGTGCTGCGCAGCAAGCCCGGCACACTGACCGCGGGCATCTATTACATCAATGGCTTCAAAGAGCAGCATCAGCTCCCGCTCATCGTGCGCGAAGACTTTCAATACACCTACTTCTACGAATCGCTGCCGACGACGAAGCGCGTGGACCTCGATATCAATGACGCCACCGTCGGCGACGACATGCTCATTTGCTTCAAGAACTTCGGCCAATTGCCGGGCATCGCCGTCACCGGCATGACCTCGCGTGCCTCGCTCGCTGCGCTGAAAGCAGGCACGACCTCCGGCTTCTACAAAGAGACGAACGGCGACTTCTACATCCGCCCCATCGCCACCGCCGCCAGCACGTCGCACACGCTGACCTGGACCACGAGCATCACCATGCCCGTGGTCGATTCCGACGGCGATGGCGTGAGCGATGGCAACGAAGCCGCCGCTGGCACCGATCCCTTCCGCACTCTTCTCGGCACCGATCCCTTTGTGAACAGCGAGTTCAACGTGGCAGGCAATTTCGAGAACTGGGCATCTTTCAGTGGCATTGCCAACGAGACCGTGGCGGGCGGACTGCTCAGTGCCGCATCGACCAACACCAACCCCCAGATGGTCGAGGACAACCTCCGCGTCTCCGGCACGGCGGTGCCTTACCTGCTGGTGCGGATGCGGGCCTCAAATACTGGGTATGGCCAATTTTACTGGAGGCGGCTGGGGGACACCGGCGCCTACACCGAGGCGAGTTCCGTGAAGGTGAACTACACCGCCAGCAACCAATGGCGGGTGCTCGTCTTCCCGATGCAAGGAAACGTGGATTGGCAGGGTCAGGTCATCACCATCCTGCGCTTCGATCCGGTGAGCACCACCGCCACCACTTTTGACATCGACTCAATCGTCGGATCGGACGGCAACGTGATCCTTCCCCCGGCGAATCAAGCCACGGACATCGGAGTGCCGACTGGACCGATCCCCTTCGGTCTCACCGTCAATCTCGATGGCGACACGACCTTCACTCTCACCGCCACTTCGTCGAATCCGACGCTCGTGCCCAATGGCAACATCGTCCTGGCCGGCACCGGGACCAGTCGCACCGTGGCCATCACGCCAGCGCCCAATCAAACCGGAACCGCGACCATCACCCTCACCGCGAGCAACGGCACATTCACCTCCAGCAGCACGTTCACGCTTACCGTCACGAACGCGCCACCCGTCGTGAGCGCAATCGCCAACCAGACGATCGCATTGAACACCAGCGACTATGCCAGCTTCACGATCGGCGACACCAGCACCGCGGCATCGGCGCTCATGGTCAGCGCCAATTCTTCCAACACGACCCTCGTCCCGCCCGGCGGCATCGTGCTCGGCGGGAGCGGGACTAACCGCACCATCACCGTCACCCCAGCGCCGCTGGAGGTCGGCTCGGCCACGATCACCATCAGCGTCAGCGACGGCCAGTTCACCACCAGCGTCAGCTATGTCCTGACCGTGGATGAGTCCGCCTTCGGCCGCTTCGCTTATCTCTTCAATCAGGATGGCAACTTTGAAGGCTGGACCGCCAGCGCCAACACTTCAGGAGCCGCCGTTTCCGCAGGCGCGCTCAACGCCACGATCGCTGGCGTCGATCCGCAGTTCAATCACGCCACAGCTTTGAACATCCCCGGCAGCAACGTCCCCGTCGTCCTCGTGCGGATGAAAAGCAGCATCGGCGGCAATGCACAGCTCTTCTTCGGCAATGAGCTGGGCGGTGTCAGTGCGGCGAACTCCGTGACCTTCGCGGTTCCCGCAGGCAGCGTTTACAAATGGTATGCGGTGAACGTCGCCGCCAACACGAACTGGGCCGGCCATACCATCAAAGCTCTCCGCCTCGATCCCCCTGGCGCGTCCGGCACCACCAGCATCGACGCCATCATCGGCAGCGACGGCGACTTCGATAACGACGGCATCCCCGACCTCTGGGAAGTCGCCAACCAGCTCGACCCGGGATCGCCGGCCGCTCCTGGCCAAGACAGCGACGACGACGGCATTCCCGACGCCCAAGAGTATGTCCTCGGCACCAATCCCGGAGCGGCGAACAGTCCCTTCCTCGCCATCGCGCGCTCCGGCACGAATCTTACCCTCACCTTCACCGCCACAGCCGCATCCGGCACCGGCTACGCCGGCCTCACGCGCTTCTTCGATGTGGAGACCACGACCAACCTCGCCAACGCCGTGTCGTGGACCGGCGTCGCCGGCTATACAAACATCGCCGGCGCAAACCAAACTGTGATCGTTACGCAGTCGGTCACCGCCGGCCCGCACTTCTACCGGCTGAAGGTGCGGTTGCAGTGACGGACTCTTTCCGCTCTCGCGTGTGTAGATAGTCGGCCATGCGCCACAGCCATGTCATTATCAGTTCGGCTAGCGGCCTTAATCAAAATCGCAGCGGCCCGCCCGTCCGCGCGCCGGTGAGTTCGCCGCTGCGCAACACGACGCCGCCATTCACAATCACATCGGTGAAACCTTCCGCATAGTGATGCGGGTCGTCGAACGTCGCTGGATCGTTCACCTTCTCGGGATCGAAGATCACGATGTCCGCGAAGGCGCCGGGCTTGAGCACGCCACGGTCGCGCAGTCGAAAAGTCTCCGCGGGCAGCGAAGTCATGCGACGGATCGCTTCCTCGATCGGGAAGATTTTCAGCTCGCGCACATAGCGGCCGAGGAGGCGTGCGTTGTTGCCGTAGCTGCGCGGGTGCGGGACGGCTTCGCCGGGCGTGCGGGGGCCGCCGTCGCTGGCGATCATCGTCAGCGGATGGCGCAGGAATGTTTGGAGATCGGGTTCGCTCATGCCGTGAAAGATTGCGCTGCCGCCGCCTTGGCTCTCGATGTCGAAGAGCAACTCGACCTGATCGTCGAGTGAGTCGGAACCGCGCTTGAGCTTCGCGGCTTCCGGCAGGCGCTTCCCATTGAGCGACGGATCGGCGTCGAACTGCGCGATGACGACGTAGCTGTAGTCGGCGTGTCCCTGCCGCCCGCGCGAGCGCTTCATCTCCGCGACGACCTCCGCCTTCTGCTTCGGATCAGCGATGCGCGCGATGAAATCCTGACGCGTTCCTTCGCGCGCCTTGTCGGGGATGAGTTGCGAGATGCCGGTGCTCGACGCGGTGTAGGCGTAAGCGTCGTGCGTGATCGACAAGCCTTCCGCCCGCGCACGATCGAGCACGGCGAGCACTTCGTCCGCCTTGCCCCACGCCGAGGGGCCAGAAAGTTTGATGTGCGAAAGCTCGGCGCGGATCTTCGCCTCGCGCGCAATGCGCAGCAGCTCGGCGACGGCGTCAAAAATCTTCACCGTTTCCGTCCTCATGTGACTCGCGTAGATACCGCCGTGCGCTGCGGCGACCTTCGCCAACTCGACGATCTCCTCGGTCTTCGCAAAGGAACCCGGCAAGTAGATCAAGCCGGTGCTCAGACCCACGGCGCCTTCGTTCATCCCCTGCTCGACGAGCGCCTTCATCGTCTCCATCTCCTCAGGGGTCGGCTCGCGGGCGAAATTTCCGCCCATCGCTTTTTGCCGCACCGAGTTGTGGCCGACGAGTGTGGCGACGTTGATCGCGACTTTCGCGGCGCCAACTTCTTCGAAGAACTTCGCCACATCCGTGCGCGCGGTGCCGCAGTTGCCGGTCACGATCGTGGTCACGCCCATGCGCACGAAGTTCTCCGCGGCCGGCGTGCGCGCGATGCGCTCGGAGTGCGTATGCACGTCGATGAAGCCCGGTGCGGCGACCCGGCCCTGCGCATCGATCGTCGTGGTCGCGCTGCCGATTACTTCGCCAATCGCGGCGATGCGCCCATCCTTCACGGCGATGTTCCCCTTCACCAACGCCGCGCCGGTGCCGTCGGCAATGCGGGCGTTTTGGATGATCAAGTCGTAGTCCGCGGCGAGGCATGTCACCGATACGAGGACGGCAAGACGCATAGTGGTGCTGCTGAGCAGGGCGGTGATCATGAATGGGCATTTCATACGTTTACTTTTTCTCTGAGTTAGTTGCGGGTTTCGCTCATCGTTGCTTGGAGACTGGCCTCAGTCCGAAATACCCGCCGTCCGCATCATAGAGATAGTCATAGAGTGCCAGCGCTCGCAGGCCCGTGTTGATGAGTGGGCCCGTGGTTCGCACGACCCAGCTAACCTTCCGCGGGGCGACGGGATTCGCGGTGTCGCCCACTTTGAAACTGTAGGAAAGCCGGCCGCTCAGCAGATGAACCGTGACATCGGTTCCGTCAGCCACGTCGCCTTTCGACGCGGGCGACGGCGCTTGGATCATCATGTTCGTGAGCCCTGTATCGAGCAGCATTCCTGACTCCACGCACTTCTCCCCGCCGACCACGGCCCAGCCCCGAGAGCTGTCCCAATCCCTCACGCCTCCCTGCTTCGCCGCCGCATCCCCGACGGTGCCGGTGTGCTCTTTCAGCTTCTCGTAGAGGTATCCCTCGCCGACCGTTTTCGCGGTCAGCCCGAGAGTGATTCCGTCGCGCGCGATCGTGTATCCGCGCCGCATGGTGCCGGCCTGCATTTCCTTCAAGTTCACCCACGGGTTTTTCTCCTGGTGCGGCTCCTTGCCACGACCGCTTCCGATACCGAACATATAAATCTTCGGGTTCATGGCCGGCTTGAACGATGATCCGTTGACCGCGCCTGGATGGACTTTGCGCTCCGAGACGGCCAGCACCGGAACCACCGCCGTCGCCACGTTGCCGTTCGCATCTTTCGAGTCGGGAAAAGTGATCGTCACCGGAGTCCATACGCCGAGCAGTTCCACGCCGCTGCTGCTGTAAGTAATCGATCCTGCGGGAGCGTTCGGGTCAATGTTAGGCACATCGGAAGCGCCGACGATCACGCCGGTCGAGCCGGTATCGATCTGGAGGCGCATCGGTGGGCCGCCATTGATGGATGCGCGCACGCTCATGGACTTGAGGTCCTCAAAGTTCACGGGCTTCAAGTTGCCGAAAGGCATGTGATAGCTCTGCGTGTAACGCGAGTAATCCGGCGGCATGGTGTCCGGCGCAGGTCCGCCCTTTTCCGCGCCGATGCCCGGCGATGCGAAAAACGCGGCCAGAATCCCAAGGCAAGTCCGGATGCCAGGACTCCAGTCAATACCGTTTATGCGTGGTCTCATTTTCGAGTTCATCCGGCACCGCCTGCGCCCCCGGATCGAGAAAAATCTTGCTCAGCGCGAGACCGAGGCAGTGAGCAGGAACAAGGTTGCGAGGAATGGTTTCATGGTCGGAGTCGTTGAGCTGCACATAGTTCACCTGCCGAGGAGGGCGGGTCGTCGCAAGGCTAAGCGCGGCTAGCAGATCATTTCGCTTGGAGGGTTGCCTTGCCTTTCAGCGCTGCGAAAACCGATCCGGTGGTCAGCGATGCCTTCGCCGCAGCATCGTCCTTCAAGTAAGCGTCCCAAAAGGCCAGCGTGCTTCGCTTCACAGCATCGGTGATACCTGCATCGCGAGAACCGTTCCCGCCGAAGGACACATGATTCGCGCCTTCAATGAAGACGAGATACTTGTCACCCGCGGGACAAAATTTGAACGCCTCCTGCTTCCACTCCGGTCCCTGACCGCCCGCGCCCTTGTCCAACGATCCGGTCATCGTCATCATGGGGAGTTTGAGATTCGCCCAACTCGATGGTGTGAGACCCTGCTGGCCCGTTCCCTGACCGGAGATCGGCAGGATGCAGCGCACGCGGTCATCTTTGAAACTGCGGGCTTTCTGCTCGCCGATGTCTGCCGTGACCCCACCGATGAGCATCGTGGTGTAAGCCCCGAGCGAGTGACCACCGACGCCAATACGTGTCACGTCCATCCGACCGCGCAGTGCCAGAAGTTGCGCAGTGAGTTGTTCCGTCGAGTCGAGTATGAAGGCGACGTCGCCCACGCGATTTTCAATCTTCGCAGACGCGTTTTCCATTAGCGCCTGCAGGCCGCCCGCAGGCAGCGCACCACCTTTGCCTTTGCTCTTGCCGAACCCATCCCAGTGCGATGGAGCGACCACCACATACCCGTGCGCTGCCCAATGATGTGCGATGTCTGTGAACGCCGTTCGATCCGCGCCGAAGCCATGCGAGAATGCGATGAGCGGCAGCTTGTCACCCGCTGCCGGAAAATAGACGCGACATTCGATGGCCTTTCCCCGTTTCCCATTATGTAGAGTGAGATCTTCGACAATCACATCGGCAGCGTGTGTTGCGGTGTGCGCGACGACCAAGGCGAACAACATGGATGGTGGAATCAGTCTCATTATGGCTTCGAGGAATCGGGCGCAATGTGGCTGGCAGGCTGGAGGGTGCTACCGCAGACCTCCGGCAATCGCCTGCGCGACGTGGCTCAAGAGCGCGATCTCAGCCGCGAGTGCTTTGTCAGTGTCAGGTTCCATGATCCTGCATGACGGCGGTTCCGTTTGCTGGAAAGAGCTCGCGCATCTTTTGCTCACGAAAGGCGAAGATTCGCTCGATGTCCGGGCGGACGAGGAGGCGGTGGGAGAAGAAGTCGAAGGGGACGGCGTAGCGCACGTGGTCGCGGCAGAGCGTGCCGCCGTTGCGCGGCTCGAAGCTGTGCTCGTGATGCCAGAGCCGGTAGGGGCCGCGGCGTTGTTCGTCCGCGAAGCGGTGCGGCGGATCCCACGCGGTGATCTCGCTCCGCCAGCCGAGCGGCAGGCCGAGGACGCGCAGTCGGTAGTCAATCATCGCCCCGGCGCGCATCTCGATCGGGCGCGGTGTGAGGATGTGAAAGTGCATCCACGGCGGCGTGAGCAGTTCGAGATTTCCCGCGTCGGCAAAGAACGGGAAGACTTCGTCGAGAGGGCGGGGGAGCCGGAGCTCGCGGTGCAGTTCGTGGATTTTCATGGGCGCTGGCCCTCGGTGGTGGAAGTCCGCGCTGAGGTGCGGCGCAGGCCGTCGAGTTGTTCACCAAATTCCTCGATGCTGTCGGCATACAGCGCACCGAGGCGAACGAGCGTCGCGAAGTATCCCCGCGCCGCACGCCCGCCGGCAAGGATGCGCGTGGTCGGGGGCAGCAGCCGCGCGAGGTCGGTGAGCTCCTGCGCGAGGTGCGGGTCGTCCTCGGGATACACAATGCTCAGCGCCACGGCGCCGGCTTCATTGCGCAGCGCGGCTCCCGCGATCTCGTGCGCGGGCAGGCTCGGACCGAGGTAGATCGCGCGCCAGCCGAGGTTCGCCGCGCTGGCGGCGGCCATCACCGCGCCGAGCTCGTGGAGCTGGCCAAGCGGGGTCGCGACGATGATGCGCGGCGCGTTGAGCGGAGTGGAGTATTGCCGGGTCAGTTCGCCGAGGAAGACCTTCACGCTCGCGGTGAAAAAATGCTCTTGCGCAGCGGTGAGCAGTCCGTCACGCCAGCGTTCGCCGATCTCCTGTGCGAGGGGCCCGATTGTCAGCCTGAGCAGACCTTGATTGCCGAGTGCGACGACGGCGCGCCGCATCGCCGCTTCCAGTGCGGGTCCGTCGAACTGCGTCGCGGCGGCCAGCGCCTCGCGGCGGAAGGGCGCGCCGGGATCATCGTGAGTCGCGCTCTTCGCGGCGCGCGGCGCCGGGCCTTGATTCGCCACCATCGCGCGCAGTTCCTCGGTCGGCAGCGCGGCGATTTTTCCGATGCTGTGGCCACCGCTCACGGCGCGGCTCAGCATCACGAGGCGCTCGATTTCGGCCTCGGAGTAGAGCCGCTGTTTGCCCGCCGAACGTTCCGGTTCGGTCGCGCGATAGCGCCGCTCCCATGCGCGGATGACATGCGGCGTCAGCCCGGTGCGTTCGGCGACGGCTTGGATGGAAAATGAGGAGGGCATCTAGTTCCTAATACTTAGACGGAAGCTGGACGTTTGCAAGGAAAGACCTCGACATACTTCGATTATTGTCGAAGTTTCGGTTGACAAGACTTAGACATTACTTAGACATTTGCGCCGCATCGAAACCTCTCAACCACACCGCTCGCATGTGTTTTCTTCGCCCAAACATCGACACGAAAGGCCGCGTCATCCGCGCATTTGGCGCTCTCGCACTCGGCTTTGGCGCCGCCTTCACCTGGCGTCATTCGCAGGCTGCCGGCATCGCTTTGGGAGCGTCCTCCGCATTCGTCGCATTCGAGGCCGCGCGGGGCTGGTGCGTGGCACGAGCCTGCGGCGTGAAGACGAAATTCTGAACCGCAATTTCAGCCCGCCAACACCATGAAAAATGATGTCATTATCATCGGCGCCGGTCCCGGCGGCCTCGCCTCCGCGATCCTGCTCGCCGCTTCGGGCGTGAAAGTGAAGGTCATCGAGCGGCTTCCGACGGTCGGCGGGCGCACGTCGTCCATTGAGGCGGATGGTTTCAAGTTCGACCTCGGCCCGACTTTTTTCCTCTACCCGCGCGTGCTCGACGAGATCTTCGCCGCCGCCGGCACGTCGCTCCGTGCGGAGGTGGAAATGGTTCGGCTCGATCCGCAATACCGCATCATGTTTGGCAGCGGCGGAGAGATTCACGCCACGTCCGACATTGGGAGGATGGAGCAGCAGATCGCCGCGATTGCGCCGGGCGACGCGCCGGGCTTCCGCCGTTTCATGGAGGAAAATCGCGCGAAGTTGCAACGCATGGAGCCGTGCCTCGAAACGCCTTTCCTCGGCTGGCAGGACCTCGTGAACATGCGCCTCTTCAAGATGCTGCCGATGCTCCGACCGCATCAGTCGCTCGACACCTATCTCGGCCGCTTCTTCCGCGATCCGCGCATCCGTCTCGCGTTTTCCTTTCAGTCGAAATACCTCGGCATGTCGCCGTTCCGCTGCCCGAGCCTGTTCTCGATCCTTTCCTTTTTGGAATACGAATACGGAGTCTTCCATCCGCTTGGCGGCTGCGCGGCGGTGACAGCGGCGATGGCCCGCGTCGCGGAGCGGCTCGGCGTCGAAATCCGCACCGACTCTCCGGTCGAGGAAGTGCTCTTCGAAGGCCGCCGCGCCGTCGGCGTGCGCACCGCAGCCGGGGAGGAAAAGGCGAGCGCGATCGTGATGAACGCCGACTTCGCCCGCGCGATGCAGCGCCTCGTGCCCGACCGCCTGCGCCGCCGCTGGACCGACCGCAAGATCGCGCGCAAGAAATTCTCCTGCTCGACCTTCATGATGTATCTCGGCGTCGAAGGCACGTTCGACCTTCCGCATCACAGCATCCACATCGCCGCCGACTACGAGCGCAATCTCGATGAGATCGAGAACCGCCACGTCCTCTCCGACGACCCGTCTTTCTATGTGCAAAATGCCAGCGTCACCGACCCGTCGCTCGCGCCCCGCGGCAGCAGCGCGCTCTATGTGCTCGCGCCCGTCACGCATCAGCATCCGAACGTGGACTGGACCCGCGAGCGCGAGCGTTTCCGGGCGAAGATGTTCCGGCAGATGGAAAAGGCCGGCTTCACCGACATCGAGCGCCGCATCCGCTTCGAGCGCGTCATCACGCCGGATGATTGGGATTCGAAATACGAGATTCACCAGGGCGCGACCTTCAATCTCGCGCACAGCCTCGACCAGATGCTGCATCTTCGCCCGCACAACCGCTTCGAGGACGTGGACGGCATGTATCTCGTCGGCGGCGGCACGCATCCTGGCAGCGGCCTGCCGGTGATCTTTGAGAGCGCGCGGATCAGCAGCCGCTTGCTCCTCGCCGACCTCGGCCTCGCGCCCGCTGCCGAACCCGCGTCGCAGCCGCATCTCGCGCCGCTCAACCTGGAGCCTGTGTCATGAACGCGACGATCCAACGTCCGACATCCGCGCTGCGCGACGCGCGTGCGGAAATCTCCGCAACCCAGGCGCGCTCGGCGTCGTTCATCCCCCTTCGCGAGCGCCTGCGCATCGTCCGCGAGCTGCGCCATCTCATCGCCGAAAACGCGGACGCACTCGCCGCCGCCGGGGCTGCGGTGAGTGATCGCCCGCTCGCCGAGAAGCTCGTCTCCGAAGTCCTCCCGCTCGCTGATGCGTGCCGATGGCTGGAGCGCAATGCCGCGCGCGTCCTTGCGCCGCGCCGTTACGCGAAACGCGGGCGTCCATTTTGGATGCAGGGAGTGACGTTCGAGGTCCAGCGCCAGCCCTTCGGCACCGTGCTCGTGATCGGTCCGGGAAACTACCCGCTCTTCCTCCCCGCCGTTCACGCGCTGCACGCGCTCGTCGCGGGCAATGCCGTATTGCTCAAACCCGCGCCTGGCACTCGCGCCGTTGCGCTCGCCTTCGCGCGACTCGCCATCGAGGCCGGCCTCGAGGCCGCGCTGCTCACCATCCTTCCCGAGAGCGTCGAAGCAGCGCGCGATGCGATCGCCGCCGGCGTGGACAAGGTCGTCTTCACCGGCTCCTCCGAAAACGGCCGCGACGTGCTCGCGAAGCTCGCGGAAACCAATACGCCATCGGTCATGGAACTCTCCGGCAAAGACGCCGTCCTCGTCTTCGCCGACGCCGATCTCGATCTCGTCGTGCGCGCGCTGCGTTTCGGTATGCGGCTCAACGGCGGCGCAACCTGCATCGCTCCACGCCGGCTCGTCGTGGTGCAATCGATCGCCGAAGAATTGCTCGACCGCCTGGCCACCGCGCGCGGTCCGCGCCTGCTCATCGAGCGCGTTCGTGATGACACAGCCGCCGTGCTTCGCGCGAACGCCGCCGACTTCGCCCTCGGCGCATCCATCTTCTCACGCGACATCGCCAAGGCCCGCGCGCTCGCCGCGCAGATCAAAACGGGCTTCGTCCTCATCAACGATCTCATCGTCCCAACCGCCGACCCGCGCATGCCCTTTGGCGGCGTGCGCGCGAGCGGCTTCGGCACCACGCGCGGCGACGAGGGCCTGCTCGAGATGACGCATCCGCACGTCGTCGCCATCCGCCGCGGACGCCTGCATCCGCACTTCGACGAACCCGCGCCCGACGACGCGCACCTTTTCACCGCCTACATCCGTGCCGCGCATGGCCGCAGCCGCCTCGCCGCGATTCCCGCCTTTCTCCGCGCCCTCATCGCCAATTCCAAACCCACCAAATCATGAAACCCATCGGCATCATCGGCGGCGGTCTCGCCGGCCTCTCCGCAGCCTGCGTGCTCGCCGCGCGCGGACGCAAAGTCGCCCTCTTCGAGCGCAACGACTGGCTCGGCGGCAAGGCCGCGCAACTCCGCGGCGACGGCTTCCGCTTCGACATGGGCCCGACCATTGTCACCATCCCATCCGTGCTGCGCCGCATCTTCGCCGAGGCGGGGGCGAAGATGGAGGATTACCTCGAACTCGTGCGCCTCGATCCGCAGTGGCGCTGCTTCTTCGACGACGGCTCGCACCTCGACCTCGCGCAGAATCCCGACGTGATGGCGAAGACGCTCGACGCCTTCGCGCCCGGCACGAATTCCGGTCAGCGCTATCGCGACTTCATCGACTACAGCGCGCGGCTCGACGACATCTCGCAGCGCCAATTTTTCTACAAGCCGATCGGCGGCATCGGCGACATGTTCGAATGGAAGGCGTCGTTCGATCCGAAGATGCTCGGCGACGTGCTGGCGATGCGCATGGGCCGCTCCGTCGCGAGCACCGTGCGCAAGTTCACGCCCGACACGCGCGTCGCGCAGATGGTCGATCACTTCACGCAATACGTCGGCTCGTCGCCTTACGGTTCCCCCGCCGTGCTCTGCGGCATCGCCCACATGCAGACCGACGAAGGCGTGTGGTATCCGATGGGCGGCACCCGCGCCGTGCCGCTCGCGCTGGAAAAACTCGCGCGCGAACTCGGCGTCGAGATTCACACCGGGGTGAAGATTGAGAAAATCCTGTCGCGCGGCGGCGAAGTCACCGGCGTGCGCACCGACGCGGGCGAAGAGATCGCGCTCAGCGCCGTCGTGTCGAATTGCGACTCCGTGCGCACGCATCGCGAACTCATCAACGGCTCCGTCGGCGCGGCGTTTGAAAAGCGTCGCAGCTACGAGCCCGCGTGCTCCGGCGTCGTCCTCTACCTCGGCCTCAGCAAACGCTACGAGCACCTCGCGCATCACGACTTCGTCTTCAGCCGCGACCCGCACGAGGAGTTCGATTTCATCTACAAAAAGGGCGAGCCCGCGCCGGACCCGACGTGCTACCTCGCGGCGACGACCTGCACCGAGCCCGGCACCGCGCCCGCCGGCGGCGAAGCGCTCTACGTCCTCGTCCACGCGCCGTATCTGCGGCCGCATCACGATTGGAAAAAAATGCTGCCCGCGTATCGGCGCGTCATTTTGGAAAAGCTCAAGCGCACCGGCCAGATGCCCGACCTCGAATCGCGCATCGTCTTCGAGCGCACGCTCACGCCGCAGGACATCCACGACCGCTACCACGTCCTGAACGGCGCGATCTACGGCCTGGCCAGTCACGGAAAATTTCTCGGTGCGTTCAAGCCCGGCAACCGCAGCCCCGACCTGCGCGGACTCTACCTCGCCGGCGGCGCCGCGCATCCCGGTCCCGGCATGCCGATGGTCCTCATGTCCGGCTGGATCGCCGCCGACACGCTCGACCGCGACACGCCGATCCCGACGCCACAGCGGGAAATGGAGGTCGCCGGATGAAAGCCGCGCCGCCACGGGTCTCGCCGGGCGTGATGAATGTCTTCACCGCATACACGCGGCGTTACGTGCGGAAGCATTTCCACTCGCTCCGCATCCTGGAGCGCGGACTCCCGCCGAGCGACTGCGCCCGCCCGCTTGTCATTTATTTAAACCACGCGTCGTGGTGGGACCCGCTCGTCTGCCTGTTGCTCTCGCGCGAATTCTTCGCCGACCGCACGTCCTTCGCGCCGATCGACGCGCCGATGCTGGAGCGCTACGGCTTCTTCCGGCACCTCGGTTTCTTCGGCGTCGAACAGGACACCCCGCGCGGCGCGCTCACCTTCCTGCGCACCGCGCGCGCCCTGCTCGCCTCGTCGCAAAACGCCGTGTGGCTCACGCCGCAAGGCCGCTTCATGGACGTGCGCGAGCGCCCGCTGCGCTTGAAGGACGGCCTCGGCGCGCTCGCGGCGCGCGAGCCCAGCGCCGCCTTCATCCCACTCGCGATCGAGTTCGCCTTCTGGACCGACTCGCGTCCCGAGATCCTCGTCTCCTTCGGTGAACCCATCGTGCCGGGCGACGGACCCGCGCGTTCCGCCGGCGAGTGGACGCGCGGCTTCACCGACGCACTGGAGGCGACCCAGGACGAACTCACCGCGCGCTCCTGCCGCCGCGACGCCTCCGATTGGCGCACGCTCAACCGCGGCCAGTCCGGCGTCGGCGGCCTCTACGACGCCTGGCGCTGGCTGCGCGCGCGGGTGCGTGGAGAAAAATTTGCGCCCGAACATCCCGTGGAGGTGGCGCGATGATCACGGCGCTCGCCATTGTGGCCTGCTTTCTCGCCGGAGTTCCGGCGTTGCTCTTTCTGCGCAATCTCACGCTTTACGCGCCGCTGCCGCCGATCCCGGGTAGGGTGGGCGTCCCGCCTGCCGGTCTGGGCGTCTCGCCCAGACAATCTTCCGCGGACAGATGTTCGGTCCTCATCCCTGCGCGTAATGAGGAAGCGAATATCGCCGCCGCGCTCCACTCCGTCCTGCAGAGCGAGGACACCGAGTTCGAAGTCATCGTCCTCGACGACGGCTCCACCGATCGAACCGCCGAGATCGTGCGCGAGATCGCGCGGACCGATCTGCGCGTGCGCCTCGAAGTTGCGCTCCCGCTGCCCGCTGGATGGTGCGGGAAAAACTTCGCCTGCCATCAACTCGCCGCGCTCGCGAGTCATCCGCTGCTCGTCTTCATGGACGCCGACGTCCGCGTCTCGCGACCCGATTCGCTCGCGCGTCTCGCCGCGTTTGTCGAGCAGAGCGGCGCCGCCCTCGTCAGCGGCGTGCCTCACGAAGAGACCGGCAGCTTCGCCGAAAAGCTCATCATCCCGCTGATCCACTTCGTCCTGCTCGGGTTCCTCCCGCTGGGAAAAATGCGCGCCAGCACAGACCCGCGCTTCGCCGCCGCGTGCGGGCAAATCCTCGCCATCCGCCGCAGCGCCTACGAGCCCACCGGCGGCTACTCCGCGGTCGCCGATCGCATCCACGACGCCGTCGCCCTCACCCGCCACCTCCGCGCGCAAGGCCACTCGACCGATCTCTTCGACGCCACCGACACCTTCCACTGCCGCATGTATCAGCGCGCCGCCGAGGTCTGGCATGGCTTCGCCAAGAACGCGCACGAAGGCCTCGCCACGCCGCGCCTCATCGTCCCCGCGACGCTGCTACTCCTCGGCGGACAAGTGCTCCCGCTCGTCCTCCTTGCCGTCGCACCCTCGCTGCTCGCCCTGATCGGCACGGTCGCCGCATTTCTCCCGCGCCTCATCGGCGTCGCATGCTTCCGCCAATCGCTCCTCGGCGCGGTGCTGCATCCGCTCGGCATCTGCGCGCTCGTCGCGATCCAGTGGTTCGCCTTCATCCGC
>JBBRXP010000146.1:0-15269 GCA_038238555.1 Chthoniobacterales bacterium | reverse complement strand
GGGGGGGGGCCCCCGCCGGCACTTCGTGCGGGGGGGGCGCCGCAGCTACTTCGGGGCGCGCCGCTACCGTTCGATGATTTCTCTCGATTCACCGATCACGCGGAAGTCGAGCCAGCGCGTGTGCGCGGGGAGCAGCGCGGGACATTTATCCGCCCACTCGATGGCCAGCACGCCGGCGGCGGCGAGGTAGTCGTCGAAGCCGATGCGCACCACGGCGTCCTCACTCTCGAGTCGATAGAAATCGAAGTGGAAGAGCGGGAGCCGGCCGCCGGCGTATTCGTGGACGAGCGCGAAAGTGGGACTCGTGACTTCGACGGAAATGCCGAGGCCGGCGGCGAGGCCTTTCACAAACTGCGTCTTGCCCGCGCCGAGATCGCCGCACAGCGCGAGCACGTCGCCGGCGCGCAAGCCGGCGGTGAGCGAGCGGCCTGCCGCGAAAGTCTCACCGGGGCTATGCGAAGTGATCGTAGCCACCGCGTAATTTTTGATTTCGGATTTTAGGTTCCAGATTGCCGATGCGGGTGAGCGGCAGGTGCGGGAAGGCGCGCTTCCATTTGCGTTCCAAACTCGCGGCATCTCGCGGAGAAATGGCGAAGAGCAGTTCGTAATCTTCGCCGTCGCTCAATGCTTCCTCGACGGTGCCGCGGAGCGCGCGCGGAACGGCATCTTTCCACAGCTCGAAGCCGCACCGGCTCGCGGCGGCGAGGCGCGGGAGATCGGCGGCAAGGCCATCGCTCACGTCCATCATCGCGCGAATTTTGAAATGTGTGACGAGCCAGCGGGCTTCGGCCAGGCGCGGAGTGAAATCGAGATGCCGGCCTTGCAGCGAACCGCCGAGGCGACCGGTGACGTAGAGTGCATCGCCCGCCCGGCCGCCCGAGCGCAGCGTGCAGCGCGCGCGCTCGACCTGGCCGGTGAGCGCGATGTTCACAAACATCGGGCCCGGCGAACGCGAGGTCTCGCCGCCGACGATGTTGACTTCAAATTTCCGCGCGGCGCGGCGCAGCCCGGCATAGAGCGCGCGGAGATCGGCGACTGTGCGCTCGGGCGAAACGGCGACGGTGATCAATGCGTGGCGCGGCTCGCCGCCCATCGCGGCGATGTCGCTGAGCGCGCGGCACATTGCTTTCCGGCCGACGCGGCGCAGATCTTCGGTGGGGAGAAAGTGGACGCCTTCCACGACGGCGTCCGTCTTGAGTAAGAGCCAGCGTGCATCGCGCGGGCGGCCGATGACGGCGCAGTCGTCGCCCACGCCCACGCGCACATCGCGGTCCGCGGCCAGCCCGCGCGTGAGTTCAGCAACGAGCCGATCTTCGCCGTAGTGCGCGAGTTTCACGGCAGCTTTCCGGCGGCCTCGAGGTAGAGCACGAAGAGCGAGCTGAAATTGTAGAGCGCGTGCATGCCGATGGGCACGAGGAGCGAGCCGGTGCGTTCGTAGGCAGCCGTGAGGCAGAGCGCGAGCACGAAGAGCCCGGGCAGCGAAGCGAGATTTGCGTGCACGGCGGCGAAGAGCAGCGCGGTCGCGACGGCGGTCGGGAGCGCGCCGAGGTAACGCTTGCCTACCCCGTAGAAGTAACCGCGAAAAAGAAACTCCTCGCACAACGGCGCGACGACCACGGCGGCGAGAAAGACCTGGCCCATCGCCCAATAGTCGCGTCCGCGCGACAACTCGCGGAAGAGTTCCACCAGGGGTTGCTCCGCGGCCAGCCCGCGCAGCATGAGGACGGACATGTAATTTGTGATCGCCACCAAGGGAAACGCGGCGACCAGAAAGAGCAGCGCCGCGGCAATCGCTGCGCCGGCCGGCAGACTGCGAAGACCAAAAACTTCCCACACCTTCAACCCGCGATAACGCAGGAAGCCGGCGATGCCAGCGACGAGGATGGCAACGAAAAGTTGCGCGGGCAGCACTTGCTCGGCCGACACCTCGGACTGCGCGTGATCGGAGAGGAACAACATCTTCCCGGTGACGCCGGCGATGAAGATCGCGAGCATCGACCCCATGCAAAGGTCGGGCAGGCCGAAGTGCACGATGCGCACCAGCCCGCCGCGCCGGACGAGAAGAGAAAGCGTGCGGCCATAGACGGCGAGCGCGATGAGGAGCAACGCGGAGCCGGTGAGCGCGAGCAGGAGCTGGAGGGGCAGCGGCAAAACGGTGCTCAGAAGAGAGCGCAAAAGAGCGCCGCAGGCGCGGCATGTTTATAGACGGCACCTGCAAACGTGGCCCAAGCCCCATCGGGGCGGCACACGCAGCGTGCCCGTTTCTGTGCCGCCCCGATGGGGCTTGGTTGCGTTTGCAAGAACGATTCTATAAACCTGCCGCGCCTACGGTGCTGAGCGATTGGGCGATTCTTTCTGTTCACATCTGGCTCGAGTGCTCAGCGCCCAAAAAAAACCGGCGCGTCCGGTTCAAGGCGCGAAGTGGCTCGGCAGGTAATAGAGCCGTCCGGCTTCGAGTTTCGGCGTGAGCGCTTCGGTGAGTTTCACTTCGATCTGCGTCTTCTCGCTTTGCCCGAGCAGCCGCATCAGCCGGCCAAAGTGGAAGGACGTCTCGTAGCGGACCACCGCAGCGCCGGGCGCCTTGCCGAGCTCGCGCGCCTTGTCGTAGGCGTCTTCGATTTCGCCGAGTTGGTTGACGAGTTTCGCCTCCAGCGCGTCCTTGCCCGAGACCACACGGCCGTCGGCGATGCCGTTGCGGAGCTGGTCTTCGGGAAGGTGGCGCTCTTTTGCGACGATGCCCACAAACTTGCCGTAAGTCTGCATCACGAGGCCCTGGATGTATTGCTTTTCCTCGTCGGTGATCGGGCGGGAGCCGCTGAGCATGTCTTTGAATTTGCCGCTTTTGAAAGTAGTCATCTCGAGCCCCACTTTGTCGAAAAGCCGCTGGTAATTGATCCCCTGCATGATCACCCCGATGGAGCCAGTGAAGGTCGTGTCGTTGGCGATGAGGTAAGACCCGCCGCATGCGACGTAATATCCGCCGCTCGCCGCGACCGAACCCATGGACACGACGATGGGTTTCTTTTCGCGCAGTCGGCGCACGGCGTTGTAGAGGATGTCGGAGGCGGTGACTTCGCCGCCGGGCGAGTCGATGAAGAGCACGATGGCTTTGACCTTTTCATCCTCGGCGGCCTGCTCGCACTGGAGTTTGAGATCGTCGATCGCCGTCTCGCCGAGCGCGCCAGGTTCGGCGGCGGTGATGATCCCGCGAAGGGAAATGAGCGCCACCTTTGCATCTGGCGTCTTGCCAAACTTGGGCGCGCTTGCCTCCCTCACATACACCTCATCGAACTTCTCTGACCGCCCGAGTTTGAGGGCGGAGGAAGCGTTGGTAGCCCCGGCGACGATGAAGACGAAATTCAAAAGCAGGCTGATGGCGAGCCCGAGCACGAGGACAATCCCGAGGCATCCAAAGCGTTCTTTAGTCATGGCGTGCGAGGATGAAGTGGAAAGCGAAGGTGGAAAGTGGAAAGTGAGCGGGGAACGCCCCGCTGGGACCGAATTTCAAAAGCTTCTGGGCTTCGGATTTTTCTCCTCACACCTTTTCCCGCAGCGGCTCGAAGCCGAGGTCGAAGAGGTTGGCCGCGTTTTCCATCATCGTCGGCAGGGAAGTCAGAAATGAATCCCAATCCTGATCGTTTTTGAATTGCGTCTCCCACATCACGAACACTGCATCCGCGACGACATTGGACGATTCGATGACTACGCGGATGTCCTTTTCCCAATCCATGATCCGCACGTAGCCGAGCGTGGCGGCGCGGGCGATGAGCGGGCTGTAGGAGAAGCGGGCGATCCACGCATCGCGCTCGTCCGCCGAGGGAAAGGCGCCGTGCACGTGAGTCGAAAGCGCCGTGAGGCTCGCCGGCGCGAAATCCATAAAAGTGTAAAAGCGCAGCAGCAGATCGCGGAGCAAGTTCCAGTCGCCGGCGGTGCGTGCGTTGCGCACGCCGAGCTTGATGCGGTCGGCCGTGCGCGTGAGCGTCCCGTTTTCTCCAAAAAACTGCGCCGACAGTTCGTAGCCGTAGAGCTCGTCCCAACGCTTGAGGCGGATCTGATCCGCGCGCAGGTTGAGGCCCTCTGCGGTATCGCAAAGCTGGGCGCCGAACTCTTCGAGTCGGGCTTGGGAGAAGCCGAGCGGCGCGGGAAATGGCACATCCACGTGAAGGCCAAAGAGGTCGATCGGGACGATTTCCATGAGCCGCCGAAGCTAGGCCGCGGGCAGCTCTTTTGGCACGCCGTTTTTTTGGAGGAAAATTGTGCGCGTTAGTTCTGAATCAACCTGACGAGCGAGCCATCGGGATCGACCAAGGCGCCAATGCACAGCCCCGAATCTTCGACCTTTGGCGGGTGGAGCCGCGGCTGTCCGCTGCCGGCTTCGTGAAGGCCGCTTGCCTTGCAGCGGGCGTAAAAGGCGTGGAGATCGTCCAAGCGCAAACAACAGCTAAACCAACTGGCGAGTGGATCGAGCTCGGGGTGAGGGAAAAATTCCAGCGTCAGATTTCCGCGCTTAAGGATCATCCAGCCCTCGTCGCGCCACCCCTCGACAAAGCCGAGTTCAGCGTAGAAGCGCGAGGTCGTTTCAAAATCCCGCGAGGGCAGATTGGGCGTGGCATGGTCGGCCATCCCCCGCTCAAATCCCCAAGTTCGAGAGCGTCACCGCGATGCGGTTGACGATCTCGGCCAGCCGCGGATGCGAGGCTTCGAAGCCCTCGACCGAAGCGGTGAGCCCCCGAAGCGCGGCCTCGGTCTGCTCGGGCTTGCGCGCATGGCGGGTCGCCTCGCGCACGGAGGCATCGGCAAAGCGCGCGATGCTTTGCGCGTCCTCGTCGTGAGTGGCGGTGAGCGGTTCGACCTCCCTCCTGAGTTCGGCGAGCAGCGCGAGCAACTCCGCCCTCGTGGCGGTGGGCAGAGTCGTCGCCTGCGCGAGCGCGGCTTCGATCTTGTCGATGCGGTCTGGGATCATGGCCTACGCGGGCGGCTTGATGTAAACGCCGAGCAACGGCCGCGGCGAGGCGCGTGGCGTGATGAAGTCGCTCACAAATCCCTGCGCCGTGCGCAACTCGACGTGCCCGGCCCCGCGCCCGCCATACACCAGCACCGAGCCGATCGGCGCCTGATACGGGTCGCGAATGTTGAGCTTTTTAAATCCGAAATCCCGCTGCAACTCCTCGCCCGCTTGCCGGGCATAGGCGCTCTTCGGGCGGGTGCTGAGGATGTTGGAAGCGAGCAGCGCGTCCTTCACGTAGCGCCAGCAAAAATAGGTCGAGTGCGTGCGTGCGCGCGCCTGGGCGATCTGCGCGGCGTGCAGCATTCGCTTGTCATATTTGAATCTCGTCGCCTGCGGGCCGAAGAAGGTCGCTTGCTTCGGGTCGATGCGCCGAGCCGTGGTGCGGTCGTAAAGCGAGTCGCCCGCGCGGGCCGGGCCGCCCGCGATCGCGAGAAGACACAGCAGGAAAGAGAGTTTGAGAAGGTGATGCATTGGCTCGTGGAAAGCGCGCGACGCTAGAGAGGGTCGATGGGCGGTCAACTTTGTTTTTCGTCGCGCGATTCAGCCTGCCGATAAACGCATAAAGTCGGCCACCGAGTAGTGCCGCGGGCACTTTTCATAGCAAAATATCGGTGCTTCAAAACGGAGTTGCGTGCGCTTTCCAAGACGGGTTGCTATTTTCTCGCGCAGTGACTCTCGACACCCCGCTCACCGAACTTGACTGGCTATCGCCCGCACGCCTGCGCCAGCTCGAGCGCTTCGGACTCGCGACCCTCGAGGATGTGCTCACTCACTTCCCGCGCCGGCACGAGGATCGCACGCAGTTCGACCGCTTCCCGACCGGCGACAGCGACCAGCCCGTATGTGTGTGCGGAGTGGTAAAGAGCACCCAAGTGCGGCGCATCCGCGGCCACCAGAAAATGTTTGACGCGGTCCTCGAGCCGGAGAATCCGCACGCGCTCAGCCAATCGCTCACCTGCCGGTGGTTCAATGCGCACTGGGTCGAGAAGATGATCGTCCACGGCCAGCGGCTCGTGGTCCATGGCCGGCCGAAGCTCGTCGGCTCGGCGCTGGTGATGTCGCACCCGGAGTTTGAGGCAATCGAGGAGGACTCGGAGCGCTCGATCCATCTGGGCCGGCTGGTGCCCGTGCATCGTGCCACCGAGGGGCTGAATGCGCGCGTGCTGCGACAGATCGTGTGGGATGTGCTCGAGCGGCTCGGCGGCGCGGACCTCGCGCCACTCGTGCCACCCTCGCTCGATGCCGCGCCGCGCGCGTGGGCGCTGCGGCAGATTCATTTCCCCGACTCGCTCGACGCGCTGGCCAAAGCGCGCCGGCATCTGGTGCTCGGGGAGTTCTTCGCCCTGCAGCTCGCCATCGCCGCCAAACGCGCCGAGCAAGCCGCGCTGCCCGGCGCCGCCCACTGCGGAAGCGGCGAGCTCATGAGCCGGCTCCACGCCGCGCTCCCCTTCCCACTCACCGGCGCCCAGCAGCGCGCGATCGCCGAGATTCGCGCCGACCTCGCCACGCCGCGTCCCATGAACCGCCTGCTCCACGGCGACGTCGGCAGCGGCAAGACGCTCGTGGCCTTGAGCGCCATGCTCCTGTGCGTGGAAAGCGGCCACCAAGCCGCGCTCATGGCGCCCACGCAAGTCCTCGCCGAGCAGCATTACCTCACGCTGCGCCATCTTTGCGAGCCTCTGGGCCTGCGCATCGCGCTGCGCACCGGTGCGCGCAAAGAAGACGCCGCGCCGCTCCCATTGTTTGCGCGCGCGCAGGATCCGGGGAGCACACGCGTCCCGCGTGTTGGCGGCGGCGTCCCGCCGTCGCGAACTTCCGAAACCGCTCCTATCACCACGGGCGCGTGCTACTCAAAGCGCTCCCTCCCGCATTTCGAAAAACCGTGGGCAATCTACGCCGTCACCCTCTCGACCCGCGACCGGCGCGTTCTCACTGCCGCATCCCGCACCGTCGTCCTCGACGCTCTCCGCCATTTCCACGACCAGCGCTACGAACTCTTCGCGGCGTGCGTGATGCACGATCACGCACATTTCCTCTTCCAACCGTGGCCGAAGGACATGGACGAAAAGGACAACGCCGTCTTCTGGTCGCTGAAAGAACTGCTCCACTCGATCAAGTCCTTCACTGCCCATGAGATCAACGCCGCCGAGCACACGAAGGGTGGCGTGTGGGAGAAGGAGGCGTTCGACCGTTACATTCGATCGGATCGCCATCTCGAAGAAAAGTACCAGTACATCCTTTGCAATCCGTGGGACTCGGGTGTGGTGCCGGCTGGGGCGGAGTATCCGTGGGTCTGGATCCCGGAATACGATTTTCCCCAGTCGAGCGCCTCAGAAAGTTCGTCGCGGCGGGACGCCGCGACCGACACGCGAGACGCGTGTGCTCCCCAGAGTTCCGACCCCCAGCTCCTCGTCGGCACCCACGCCCTGCTCTACGAAGGCGCGGGCTTCACCCGGCTCGGGCTCGCCGTCATCGACGAGCAGCACAAATTCGGCGTCCTGCAACGCGCGCAACTCCGCGGCCAGGGCGCCGCGCCCGACGTGCTCGTGATGACCGCCACACCCATCCCGCGCACCCTCACCATGACGCTCTACGGCGACCTCGATATCTCCACTCTCGACGAGTTGCCCGCCGGCCGCGGCAAGATCGTCACCGGCGTGCGTCCCGCAGCGAAGCTGCCGGAGGCCGTGAAATTTCTGCGCGAACAACTCGATGCCGGACGGCAGGCATACATCGTCTATCCGCTCATCGACGAGTCCGAGAAGCTCGAAGCGAAAGCCGCCGCGACCGAGTTTGCGAAGTGGGAAAAACTCCTCGCGCCGATGCGTTGCGCGCTTCTCCACGGGCGCCTTCCTCCCGACGAGAAGGACGCAATCATGGAAAAATTCCGTTGCGGCGAGACCAGGGCGCTCATTGCCACCACCGTCATCGAAGTCGGCATCGACGTGCCCAATGCCAACATCATGCTCGTGGAAAATGCCGAGCGCTTCGGACTCGCGCAGCTCCACCAACTCCGCGGCCGCATCGGACGCGGCGCGCACAAGAGCTACTGCGTGCTTCTCACCGGCCCGAAGACCGACGCCGCGGCGCTGGAAAGGTTGCACATCCTCGAAGAAACGGGCGACGGGTTCGTGATCGCCGACGCCGATCTGCGGCTCAGCGGAGGCGGCCAGCTCCTCGGCACCGCGCAACGCGGGGACATGGGTTTCAAACTCGGCGACCCCATTGGCGAACTCGATCTCATGCGCCTCGCGCGCAACGCCGCCTTCCTGCTGCTCGAACGCGACCCGCCTCTCGTGCAGCCTGAGAACCGCCCCTTCCGCCGCGTCCTCGACCGCGGCAGCCACACGCAACTCTCGCAGGTCAGTTGAACGGCCCAAGGAGAGGCGACAAGAGTGTCCCTCTCTTCGTCTTTCCAACGCGCAGCCCCCCCTTGAATGACGGCTTTTGTAGGAGAAATTCGGAGAAGAGATTCGGCCCTTTACAGCTATCGCTGGTTTGGCGCGGTCGTTAAGATTCGCGCCCGTTCCCATACTGGATTAGTAATGCGCGCCGGAACCCCTTCGCGTGTCATTCCGAATCGAAAGAAAGAATGCAACCCCTCTCCGCACACACGAATTCGCTGGATGCAAGAACCGCCGCACTCGTGGCGCTTCTTTCCATTGGCGCCTTTTCGTCTGCCCGCGCGGTGTCGAGCGGCGCGCCGCCCTCTGTTCGCGTTGAGCCCTCAGCCGGCGAACAGCCATTGGAAGCCGGAACCCCAGCGCCGTTTCTCTTTCTTCCGACCGAGCCGTCGCACATGGGAGCTGCGGAGAAAAGCGCCGTGCTCGCGCATCTGCCGGATCCCGACTCGGTGAAAACCGCCGCCGCGGCAAAAGACCAAGTGCCGGAGCCGGGCACCATTGGTTTCGGATTGGCTGTGCTCGCCATCGGCCTCGGCAAGCTGGCACAATCCTTCGCGCGCTGCTGGCGCACTACCAGCGCGAACCCGCGATAGGTTCCTGCCTCCGGTTTTATACAGGAAGGCAGGAAGGCAGGAAGGGCTGCGGAAAAAGTTGAGAGCCCCCCGGTTCCGCTTCAACACGGTTTCTGTTTTCTTGTTTTCCTTTTTTGTCATTCCCGCGGCGCTTCCCGAGATGCCAGCGGATTTTGAACTTCGGAACTTTCCTCTCCGCGACTTCCCGCAATGATTCTCCCCTCCCTGGCTGCGGCCTTGTTATCGTCATGTCCACTTACAACGAAATCCCCGGGGGCGTGACCGCGCCGCAGGGCTTCCTCGCGGGAAGCGCCTACTGCGGCATCAAGGCCGCAAACACGGGCAAGCCCGACATCGCGCTCATTCATTCTCCGCAGCCGACGGTGGCCGCCGGCACCTTCACTACAAATCGGGTGAAGGCCGCGCCGGTGCGCGTATCGATGGCCCACGTGCGCACACCGGATGTGCGCGCCATCGTCGTCAACGCAGGCAACGCAAATGCCTGCACCGGCCTGCTCGGCATCGAACACGCCAAGCGCATGACGGAGGCCGCCGCCGCGGCTCTCGGGCTCAAGGGCAGGCAGGTACTGGTGTGCTCCACCGGGCGCATCGGCATGGCACTGCCCATCGAGAAGATAGAGGCCACCATCGCCGAGATGCCCGCCGCGCTGAAGTGCGACGGCAGCACGCGCGCGGCGCGCGCGATCATGACGAGCGACACCTTTGCCAAAGAAGTGGCGCTCGAATTTGAAATCGACGGCAGCACCGTGCGCATCGGCGGCATCGCCAAGGGCGCGGGCATGATCGATCCGAACATGGCCACCATGCTCTGCCTGCTCACCACCGACGCGGAGATCGGCAAGGCGCAACTGCAGAAAGCACTGAGCGTTTCGGTCGAGCAAAGCTTTAACCGCATCACCGTCGATGGCGACATGAGCACCAACGACACCGTGCTCATGCTGGCCAATGGGCTGGCCGGCAACACGCCGCTGCGTTACGGCACACCCGCCTTCAAGTTCTTTCAAAAAGCGCTCGACCACGTCACCCGCGCGCTGGCTCGCATGATCGTCGAGGACGGCGAGGGCGTCACGAAATTCATCGAGGTCCACGTCAACAGCGCCGCCTCGCTCAGCGACGCGCGCCGGGCCGCCGAGGCTGTGGCCAACTCCACGCTCACCAAGTGCGCGTGGTTTGGCGGCGACCCGAATTGGGGCCGCATCATGGATGCCATCGGCTATTCTGGCGCCCGGATGCGCGAAGAGCTCACGGACATTTTTTACGACGGCGTCATCGCCGTAAAAGGCGGCACCGCCAGTCGCACGCCCTTTGCGAAGCTGAAAGAAATCGTGGCGCAAAAAAAATTCACCCTCACCATCGAGCTCCATGCCGGCAGCGCTGAACACTCCGTATTCACCACCGACTTGAGCACCGACTACGTGAAGCTGAACATGGGCGAGTAGGGAAGGTTGAGTGTTGAGAGTTGAGTGGTCTCCGCCTTTCTACTTTGTTGCCGGCTCCGCCGGAGACGCCACTCAACTCTCAACACTCAACTTTCCCCTATGCCCACTCCTCTCGCCGATCGCGCCGAATCGCTCATCGAAGCTCTGCCGTTCATTCAGAAATTTCGCGGCCAGCTTTTCGTCATCAAGTATGGCGGTAGCGCGATGGACGACGATGGAGTGGTCGAGCGCTTTCTGCGCGACGTGGTTTATCTCGAAGCCGTCGGCATCAATCCCGTGCTCATCCACGGCGGCGGCAAGGCCATCACGCAGCGCATGCGCGATGCGGGGCTCAAGGCGCGCTTCGTCAACGGGCTGCGCGTCACCGATGAGCAGTCCATCCGCATCGTCGAAGACGTGCTCGACAACGAGATCAATCCCGGCATCGCGCGGCGGCTCAACGAATTTGGCGGCAAGGCCGTGGGCATCCACGGCAAGAGCGTGCTCGTGGGGAAAAAGCTCCCGCCGCAGACCGAGGGCAAGGCCATCGGCATCGACCTCGGTTTTGTGGGCGAAGTCATCGAGGTGCTGCTCGGACCCATCGAGCAAGCCGTGGCCGCGGAGACCGTGCCCGTCATTTCTCCGCTCGCGCGCGACGCCGCCGGCGACGTGCTCAATATCAACGCCGACATCGCCGCCGGCGCCATCGCGGGCCGACTGCGCGCGGCGAAAATGATCTACCTCTCCGATGTCCCCGGCATCATGCGCGACCCCACCGACAAGGACTCGCTCATCCCTTCGGTCAATCGCGCGAAGATCGAGGACTTGCTCGAAGACCAAATCATCGCCGGCGGCATGATCCCGAAAGTCGAGAGCGCCCTGCACGCCATCGAAGCCGGCGTGCAGAAAGTTCACTTCATTAACGGCCGCACGCCACACTCCTTGTTGTTGGAAATTTTCACCAACAGCGGCATCGGCACCGAGATCGTGCCGTAGCGGAGCGCTGCCCGGAGCGCCGCCGTCCTCGTGCGGCACGGGAACGGCTCCACGAGGACCGCGGCGCTCCGATTCAACTTCCAACGCCGAGCAACTCCGCCACCTGCGCTCCGATGTCTCCCGTGCGCATGAGGCTTTCACCCACCAGGATCGCGTCGCATCCCGCGGCAAACGCGCGCTGCGAGTCGGCGCGCGTTTTCAGTCCGCTCTCCGAGACCAGCGTCACCCCGTCGGGCACCTCCTCGCTCAACTCTTCGGTCGTCGCGAGATCGACGGTGAAGGTGGTGAGGTTGCGGTTATTGATGCCGATGAGCCGCGCTCCGAGATCGAGCGCACGATCCAGCTCCTCGCGCGTGTGCACTTCCACGAGCACATCGAGTTGCAGCATCTCCGCGGTGCGGTGCAGCGCTTCAAGTTGCCCCTGATCGAGCGCGGCGACGATGAGCAGGATCGCATCCGCCCCCGCCACCGCCGCCTCATAAATTTGCGCGTCGTGAATGATGAAATCCTTGCGCAGACAAGGCAGCGCCACCGCCTGCCGCACGAGCGTGAGATGACTCAGGTGGCCTTGGAAAAATTGCTCGTCCGTGAGAACCGAGATGCAGTGCGCCCCAGCCGCCTCGTAGCGCCGCGCGATCGCCACCGGATCGAACTCCGCCGCGATCACCCCCGCGCTCGGGCTCGCCTTCTTCACCTCCGCGAGGAGTGCGAGCGCATCCGGCCCGCGATCGAGCGCGCTCGCAAAAGGCCGGAAGTCATTTCTCTCGATCGCCGCCGCACGCAACTTCTCCGCCCGCGGCAGGAGCTTCGCGACTTCCTTGCGCTTCACGTCCAGGATTTCTTGCAGCCGGTCCACGGGGAAAGTTGAGAGTTGAAAGTTGAGTGTTGAGTGTTGGAACAATAGCGCTGCGCGCGAGCGACGGAGGGTCGCCACTCCACACTCAACTCTCAACACTCAACTCTCCCCCATGCCTCCCGACCTCGCCCGCGCCGTGATGCAGCGCGCGAAATTTCCGATGCTCGCCACCGTCGATGGCGACCAGCCCCGCCTGCGGCCCGTCTCGCCGGTGCGCGTGGAAGGCTTCACCGTCTATGTCGCCAACTTGCGCCGCTACGGCAAGACCCACGAGATCGCCGCAAACCCGCGCGTGGAGCTTTGCTATCTCGACGACGCGCACGATCAGGTGCGCATCACGGGCCTCGCCGAAGTGCTCGACGATCCCGCGCTGCTCGCGGAAATCTGGGCGGCCAATGCCTTGCTGCGCCGTTATCTCGGCACGCCGGAAAATCCCGAGCTCATCATCTACCGCATCCGCCCCGAGCGAGTCCGCTTCATGCGCGAGTGGGCGCTCGAGTATGAAGAGGTTGAGTGTTGAGAGTTGAGTGTTGAGTGGCGCGGCAAGTGGAGTGCCTATCTCACGGCACGGCGTCCGCTATTTCACTTGCGCCACTCAACTCTCAACACTCAACCCGCCCATGCCTCCCGCCCTCGACACGCATCAAAAGGCGCTCAAGATCAATCTCGATCCGCGCTGGTACGGCACCTTTGCGGAGATCGGCGCCGGGCAGGAGGTCGTGCGCTGGTTCTTCCGCGTGGGCGGCGGCGCGGGCACCATCGCCAAGTCCATCTCGGCTTACGACATGACGGTGAGCGATGCCATCTACGGCAACACCGAGCGCTACGTCTCGCGCCCGCGCCTCCAAGCCATGCTCGACCACGAGGTGAAACTCAACATCGAGCGGCTCGGCGATCCGCGCGGCGATCACACAGCCTTCTTCGCCTTTGCCGATACCGTGGTCGCCCGCAGCTTCCGCGGTGGCAACGAATGCCACGGCTGGATGGGAGTAAAATATCAGTCCCACCCGCGCGACGAGACCAGCCAGATCATCCTCCACGTGCGGATGGTCGACACCGAGGCTTCGCTCCAGCAGGAGGCGCTGGGCATCGTCGGCGTGAACCTTCTCTACGGCGCGTTCTTTCTTCATCACGAGCCGGAGATGCTCATCGAGAGCCTGCTCGATCAGCTCACCACGGGCCGCATCGAGATCGACATGATCGAATTTCGCGGCATCGAATTTCGGTACGTGGACAACCGCATCATGGCCCTCAAGCTCGTGCAGCTCGGCCTCTCCGGCGCGGCGATGTTTGGCGCGAAAGGCGAAGTGCAGCAGCCCAGCGAAGTGCTGCACCGCCGGCCCGTGCTCGTCGAGCGCGGCAGCTTCCGCCCCGTCACGCACGTCAATGTGGACATGCTCCATTGCGCGCTCGCCAAGTTCCAGGCCGAACCTGCCGTCGCCGGCAAGGACGTGCTCGTGCTCACCGAGATCACCATGCGCAATCTGCTCGCCGGCGGCGCGGAGATCGACCGGCGCGATTTCCTGGCCCGCGCCGACTTGCTCGCCGCCTGCGGCATGACGGTGCTCATCTCGGATTTCTTCGAGTATTACCGCCTCGCCGCCTACCTCGCGTGGCGCACCAAAGAACGCATCGGCATGGTCATGGGCGTCCCGAGCCTGCTCGAGATTTTCGATGAAAAATACTACGCGCAACTTCCCGGCGGCATCCTCGAAAGCTTCGGCCGACTTTTTAAGAACGACCTGAAACTCTTCGTCTATCCGCTGCTCGACCCGCAGACGAAGACCTTGACTACGATCGAAAATCTCGGAGTTGCCCCCGAGCTGCGCAAGCTCTACGGCTACCTCGCTGACCGCGGCAGCTTTGTGGCGCTGGATAATTTCAAACCCGAATATCTCAGCATCCTCTCGCGGGACGTGCTCAAACGCATCCCCACCGGCGACGAAGCGTGGATGCAGATGGTGCCCGAGGAAGTCGCGGCGCTCATCAAGAAGCGCGGCTTCTTCGGCTGCGCGAAGAAGCCGTTGAGTGTTGAGAGTTGAGTGTTGAGGGGCGCGCCGATTTCATCCGGCGCACTTGGAGACCGAGCGCCACTCAACTCTCAACCGTCAACTCTTCCCGTGGCCTTCCTCGACTTTCATTTTTTCTCCGAGACGCTCGGGCTGTCGTGCGCGGCGCACGTGCTCCTCCCGCAGGGCGAGCGGCGCGGGAAATATCCGACGCTCTATCTCCTGCACGGGCTCTCGGACGACCACACCATCTGGATGCGGCGCACTTCGATCGAGCGTTACGCGGCGGCGAAAAATATCGCCGTCGTGATGCCCGCGGTGGCGCGCAGCTTCTACCAGGACATGGCCAGCGGACCGCTCTACTGGAGCTTTCTGCGGGATGAACTGCCCGCCATCTGCCGGCAATTTTTCCCGCTCTCCACGGAGCGCGCCGATACCTTCGCGGCCGGTCTCTCGATGGGCGGCTACGGCGCGCTGCGGCTCGCGCTGGCTGCGCCGGAAAAATTCGCCGCCGCGGCCAGCCTCTCTGGCGCTCTCGATCTCGCGCGGCGTTTGCGCGAAGTGGGGCGCAAGGGTTCGCTCGTCGGCAAGACCGAGTGGGCCGCGATGTTCGGCGCCGGCACGAGCGCGCCCGCGCCCGATGAAGACCTGTGGCAACTCGCACGCACGCTCGCTTCCTCCGGCGCTCCGCGGCCCGACATTTTTCTGTGCTGCGGTCTCGAAGATCCGCTGCTGCCGGAGAGTCGCGCCTTCCGCGAACATCTCGAGGCGATCGGCATGCGCGCCACTTACGAAGAAGGCCCCGGCGCTCACGATTGGGCGTTCTGGGATGCGCAGATCCAGCGCGTGCTCGACTGGCTGCCGCTGGGAATGTAGGGGAGCGCGCCGCGTCTCGCGCGCTGGTCGCGGCGTCCCGCTGCGACGAACTTCTCGCGGCGTGCATTCCGGGCAAGAGCTCCGCGCCAGAAGACATGCCGGCGGGTCT
>JBBRXP010000145.1:0-15294 GCA_038238555.1 Chthoniobacterales bacterium | reverse complement strand
GGGATCGGGCGGCGCCGGCGTGGCCTCCGATGGCGGCGCCGGCGGCGCGGTGAGCCGCGCGCTGCTGGGAGCCGAGGGCGGGCAACTTTTTGTGGCCGCCGGAGCCGGCGGCGCGGGCGGCACCGCGGGCAAAGGCGGCGCGGGCGGCGCGGTGAGCGGGAGCACTCTGGGCCTCGTGACGACCTTCGCACCGCTCGGGCTCTTTGTGCAGGCGGGCAAAGGCGGCGACGGCACAGTCGGCGGCGGCGTGGGCGGTGCGCTCTCGGCATTGCAGATCAGCACGCCGCAGAGCACCAACGGCATCTCGGCTGTGTTGCTCGCGGGCCACGGCGGAGCATCCAATTCGTCGAAGAGCGCCGGCGGCAAAGGCGGCGACGTGATGAACATCGGGCAGGTCAAGGACGTGAACAGCTCCATCAATCTCATCGCCGCCGGAACTGGCGGCGATAACCCGTTGGGCGCGGCGGGCGCCGGCGGCAATGTCGCGGGCATCAAGATCGTGGGCTTCATCGGCCGCCCGAGCGATGGCGCGTCGCGGCTCGGCGTCTTCGATCAGCTCGCCGGCCCTGGGCCGGGCATCGAAATCCCGCAGGGCCTTTATTCGGGCAGCGGCGGCGCGGGCGTGAGCAAAGGCGCAAATGGATCGGTGACCAATGTCGTGGCGCGGCAGATTGCCGCGATCGCCGCGATCAACACCGTCGGCCAGACTTTTTCCGCCGCGACGAAAGTCTCCAGCGTGAAGGCCGACCTCATCGGCTTCGATCTGGATGGCGACCGCGTCTTCGATTCCACGGTGCCCGGCACGCCCTCGCCCTCGGCTTCGAAACCCATCGACGGCTTCATCCTCGCCGCCGCGATGTCGCAAGTCACCGGCCTGCCGCCCGCCACGTTCCTCTTCACCGCGTGAGGGCGACGCCCTCGTAGTAGCTGCGGCGTCGCAGCTACTTCAGCCGCACGTCGAGCCGGCGCGCCTGACACATGGCCGCCGCCGCGTCGTGCTGGCCGAGCTTCGCGAGTTCCGCGCCGAGCATCGCCCAGGATTCCGCGCGGAAAGGTTGCGTGCTCAGAAATTCCCGCAGCTCACGCGCGGCCTCGGCGGTGCGTCCGCTTTCCTCGAGATGCTCGAGATGATGCCGGCGGATGGGCCAGCTCTTCGGCGCGAGCGCGACAGCCTGCCGCAAGAGATCGCCCGAGTCGCGACCCGTCTCGAGATATTCGAGCGCCGCGCGTGTCTGCAAAATCTCGGGCGCGAGCAGCGGCGGAGTCGCCGCGTGCTCGAGCGCCTGGCGCGCGTCGGTGAAGTCGCGCGTGCGCACGCCGAACCGGGCCAGCGCCAGCCACGCCATCGGCTGCTCCGGTGCGCGATCGAGCGCCCGCCGGTAGTGCCCGAGCGCGAGTGCAGCGCGGCCTTCCTGGAGTTCGAGATTGCCGAGATTGATGTGCATCCGCGCCGTGTCTCCGCCGTCGGCGATGGTGCGCTCGAGGAAAGTGCGCTGGTCGCGCCAGTCCTGCTGGCGGAGAAAAGTGCGCGCGCCGAGAAATGCCACCCAGCCCGCGATGCCCACCAACACAGCGTTGCGGGGGCATCGGATGTTTTGTGCGGAGAGCGCGGCCGCGAGTAGAAGAAACGCGGTGGGCACATAGAGCCAGTGCTCGGCGACGGTGGCGTTGAGCGAGAAGAGACCGCTGATGGGCAGATACGCGACGCCGAAAGCACCGAGCGCCCAGGCGGCATCCGGCACGCGCCGCCGCGCCCAGCGCCACCATGCGGCGGTACTGCCGAGGAGCAGCACGCCCAGAAGCGTCTGCCCTCGTCCCGACCGGGCGACATCGCGTTCCATGCGCAGCGTGCGCGGCAGGATCACCAGCCCCGCACATTCCGCGAAAGCGCGCGCGGCGAACTCCGCGCGGATGGGGAGTGAGATCCGTGGCGGCGGGGGCGGTGGCGTGTGCTCCGCCGCACCGCGCAGCGCAAGGTAGCTGCCGAGCACGAGCGCAACGATCGCCAGCCAGCGCGTCGCGATTTTCCAACTCACGCGCCGCCACGCGAGGATCAACACCCAGATGAGCAGCGGACCGAAGCCGCTTTCCTTGGAAAGCAACGCGGCAAGGAAACACACCGCCGCCGCAAACGTCGCGAGCCCCGCGCGGCGAGGCGTTGTAGCGGCGGCGTCCTCGCCGTCGGTAGTTCCAGCGGCGTCCCCGCCGCTCGGGCCGGCGCGGCGGGACGCCGCGCGAACTACCTGCGACGAGGACGTCGCAGCTACGAGCGCGGTGAAGCCGAAGAGCGCGGCGAGTGGATCGGCGCGCCCCGCGATGTAAGTGACCGCGGAGGTGTGCAGCGGATGCACGGCCCACACCACGGCGACTCCGAGCGCCCAACGGTCCGCGCTTTCCCCGCGCAGAAGAAGCCGCGCCAGAAAAAACAGCGCGACCGCCGCGGCCGCATGGATGCAGATGCTCGTGAGGTGCCAGCCCCACGGTGCGTCGAAGCCGAAGAGCGCGTAGTCCAGCGTGAAGATGAGCCGCTGCACGGGCCGGTAGAAATCCGAGGCCGTCGCATCGAGGAAAAGAAAATGCCGGAAGCCCTCGGGGATGAGGCGCCAACTGCGGATGAGCGGATCGCGCAACACCAGCGCCGTGTCATCCCAGACAAATCCGTTGCGCAGCGCCGGCGCGTAAACGAGAAACGTCGCCGCAACGATGATGGCGACAGCGACGATGCGCGGATATTTTTTCAAGGGCGCGATGATGCTCGGTTTTGCGCTCACCTCGCAAGCCGGCGCCGGTGAGATCGGGCGCGACGCGCAGCAACTCATCGTGAGCATCGCGCCGTCGTGGGACGCGACGGCGGGCCGCATGCAGTGCTTCGAGCGCTCGGGCGCGGAGTGGAAGCCCGCGCTCGCCGCGTGGCCCGTGCTCTATGGAAAGAGCGGCCTGGCTTGGGGCCGCGGCGTGCTCGGCGCCGACGAACCCGGCCGCCACAAACAGGAACGCGACGGACGCGCGCCGGCCGGCGTCTTCCGGATCGGCGCCATCTACACTTACGACTCTGCGCTGCCCGCCGGCGCGGACTTTCCATTTCACACCGTGGGCCCCGGCGACGCTTGGATCGACGATGCGACTTCGCCCGATTACAACCGCCACGTCACCGTCGATCCCGCCAATCCGCCGCCGTGGTTTGAGCGGCAGAAGATGCGGCACGGCGACTTCGCGTATCGCTGGCTCGTCGAAATCCGCCACAACTCAGACCCGCCCGTGCCTGGCGCGGGCAGCGCGATCTTCTTCCACATCCGCCGCGGCGCGGCGCGACCCACGGCCGGTTGCACCACCATGGCTGAGGAAAATCTTGTCGCGCTCATCCGCTGGCTGCGCGCTGGGAAGCATCCGCACTACGTCCTGCTCCCGCGCTCCGAGTATGCGGCGAAGTGGAAAGCGTGGGGCCTGCCACCGCCGTAGCTGCGAGCCCCTCGGAGCGCCGCCGTCCTTCGTGCGGCCTGCGACCGGAGCCGCACGAGGACAGTGGCGCTCCGAGACGCCGCTCGCTACGCGGCTCAGAATGGCGCCGGAAAATCCAGATCCTCGCGGTTGCCTTTGGTGGTCAGGAGCCGTACCTGCCCGTCGCTGTGGCTCGATCGCACGACCCAGTCGCCGCGTTCGATCGTCCCGCTCGAGCCGCCTTGCAGTGCGGCCGCGTCGGCATCGCTCAGGATATAAAGCATCGCCATGCGCTTGCCGTTTTGCAGCGCGATCATCACCACCGGCCGGCCGTTCCAATTCACCACGCTCGAGCCGATCATCGCCATCGAGAGCGACGCGGGCGGCTTGGGCAGCGCGAGTTTCATCTGCCGCGCACCGGGTTGCTTGTTGATCCAGTTCGCGACCGCTCCCGCATCGAAACACACAAACTGCAGCGGCGGCATTTCTTCGGTGAAGTGGATGGCCTGCAGCGCCAGCGCATCGCCCGCGCGTCGCGGCGCCAGAAAGCGCCAGCAGATCAGGCCGAGGATCAACAGCGCGGCCAGCGCGCCCAGCGATTGCACCCAGTGCCGCGACCAGCGCGACGACGCTCCGGCGCCGAGCAGGATGTGGCCCTTCACATCGTGCGGCACGGCGAGGTCGCGGAATTTGGCCGTCATCACCGCATCGAAGCGCTGCGACTCTTCAAACCACGCCGCGAGCGCCGGGTCGCCGGCGACCTCGCGCAGGGCTTCCGCAAAGATCGGATCCTCTGCGTCCTGCGGCAGATACGATGCGAGAAGAAGCTTGACGGTTTCCTTATCCATCGCGGCGAGCTCTCGCGGTGTCGGGATGGAGCGGCACGATCTTGCCGCTTTGCTCGGTGCGCTTTCGCTCGAGCCGCTCGCGCAGCATGGCCTTCCCGCGCGCGAGGCGCGACATCACCGTGCCGATGGGGATCTCCAGAGACTCGGCGATCTCTTTGTAAGAAAGTTGTTCGAGATAAAAGAGCACGAGCGGCGCTTTGAAATTTGTGTCAAAAGTCTGCAACACGGCGAGCGCGGTCTTGGCGTCGATGGAGGCGGCGTTGTCCACAGTGATGTGAGGAAGTTCGGGTTCGGAAAATTCCATGGAGGTCTGGGGATGCGCGGTCGCGTGCCTCCTCATGCCGAGAAACTCGCGGTGCAGAATCGTGAAGAGCCATTGCTTGGCCTTCGAGCGATCGCGCAGTTGGTGGCCCTTGGTCTGCGCGAGGAAAAAGGCCTGCTGCGCAAGGTCGCAGGCGTCGTTGTGATTTCCGCACAAGCTGAAGGCGAAGCGATAAGCCGGCTGGTAATGCTCCTCGACCAGCCGCTCGAAGACACCCGGCAGCCCGCCCTCGCCCGCGGGCGGCGCCTTCTGGTGGGACTCGGGCATAGACTCGCTTAATCGCGCCGCACGACGACGGCGAGTGCTTCCATGTGTGGGAATTTTTTTGCGCGCGAGCCCCTCTCTTCGTGCGAATCCACACCGCACCATGATCACCGCGAGATCGACCCCTGTAAACGCCCCCGTGGCGCAGACATCCCGCGAGTACCGTGGCCCGGTGGTCGTCATCACCGGCGCTTCCGCTGGCGTGGGCCGCGCCACCGCTCAAGCCTTTGCCCGGCTCGGCGCGCGGATCGGCTTGATTGCACGCGGTCGCGATGGCTTGGAAGGCGCGCGCTCGGACGTGGAACGACTCGGCGGCGAGGCGCTCGTGCTGCCGCTGGATGTGGCGCACGCGGAAGAAGTGGAAGCCGCCGCTTCCGCCGTGGAAGAGGCATTCGGGCCGATCGACGTGTGGATCAATAACGCGATGGTGTCCGTATTTTCTCCAGTGAAAGAGATGACGGCGGCCGACTACGCGCGAGTCACGCATGTCACTTACCTCGGCACCGTCCACGGCACGCTCGCGGCGTTGCGGCGCATGCAGCCGCGCGATCGCGGCATCGTCATCCAGGTCGGCTCCGCGCTGGCCTACCGCTCCATCCCGCTGCAGAGCGCCTACTGCGCGGCCAAACACGCGGCGCGCGGCTTCACCGATTCGCTGCGCAGTGAGCTCATCCACGATGGGAGCAAAGTCCGCCTCACGATGGTGCATCTGCCCGCGATGAATACGCCGCAATTTGGCTGGACCAAGAGCCGCCTTCCGAGAAAGGCGCAGCCCGTGCCGCCGATCTTCCAACCCGAGGTCGCCGCCGACGCCATTCTCTGGTGCGCCCGGCGCGACCGGCGCGAACTCTTCCTCGGCTGGCCTTCGGTGGAGGCCATCGTCGGCAATAAGATCGCGCCCGGCGCGCTCGATTACTACCTCGCTCACACGGCCTACGAAGGACAGCAGACCGATGAGCCGCGCGACCCCCATGCGCCGGAAAACCTGTGGGAGCCAGTGCCCGGCGACCGCGGCGCGCACGGCGCCTTCGACGACCGCTCGCGCAGTTACAGTTCCGAGCTCTGGTTTGCAAAGAGGCGACCGCTCTTTGAAAGCATCGGTCTCGGCATCGTCGTTGCCGCTGCGACAGCGCTCATCGGGCTCTTCTTCGCACGCCATCGCGACCCATGACCCCCGCACGACTCAGCAAAGAACTTCGCGAGGGCGGCGGCGAATATCTCGACCAGCGCCGCGGCATCGTCGTGCTCGGCCTCGCCGCGGCGGGCGCGATGGGACTCGTCGCGCTGTATCAGATGGGGATCGTCCGGCATCTCCCCGAGCCGCCATTGCCCGGCATGGATGCGGACAAAGTGGACGCCTCCGACGAGGCCTACGCACAACTTCAAATGCCCGACGCATTTCTCGGCCTCGGCAGTTACGCCGCCACGATGGGCCTGGCCGCGATGGGCGGAAAAGATCGCGCTTGGACGCACCCGTGGATCCCGCTCGTGCTGCTCGCCAAGACCGGCCTCGACGCCATGCAAGCGGCGCGGCTCACCGTCGATCAAGCCGTGAAGCACAAGGCGTTTTGTTTTTGGTGCCTGCTTGCCGCGGCCGCGACCTTCGCCACCGTGCCTCTCGCAGTGCCGGAAGCGCTCGCCGCCTGGCGTCGGCTGAAGCGATGAACCTCTCGATTATCGTGCCGGTGCTCGATGAAGCGCCCATCCTTCCCGCCTTCTTGCCGCACCTCCGTGCGCGCGCTCCATCCGCGGAAGTCATCGTCGTCGATGGCGGCAGCCGCGATGGAACGCGAGAACTCGCGCGCGCGCTGTGCGCCGAACATGGCTGCATCTTCACAACCGCTCCGCGCGGACGCGCCCCGCAGATGAACGCCGGGGCGGCCTGCGCGCGCGGCGAGGCGCTTTGGTTTCTGCACGCCGATTCCACGCTGCCCGATGGCTGCGCCGCCGCGCTGCGAGCGGCTCTCCGCGATCCCACGCTGGCCGGCGGCTGCTTCCGCCTGCGGATGGCCGCCGCGCCGCTGATCTATCGCGTGAGTGATTCGCTCGGCAATGTGGCCGTCGATCTCTTCGGCATTTCGCTGGGCGATCACGGCATCTTTTGTCGTCGCGAAGTTTTTGAAAAGATCGGCGGCTACCCCCCGGTGTCGTTGATGGAAGACGCGCGCTTTTATGAAGCGATGCATCGCCACGGGCGCGTGCGCCAGTTGCGGCCCGCGATCCTCACCAGCGCGCGCACTTACGAGGCGCACGGCCCGTGGCGCACCACGCTGCATTACTTTACGATCCTCGTCCTCTATGTCTTGCGCGCGCCCGCTTCGTGGCAGCGCGCGGTGTTCGACCATCTGCGCACTCCCGCTTCCCACGCGAGCAGCCTTCACCAAGCCACCGCATGAATCCGCTCTCACTCACCTCTTTGAGGTGGCTCGCCATCCAACTTTTCTTCGCGATGACCTTCGGTCTCGCCGCGTGGTTAAAGTGGTCGCAAGGCGTGCCGGAATGGTTCGTCAAACAATTCCAGCCTACTTGGCTCGCGCACGCTCCGGGCGGGCTCGCCTCGACATTTTATTTCCTCGCCGCGCTCGAGAGCGCCGCCTTCCTCGGCTGCGTCGCGAGCATTCTGAGCGGAGAGTTTTTTCGGAAGAACAAGACGATCTTGCGGGGGACGCTCACTTTTTCTCTGTTTGTCTTCCTCGTGCTCGCCTACGGCTCGCGCCTCACCGCGAAATACGACATCGCCGCTTATAATCTCCTCTACTTCCTCGTCGCGCTCGTGTGCCTCGCTTGGGCGGGCGGGGAGACATCGCCGGCTGCGATGTAGGCGTGCCTCGATCTACTCGTAGCGCAGCGCCTGGATGGGGTTGAGCTTCGCGGCTTTGAATGCGGGGAAGAGTCCGGCGACCACGCCCACCGCCACGCTGAAGCTGAAGGCGAGGAGCATGCTGTCGGCGGTGATGACGGGCGTGTTGTCGCTCGCCGCCACGGCGGCGAGCACCTGCACGAGCACGCCCGACGCGCACAAGCCCACCAGCCCCCCGAGGGTGGCGACGACCGTGCTCTCGACGAGTATCTGGGTAAAGACATCGAAGAAGGAGGCGCCGATCGCTTTGCGAATGCCGATCTCACGCACCCGCTCGGTGATGCTCGCGAGCATGATATTCATGATGCCAATCCCGCCCGCCAGCAGGCTGATGGCCGCGATGATGCCGCCGCTCATCCGCGCATTGCGGATGGCCTGGTTGATACTCTCGAGGTTATTCTCCTGCGTGGCGAAGGTAAAATCCTCGATGCCCGCGTGCGTGGAGAGCAGGACGTTGCGGGCTTGGGCCAGCGCGGCATCCATGTGGTCGAGGTCGGTCACTTTCAGGTCGATATCCGAGAGCGTGGGATCGGGGATGCCACCGAGCCCGCTGGCGGCTCGGAAGCGCAGCCACATGGTGTTGAGCGGAATGTAGGCGGTCATGTTTTTGCGCTCAAAGGCCCAGCCGCTCCCGCCGCTGGCGCTGCGATAGCCGGGGCGCCCGCGCGCGACGGCGTACTGCTTCCCGGCTCCGGGATGCTCGCGCTTTTTGCGATCCGCCTCGCTCTCGTAGTGGGCAAACATGCCGATGATGGTGAAGGTCTGCCCATTGATCTGGATGTGTTCACCGAGCGGCACCACTTCGCGCCCGAGCTGCTCAGGCGAGCCAAAGAGCGCGTCGCGAATGCCCGTGCCGATGACGCACACGGCGCTCGCGCTTTCCTCGTCGAGCTGAGTGAAAAAGCGGCCGTGTGCGAGCACGTGCAGATTCATCTCCACCACCACAGGCCACGCGCCTACGAGCTCGGAAGGCTTTACGCGGACATCGCCGCGGGTAATCATCGCCTTCTCCAGCGCCATCTCCGGCGACACCATGCGGATGAGCGGGGCACTGCGCCGGAGGGCCTCCACGTCGCGCAGCGTGCGGCCCGGCGCCTGATCGGCGAGATGGCTCTGCCACGTCGGCACGGGCGCCTCGCGCGTGAGGGCCTTGTCGAGGCCGCCCAGCGCGATCATCGCCTCCTTCATCCCGTTCTCCATGCCCTTCACGATGGCCGCCATCGCCACCAGGCTCGACACGCCGAGCACGATGCCGAGCATGGTGAGCAGCGAGCGGAATTTATTGGCAAAGATTTCGCGCAAGCCCACGAGGATGGCGTTGAGGAGGAACATGGGCGCAGATCAACCCGGATAGACGCCCTCCTGCAGCAAGAGTTCACGCACCGCCACTGCATCCGCGCGATTGAGTCGCAGCGTTTCAATGGTGGCGCGGCCCGCTGCCGTGCGGCCGAGGATCCCGGGCCGCGCCTCCGGCGCTGCAAACCCGGTTCCTAACTCTCGACTCTCGACTTTCAACTTACTCGTACCGCAGCGCCTGGATGGGATTGAGCTTCGCGGCTTTGAGGGCCGGGAAGAGGCCGGCGAGCAGGCCCACGCCCACGCTGAAGGCGAAGGCGAGGATCATGGCTTCGGCGGTGATGACGGGCGTATTCTCGCTGGGAGACAAGGCGACGAGGAGCCGCACGAGCAGCGAGGAGGCGAAGAGGCCCGCCAGCCCGCCGAGGATGGCGATAACCACGCTCTCGACCAGGATCTCCGTGAAGACATCGAAGAAGGTGGCGCCGATCGCCTTGCGGATGCCGATCTCGCGCACCCGCTCGGTGATGCTGGCGAGCATGATGTTCATGATGCCGATGCCGCCCACCAGCAGGCTGATGGCCGAGATGATGCCGCCGCTCATCCGCGCATTGCTGATGGCCACGGTGATGCCTTCGCTCCAGTTCTCCTGGGTGCGGAAGGAAAAGTCCTCGATGCCTTTGTGCGAGTGCATGAGGACGTTCTTGGCCTGCTGGAGGGCCTCGTCCATTTTGTCGATGTCGGCGATCTTGATGGAGAGCGTAGAGAGGCGCGGGTCGGGCACGAATTCGGAGCTGAGCAGCGTGGTGGCCGGGGAGCTGCCGCTCGCGCTGCGGCTGCTGCTCGAAGAAGAACTGCCGGAGGCGCTCCCCGAGGCGCCGGTGGCGGCGCGAAACCGCAGCCACATCGTATTGAGCGGGATATAGACGGTGTTGTTTTTGAGATCGAAGACGAAGCTGCCGCCGGAGGAGGAATGGCTGCTCTTGCTCCCGCTCATGCTGCCGTAGCCGCGGCTGCGCTCGGGGCCGCTCTTGTTTTCGAGCGGCTTCTCGCTGGCCAAGGCGCGCAGCTTCTTGTCCTGCTCGCTCTCGTAGTGCTCAAACATGCCGATGATTTTGAAGCGCTGGCTGTTGATGTTGATGAAATCGCCCACCGGAATAATCTCGCGCCCGACTTGCTCGGGCGCGCCGAAGAGGGCGTCGCGCACGGCGGTGCCGATGACGCAGACGTTGCGCGCGTTCTCGTCGTCGAGCTCGTTGAACATGCGCCCGTATTCGACCACGTGCAGATTGAGTTCCACGGCGTTGGGCCACGTGCCGATGAAATTCCACGGATTGATGCTCTTGCTGCCGTTGGTCATCGTGATGTTCCGGGAACGCATCTCCGGCACCACCATGGTCACCAGCGGCGCGCTGTGCAGGAGGGCGTGGACATCGCTCATGGTCGTGCCCACGGCCTGATCGGCGAGGTGCTGCTGCCACACCGGGATGTCCTGCTCCTCGACCCGCACTTTTTCGAGCCCGCCGATGGCGATGAGCGCTTCCTTCATCCCATTCTCCATGCCCTTGGTGAGCGCCGACATGGCCACGAGACTCGACACGCCGAGGATGATTCCGAGCATGGTAAGCACGGAGCGAAACTTATTCGCGAGGATTTCCTTCAACCCGACGGCGATCGCGTTGAACCAGTTCATAAAGCGCAGCGGAAAATCACCGCGACAATTCCACCCGCTCGTAAAGCTCGGCAAGCGGCAGCTCGATCTCGAGCGCCGGCAGCCGCACCACCGCATCGAGACCGCTCAGCTTTTCCGATTGCCAACCTTCCGGCGCGCGCCGCACGACCACCACTTCCGCGCGATCCTGCTCGATGAGCACGTAAGCCTGGAGAGTCGCAAGCTGGAGATACACGAAGCGCTTTTCCCGCTCGTCGATCCGGCGAGTGTCCTCGCTGATGATTTCAAAGAGAGCCGAAGGCCGCTCGCGCCAGCCATGGCCGGAGTCGGTGGGATCGCAGGCGATCATCGCGTCGGGATAGTAGTAATAGGTGCTGTCGAGCGGAAGCAGGCGCACCTTCATGTCCGAGCCGAAGGGCTGGCACACCTTGCCCCGGAGCCGGACGTAGAGCATCCCGCTAAGATTTGCCGCGATGATATTGTGCGCCTCGCTCGCGCCGGACATCGTATAGACGGCGCCCCCGAGATACTCGCGCTTGAATTCGCTCCGGAGCTCGGTCTCGAGATATTCTTCCTCGGTGATAAAGGGCTCACGAGCGGCGGCGGTGTTCATGTCGTGCAGGATAGCGGCCTCGCGCTCGCGAGCAAGAGGGCGCGCTATCGGTCCATCCGAAACTTCGGGCCTTCCTGCTCTCCGGCGAGTTTCGCGTCCACACTCTTGGCGATTTTGCCGTCGCGGATTTCTATCTTGCGCGGAGTCACCGCCGCGATCTCGGGATCATGGGTGACGAGCGCGATGGTGCGGCCTTCCTGGCTCAATTGATGAAAGAGTTTCAAAATGGTCTCGCCGGTGTGCGAGTCGAGGTTGCCGGTGGGCTCGTCGGCAAAGACGATCTTCGGACTGTTGACCAGCGCCCGGGCAATGGCGGCGCGCTGCTGCTGGCCGCCGGAGAGTTGCATGGGCCGGTGCCGCGCGCGGTTGTCCATCTCGACGAGCCGCAGCGCGTCCATCGCCCGGTCGCGGCGTTCGCGGGCGCCGCAGCCGGCGTAGATCATCGGCAGCTCGACATTTTGCAGCACGCTCAACTTCGGCAGCAGATTGAAGAACTGAAAGACGAAGCCGATCTTGCGATTGCGAATGCGGGCAAGGTCGCGCATCGAGGCCGTGGAAATCTCGGTGCCGTCGAGCTTGATGCTGCCCTGGCTCGGCGAATCGAGGCACCCGAGGATGTGCATGAGCGTGCTCTTGCCGCTGCCGGAGGGGCCGATGATGGAGATGAATTCGCCGCCCTCGATGTCGAGGTCCACGCTATCGAGCGCGCGGATTTCCTCGCCACCGAGATGGTAGATTTTGCTAACGGAGCGGAGTTCGATGAGGGCCATGGCGGGGAGGGAAATGACGAATGACGAATGACGAATGACGAAATCATCCGTTCGCGTCACTCTCGTCATTCGTCATTCGTCATTCCCTACCCCGACCGTCCACTGCTCCCGCTTTTGCCGGAACTTCCCTTGCTCCCGCTGCCTTTGCCGGTGGCGGGTTTTCCGCCCTTGGCCGCGGCGCCGAAGGCTTGCTGGGCTTTGCCTGTTTCTTCGGCGGGCGTCACCAGCGAGACGGTTTCGCCGCCTTCCAGGCCGCCGGTTACTTCCGCGTAATCGTAGTCGGTCACGCCGATGCGGATGGGCACGCGCGCGAATTTTTCGCCCTGCTGCACGTAGGCAAAGCGGTCGCCCTGGTCGGTGAAGACGGCGGCGAGCGGCACGGCCAGCACGTTGTCGGCGGCCTGCAACGGGATGGTGAGATTGGCGGTCATGCCGGGGCGCACGCCGGATTTCTCGTCGTTCTTCACGATGATGCGCGTGGCAAATCCCTTGATCCCATTGCGGATGGTGGCCTGCGGCGCGATGCGGTCGAGCCGGCCAAAGAGCTTGAGCCCGGCCACCGCTTCCACCTCGATCTGCACGCGCTGGTTCACGCTCAGCCGCGTCACGTCTGCCTGGTTGATATGCGCGTTGATGATGAGCTCGCCGAGGTCCGCGATGGTGAGCACTTCGGTGCCGCTATTGACGCCGCTGGCGCCCGACACCGCCTGCCCCACCGACACGGGCCGCGTGAGGATGGTGCAGTCAAAAGGCGCGGTGATCTTGGTCTTGGCCAGCTTGTCCTCGACGATTTGCAGCGCCTTCTGGGCGCGCTCCAGATTATTGCCGGCGATCTCGACGCCGTTTCTGGCGACATCCAGTTCGACCCGCGTGTTGTCAAATACCTCCTGCGACAAGAGCTTTCCCTCCGCCAACTCCTGGGTGCGCTTGAAGGTGAGTTCCATTTTCTCCGCCGCCAGCCGCGAGCCGGCGACCAGGAGCTTCGAGCCTTCGATCTCAATCTGTCGCTGGGATTTTTCGGTCTGCAGATCGGTGTCATCGAGCGTGAAAAGGACCAGCCCTTTCTTGATCTTGTCGCCGATATCCACAGGCAACTCATCGATGCGCCCGCTGATCTCGGGGCGCACGGAGACTTGCTCCGCCGGAGTGATCTCGCCCGCGGCGGTGATGGCAAAGCTGATGTCGCGCGCGGCGACGACCGCTGTTGTGGGTCGCCCGATTTTCTTGGTGGCGTCCGTCTTCTCCGCGGTCTTCCAGAAAAGCACTTTGTCCGGCCACCGCTGGCTGGCGTAATAAGCGACGCCGCCAAGCGCGCCGAGGATGCAAAGCCGGAGGAGAAACTTCTTCATGGGATAGGTGCGCAGCGTAGGCCGCGCGACGCGGACTTGCAAAGGCGGAGAAAAGTCGAACGGAGCCAATCCAAGGAGCGGCGGTTTGCAACCGCCGAACCAACCGCTGTCGCGGAGCCCTAATAGGAATGGTTCGCTGCGCGAAGTGAGCGTGGGTCGGCGATTGCAAATCGCCGCTCCTCACTCGCAGCAACTCAAGGAGAGGCGACACTCCGGTCGCCATGAGCCGCGGAGCGGCTCCCTCGCCAGGTCCGCTCCGCGAGGAGCAAGCCCTTCCATGCCTCGATGGCCGCGGTGCGGTGCGCCGCCGGCTCGAGCGGCGCAACGCGGGAAGTCAGCGAATGTCTCCGCGCACGCAGCCAGTCGGCGAGCGGCGCGGCGTCTCCCGGTGCAAAGATTCCCGCGTGCGGCAACACACGCAGCATCTGTGCGATCGCGCCATCCGTCGGTCCAATCCAGAGAAGGGGGCGCGGGAGACCGAGGAGAAGTGCGAGTTTGCTCGGCCACAACAGGCCCTGCACGGCGGGCAATTGAGTGACGGCGAGCACTTGGCCGCGCAGAAGCGACGCGGGCAATTCTTCCGCTTCCACGTAAGGCCGCCACTCGCAATGCTTCAGCCCAAGCTTCCGCGCTCGGGCTTGCGCGGCGGGCCACGCCGGACCGCCGCCTTGGAAAAGCAGCCAGATGTCCGCACCGCCTGCTTCCAGCGAAGATTGTGCGGCGAGCAGCGTCTCCCACTCATGCGCGCGCCCGAGATTGCCGGAGTAAATCCACGTCCACTCCGCGGCAGGTTCTCCGTGCGCGCGGGCGAGGATTTCGAGCAAGGGAGCGGCGACCCACGGGCGAATGATGGTGGGCTCGATGCCATGTCGGCGCGCGTGGGCCGCCATGTCGGCGTCGAGCGCCACCACGCCATCGCAGCGGCGGTAGCACCAGCGCAGGATGCCGCCGAGCACCGTGTGCAGAAACCCGGAAGGCACTTCGCCGAGGGCCACCGCGATCTCCGGATACATGTCCATGATCCAGTGAAAAGAACGCGCGCGGTGCCACGCCGCGGCAAGCGTGGCGACGACGAGCAAACACGGCGGCGAGGTTCCGGAGATCAACACGTCCGGCCGCTTCCTAAAAAGTGAATCGCCGAGCATCCGCAGCAGTGCCCATATCTCGCGCAGCAAGCGCCCGCCCTTCCGCTGTCCGGCTCGATAATCCTGGCGCGCCGCGACAAAATCCACCGCGTGCCCATCGGCCTCGAGCGCGTCGGCGAGTTCCCGGAAAAGGATGCCCGTCGGCGCGGGATCGGGCGGGAAGTACTGATTGAGAAAAAGAAAGCGCACGGGCGGGGCCACTCAACTCTCAACTTTCCGCACCACTGCCGCTGGATTTCCGCGCGCCAAAGAACCCGGCGGCACGTTATCGAGCACGATACTCCCGGCGCTCACCGCGCTGCCCGCGCCGATCTCGACTCCCGCGCCGATGAATGCCTGCGCCGCGATCCACGAGCCGCGTCGGATGAAGATGGGCTTGGTGACGAGATCGAACTTCGCCGCACTGAAGCGATGGGACCCCGCGCAGAGAAACGCGCGCTGCGAGATGCACACGCTCGCCTCGATGGTCACGGGGGCGAGACTCAGGATCATCACTTCCTCGCCGAGCCACACGTCGTCGCCGAGCGCGAGCCGCCACGGAAAGGAGATGTTCACTTTGGCGCGGATAACCACGCGCGCGCCGATCTTCGCTCCAAACGCGCGCAGCAGCGCCACGCGCAAAGCCGACGGCCACGGCAGCACGGTATCGAAGAAAAGGCACTTTGCGCCGAGCCACAGCGCCTCCTTCCACGCCGGCGCGCCGCGAGTGAAATCGCC
>JBBRXP010000144.1:0-15297 GCA_038238555.1 Chthoniobacterales bacterium | reverse complement strand
CCCGTCGCCGCCTATCACGTGAGCGGCGAGTACGCGATGCTCAAAGCCGCGGCCGCTGCCGGCTGGCTCGATGAGAAAGCCGTGCTGTTGGAAACCATGACCGCTTTCAAACGCGCCGGGGCGGATCTCATCGTCACTTACTCCGCCAAGGAACTTGCGCAGTGGGTAGCTGCTGCGCCCTCGTCGCAGGAAGTGCCAGCGGCGCCCTCGCCCCGCGGGAGCGGGGATCGCGGCGAGGACGCCGCGGGAACTTCCTGCGACGGGGACGTCGCAGCTACGAACGATTGACCACCGACGTGCCGCCGCCGCGCATCTCGTCGTGAATCCAGCGATAGGTTTTTTCCATGCCGTCGCGCAGCTTGGTGCCCGGCTCCCAGCCGAAGATTTTTTTGATCAGCGCGTTGTCGGAGTTGCGGCCGTTCACGCCTTTCGGCGCGCCCAAGTTGTAACGGCGCTCGAGCTTCACGCCGGCGATGGCTTCGACGATATCCACGAGTTCATTGATGGAGACCAGCTCGCTGCTGCCAATATTGATGGGCTCCACAAAGTCGCTCTCCGTCAGCATCTGCGTGCCCTTCACGCTATCGTCGATGAACATGAAGCTGCGCGTCTGCGTGCCGCTGCCCCAGATTTCGATTTCCTTTTTTCCCGAGAGCCGGGCGGCGATCACCTTGCGGCAGACGGCGGCGGGCGCTTTCTCGCGGCCTCCGTCGTAGGTGCCGTGTGGGCCATAGACATTGTGGTAACGGGCCACGCGCGTCTCGACGCCGAAGTCTTCGCGGAAGTGCCGGCACATGCGCTCGCTGAAAAGTTTCTCCCAGCCGTAACCGTCCTCGGGCAGGCCGGGGTAGGCGTCTTCTTCCTTGAGCGCGGTGACGTTGGCATCGCGCTGTTTGTCGGCGTTATAGACGCACGCGCTCGAGGAGAAAAAGAAACGCGCGACGCCAAATTTTTTCGCCGCCAGAAGCAGGTGCGTGTTGATGAGGACGCTGAGCATGCAGAGCGCCTTGTTGAGTTCGATGAAGCCCATGCCGCCCATGTCGGCGGCGAGATTATAGACGACTTCGCAGCCTTCCACCGCCTGCTCGCACGCGGCGAGGTGCTCGAGATTGAGCTGCAAATTTTCCACGTCATCGAACCGCTGATACCACTCCGCGAGCGGCTTCTTATCGACCGCGCGGAGAGCGTGGCCCTGCCGGCGCAACTCCGCGATGAGATGGCCGCCGATGAAGCCGCCGGCGCCGCAGACGAGTTTTTTTTTCATGACGAGTTGGGGAAAACGAGCGGCCACTCTCTACGTCGGCGGCGAGTCTTCAAGCGGATAGTGCCTCGTGCCGAGCAACTGCTGCGCGATGCGCCAGAGGAAGAGCGGATTATTCACGAGGTAGCGCCTGCCGAGCCGGCGCGGCTCGCTGCACAAGCGGTGGAACCACTCTAGGCCCGAGCGCTGCATCCAGCGTGGCGCCTGCTGCACGCGGCCGGAGTGGAAGTCAAAGGCGGCGCCGACTCCCGTCATGAGCGTCACATCGAGCCGCGGCAAATACGCAGCCATGAAGCGCTCCTGCTTCGGCGTGCTGAGGCCGATCCACATGAGGTCGGGCTTCGCCGCGCGCACCTGCTCGGCGAGCGTATTCTCTTCGCCGGAATTGAGAAGACGAAATGGCGGCGTGTGCGTTCCCACGATTTGCACGCCCGGGAAACGCGCTTCGAGTTTCGCTTTCAAATCTTCCGCCACACCCGGCGCGCCGCCGTAAAAAAAATGACGGAACTCCGCGCGCTGCGTGGCTTTGAAAACTTCGAGCATCAAGTCCGGTCCATACACGCGCTCGACTTCCGGTCCCACGAAGTGTCTGCCGAGCCACACCAGCGGCATGCCGTCGGTGGTGTTGAGAAACGCGCGATTCAAGATGCGCCGAAAAGCCGCGTCGCTCTGCGCCTCGATCACACCATGCACGCCGGTCACGCAGATGTAGCCTTTGCGCCGTTCGCGCGCGGCGCGAAGGATCGCGGCCACGGCGGCGCGCAGGTCCATGGCACTCATCGCGACGCCCAGGACATTGAAACACGGGATGGACGGGTCTTCGGGCACAGTGCGCGGAGGATGCCGTCTCCGGCTGAAATCTTCAACTTTGCCCGCCGCGGAATTGCGCCTAGACTCCGCCGCCATGCCCTCCGAGACCTCGTCCATCCCAGCGCCCATGAGCTTTGGCGAGGCGTGCTCTCGCCTCGTGCGTTGGTGTGGAGAGAAGCCTCTGCCCGCGGCGCTGCTCGCGGCATGTCTCGCGACGGGCCTCTGGTTTTACTGCTTCGTACCCATCTGGGTGAACGGCGCGCAGTCGCTGCTGCACTGGGCTTTTGCGGCGTGGAACCCGTCGGGCGAACAATTTTACGGATTCTTTGTCGCGCCCGTCGCGCTGTATCTCGCGTGGCATCATCGCGCGCTGATTCAGGCTGCGCCAAAGAACGGCTCGCGCTGGGGCATGTGCTGGGTCGCACTTGGCATCGTGCTTTTCGTGCTCGGCGCGCGCTGCCTCCAGCCACGCATGGCGCTCGTCGCGCTGCCGTTTCTTTTCTACGGCGCCACGCTTTATCTGTGGGGGCCGCGGGTCGCGCGCGTCGTTCTTTTTCCCTGCGTGTTTCTGCTCTTCATGATCCCGGTGGCGGCGCTCGAGCAGGCGACTTTCCGGCTGCAGTTTGTGATCACCGGCGCCATCGAGTTGCTCGCAAAGCTAGTGGGCATCAAGGTCCAGGCCATCGGCACCACGCTCACGGCGCGCGACGGCAGCTTCAATTTTGAAATCGCCGAGGGCTGCAGCGGCATCCGTTCGCTCGCGGCCATGAGCATGATCACGGCAGTCTATGTCCACCTCACGCAGCGCGAGATTTGGAAGAAGCTCGTCGTTTTCGCCTGCTCGCTGCTCTTCGCCGTCATTGGCAATGTGGGCCGGCTTTTCACCGTCATCCTTTTTGCAAAGTTCATCGACCCCGAGATCGCCGGCGGCCTTTACCACGACTACTCGGGCTTTCTGTTTTTTCCGATCGCGCTGCTGGCGATGACGGGCTTCAGCCGGCTCGTGAATCTCGACTGGCACCACGTGGCCGCCACCGCGATGACGCCCGAAGTGCTCGCGGCTCCGGCGCCAGCCAAGCCCGCCGACAAACCTTCCAGCACCATCTCGTATGACTACTAGCCGGCTCGCCATCCTGCTGGCCACGCTGCTCGCGGGCATGAGCACGGTCTTCCTGCTGCCGCGGGATCAGATCGTGCAGCCCGTGGGAATCGACATGAATCTGCCGAAGATGGTCGGCGGAAAATGGTTCGGCCGCGACGTGGAGATCTCGGATCGAGAGATCGGCGGGCTGGGCCGCGAGACGGAATTTTCGCGCAAGCTCTACACCAATGCGCGCGGCGACGAGATCCTCGCCTCGATCGTCCTTGCCGGGCACGACATGAACACCAGCATCCACCGGCCCGAGTGGTGCCTGCCCGCGCAAGGCTGGACGATCGCCGGCTCCAGCAAGATTGCCGTCGCGGTGCCCGGCCGCGGCACGCTGCGCACCACGCGGCTCTCCAACGCACGCGCGGCTCGCGACACCGAGGGCAAGCCGGTCGCGGGTGCCGATGGCCAGTCCTTCATGGTGCGCAACCTCGATTATTACTGGTTTGTCGGCTACGACACGGTGACCGATTCGCACTTCATGCGGAACCTCATCGACACCACCGACCGCCTCACCAAGGGCTACAATCAGCGCTGGGCCTTCGTGACGGTGGCCGCGACGCTCACCGACAATCTGCGTCCCGACGGCATCGGCGAAAAGGCGGCCGACGAGGAGATCAAAGACTTCATCGCGAAACTCGTGCCGCTCACGCACAAGGAGACTGTGAAGTTTTGAGGGGAACTTTCGCGGATGAATGGATGACGCGCGTCTCGTAGCTGCGACGTCCAGGTCGCAGGAAGTTCACGCGGCGTCTCGCCGCGTACGTCGTCGGCTGAAGTGCGGGCCGAGCGGCGAAGACGCCGCTGGAACCACCGGCGGCGAGGACGCCGCCGCTACACCTTCCCCGCGATGACCTGCTCGAGCTTCACAATGTCGGCGGCGAATTTGCGGATGCCATCCGCCGTTTTTTCCGTCGCCATGGCGTCTTCGTTGAGTTGAAAGCGGAACGCTTTTTCGTCGAGATGCACTTGCTCGAGGTCGAGCGCGGAAGCGGCTCCGGCATTGAGTTTGCGGGGCAGTGGCTCGTCGGAGGCGGCCAGTTCGCCGAGCAAGGCCGGGCTGATGGTGAGCAGGTCGCAGCCAGCCAGTTCGGTGATCTCGCCCTTATTGCGGAAGCTCGCGCCCATGACCTCGGTGCGGTAGCCGAATTTTTTGTAGTAGTTGAAAATCTGCGTCACCGAGACGACACCGGGATCTTCCGCCGGCGCGTAGTCTTTCTTCGTCGCGGCCTTCCACCAATCGAGGATGCGACCGACGAAGGGCGAGACGAGTTGCACTTTCGCCTCCGCGCACGCGATGGCTTGAGGCAGTGAAAAGAGCAGCGTGAGATTGCAGTGGATGCCTTCTTTTTCGAGCGCCTCGGCGGCTTTGATGCCTTCCCACGTCGAGGCGATCTTAATGAGCACTCGGTCGCGCGAGATGCCGGCCGCTTCGTAAAGCGCGATGAGCTGGCGCGCCTTGGCGATGGAACCCGCGGTGTCAAAAGAGAGCCGCGCATCGGTCTCCGTCGAGACGCGGCCGGGGACGATCTTCAGGATTTCGAGGCCGAAGGCGACGAGCACATGGTCGATGATGTCCTCGACTTGCTTCGAGCCGGTGAGGCCGCCGCTACGCTGCGTGGCGACGACCTCGTCGACCATGTGCGCGTATTGCGGCTTGGTCACGGCGGCCAGGATGAGCGAGGGATTGGTGGTCGCGTCCTGCGGCTTGAATTCGCGCATCGACTCAAAGTCACCCGTGTCCGCGACCACTTTGGTAAGCTTCTTGAGAGTTTCGAGCTGGTTGAGTTTCGTGGCGGGGGGCGGAGAGGCAGTGGCGGTGCTCATGGGATGAAGGCGGGCAACTTACGAATCTCGCGCCGGACCGGCAACGGGATTTTCTGTCGGCGAGGCAGCGTGAAGAGTTGTCCACGGAATACACGGAAGCGGAGCCCTCTTCTTCCGTGCTTTCCGTGTATTCCGTGGACCTTCAAAAAAATTCCGTTGTCCCCATTCCTCTGTCTCTGCTCCTCTGCGCGCAAATGCTTCCCCGACTTACGAGCGCGCTCGGGCTCGTCCTGCTCATCGCCATCGCGTGGGCGTTTTCCAATAACCGCCGCCGCTTTCCGTGGCGTGCCGTGCTCTGGGGCGTGGCGCTGCAATTTTTCTTCGCGCTCTTTATTTTGAAGACGCCCGTCGGCGCGGGCATCTTTGCCGGCGCGCAACGCGTGGTCGATCAACTCAACATCTTCTCCAATGAAGGCGCCAAGATGGTCTTCGGGCCGCTCGCCGATCCCAAGCAGCTCGCCGCGGTTTTCGGCGCGAATGCCTTTGTCTTCGCCATCTCGATCTCCGCGACCATCATCCTCATCTCCGCGCTCTCCGCGCTCCTCTACCACTGGGGCGTGCTGCAGCGCGTGGTGGCGGCGATGGCGTGGGTGATGCAACGGGCGATGGGCACCAGCGGCAGCGAGAGCCTCGCGGGCGCGAGCAATATCTTTCTGGGCCAGACCGAAGCCGCGCTGCTCATCCGGCCTTACCTCGCTCGGATGACGCAGAGCGAGATCATGGCGCTCATGACTACCGGTTTCTCGACCATCGCCACCGGCGTCATGGTGGTCTATGCGGGCCTGCCCTCGATGAGCGCGGGGCACATCATCACCGCCTCCGTGCTCGGCGCGCCGGCGGGCTTGCTCATGGCCAAGGTCATGTTCCCCGAGACCGAGCCGAGCGAGACGGGCGCGCGCCATCGCTTTGCCGTGGAAAGCACGGACGCGAATTCGATCGACGCGCTGTGCCGCGGCGCGGGCGAAGGAGTGATGCTGGCCATTAACGTGATGGGAATGCTCATCGCCTTCGTCGCCGTGGTCGCGCTCTTCAATGCGCTCTTCCTCTGGCTTCAGCACGCGTGCGGAGTGGCCGCGCCTTTCACGTTGCAAACCGTGCTCGGCTGGTTCAACGCGCCCTTTGCCTGGCTCATGGGTGTGCCGGCGCGGGATTGCGCCGTAGTCGGCCAGGTGCTCGGCGAGCGCATCGTGCTCAATGAATTCGTCGGCTACCTGGATCTCTCGAATTTCGTGAGCGCGCATCCCAGCCAGCTCGACGAGCGCTCGATCACGCTCGCCAGTTACGCGCTGTGCGGCTTCGCAAATTTCTCGAGCATCGCCATCCAGATTGGCGGCATCGGCGCGCTGGCGCCCGAGCGCCGGCACGATCTCGCGCGGCTCGGTCTGCGCTCGATGTTTGCCGGGCTGCTCGCGTGCTACCTCATGACGGCCATCGTGGGAGTGCTCATCGAATGATCGACTATCTGCTCTGGCTCGCGTCGCGCTGGACGCTGGTGCTGCTCGAGCCGATCGGGCTCGTGTGGCTCGCGCTCATTGCGCTCACGTTCGGCCTGCTGTGGCGGCGCCGGCTGCGCACCGCCGCGATCGTCGGCGCGCTGGCGCTCTTCATCTTCGTCATCGGCGGAAGCAATCTGCCGCTCGCGCTGGTACGTGCGCTCGAGCGGCCTTACATGGATGTGAAAGCCGAAGCTCTTCCTGCGTGCGATGCCGTGGTGCTGCTCGGCGGCGCCTTCGATCCTTCCCGGCATGAGGTCGCGGGCCTCCATCTCACCGCGGCGGGAGATCGCATTGTGATGGCGCTGGAACTCGTGCGGCTCGGCAAAGCGCCTGTGCTCTGCATCGGCGGCTCGCGCGTGTGGGAGGATGGCGAGGAGAAGATCGAATCGGAGTCTGTAAAAAATGCCCTCACCCTCCGGCACCTCACCGGCGCGGAGATCGTAGCGCTCGCCCCTTGCAACGACACGCACGACGAAGCCCTGCGCGTGCAAGCGCTCGCCGCATCGCGCGGCTGGCGGCGCGTGCTGCTCGTCACCTCCGCCCGCCACATGCGGCGCGCGGCGGCGACCTTTCGCACCGCCGGCGTGGAAGTGGTGCCGGCTGCGTGCAATTTCATGACCGACCCGAGCGAGCCGGCGCAACTTTTCCGCTTCCGACCACCCGGCTACGCGGGTTTTGAATTGATCGCGCTGTGGATGCACGAGCAGATCGGCTGGCTCGAATACCGCCGTCGCGGCTGGATCGCCCGGTAGGAAATGGCTCGCCGACACGCGCGGCAAATTTTCTCGTTCATGCGTGCCGGTTGCTGCTTGCTTTGGCGACGATGGACACGGACCTCATCCTCGCACTCGACATCGGCACCAGCTCCACGCGCGCGGCGTTCTTCGACGCTCGCGCGCGGTGCGTGGCCGGCACAACTGCGCAGGAAAAATATCCGCTCCTCGTGACGGCGGATGGCGGGGCGGAACTCGATCCGCCCGTGCTGCTCGGCGCGGTGGTGCATTGCATTCAGCAGACCTTGCGCGCCCGCCGCGCCGATGCCGCGCTGCGCGGCCGGGGCATCGCGGGCATCGGCGTCTCTTGCTTCTGGCACAGCCTGCTCGGCTGCGACGCGCGCGGCGCGGCGCTTACGCGCATCTTCACCTGGGCCGACGCGAGGTGCCGCGACGATGCCGCGGAATTGCGCAAAAAGTTTTCCGAAAAAGAAACGCACGCACGCACCGGCTGCATGCTGCGCGCCTCCTTCTGGCCGGCGAAACTGCGCTGGCTGCGACGCTCGGGGCCGCGGAAATTTTCCGCCGTCAAGCGATGGATGTCGCCCGCGGAATGGCTCCAGCTCACGCTTGCGGGCGAGGCGCACTGTGCCATCGGCATGGCCACCGGCACCGGCCTTTTCAATCCCGCGAAGCTCGCGTGGGATGCCGAGCTCCTGAAAGCGAGCGGCGTCGCCGCAGAGCAACTCCAGCCGGTGAGCGACGAGCCCACGCCCGTGGGCGGCCGGCTCTCGGCACAGTTTCCCGAGCTCAAAGGTGTGCCGTGGTTTCCCGGCATCGGCGATGGCGCGGCCAGCAACCTCGGCTCCGACGCCACGCGGCCCGGACTCGCGGCCATCAATGTCGGCACGAGCGCCGCTCTGCGCGTGATGCGCGAAGGCCGCACCGGAGTGCGCGCGCCGCTCGGCCTTTCCTGCTACCGCGTGGATGCGCGGCGCTTCCTGGTCGGCGGCGCGGTGAGCAATGCCGGCAATCTCCGTGCATGGTGCGTGCGCGAGTTGAAACTCGGCGATGACGCCGCGATCGAGGCCGCGCTCGAGAAGCGCGCCAGTCCCGATCACGGCCTCACCGTGCTGCCCTCGTGGACCGCCGAACGCGCGCCGACCTGGAACGACAACGCGACCGGCGTGATCCACGGAATCAACCAGCACACCACGGCGCTGGACATTCTGCAGGCCGTGACCGAGGCCACCTATCACCGTCTCGCGCGCATCGCCGAGATGATCATTGAGCTCGACGAGAACGCTCCGAAATTCATCGTCAGCGGCGGCATCCAGCGCTCTCCCTCTTCGCTCCAACGCCTCGCCGATGTGCTCGGGCACACGATTCATCCGCACGCCGAGATGGAAGCCTCGATCCGCGGTGCCGCGATTTTGGTTCTGGAAAAACTCGGCTTTCCCGAGCCCGAGCCCCACATCGGGAGAGCCGTGCGCCCGCGCGCAAAGCTCGCCGAGCGCTACGCTCTGGAGCGCGACAGACAGCGGGCGCTGGAGAAGAGGGTGAATGACGAATGACGAATGATGGATTCGCCCGGAATTTCGTCATTCGTCATTCGTCATTCGTCATTCGACTTTCCCTGTGGCGCTCCCCATTCGCCGCTGCTACAACCGCCGCCCATGCGTCTCCTAGTTACCGGCGGTTGCGGGTTCATCGGCAGCAATTTCATCCGTCACATCCTCGCTCACTACGGGCCCGAGATGATTACCAACGTGGACGCGATGACTTACGCGGGCAATCTCGCCAACCTCGACGGCGTCGCGGGCACCTACGGCGAGCGGTACGAATTCTACCAGGCCGACATTGCCGACACGGCGAAGATGAATGCGCTCTTTGAAAAGCATCAGTTCTTCGCGGTCGTGAATTTTGCCGCCGAATCGCACGTCGATCGCAGCATCGCGGGGCCGCAAGCTTTCGTGCATGCCAACGTGCTCGGCACCGCGGTGCTGCTCGATTGCGCGCGGCGCCACGGCGTGCGGCGCTTTCTCCAGGTCTCCACCGATGAAGTGTACGGCTCGCTCGGCGCGGAGGGAAAATTCACCGAGCAATCGCCACTCGCTCCGAGCTCGCCGTATTCCGCGAGCAAGGCTTCCGCCGATCTCGTCGCGCTCGCGCACCATCACACTTACGGCCAGGAAGTCGTGGTCACGCGCTGCTCGAATAACTACGGGCCGTTTCAATTTCCGGAAAAACTGATCCCGCTCATGATCTTGAATGCGATGCGCGACCTGCCGCTGCCCGTGTATGGCGACGGGCTCAACGTGCGCGACTGGATTCACGTGGAAGATCACTGCGCCGCCGTCTTTGCCGCCATGCTCAACGGCCGGCCGGGCGAAGTGTACAATGTGGGCAGCGATGGCGAGATGCGGAACATCGACGTGGTCAAAGCCATCCTCGCCCATCTCGGCAAGCCCGAGAGTCTCATTCAGTTTGTCCCCGACCGGCTCGGTCACGATCGGCGTTACGCCATCGACTCCTCGAAGGCGCACGCGCAGCTCGAGTGGAAGCCGCGGCATCGGCACGAGCAGGGGATTCTCGAGACCATCGACTGGTATGTGCACCACCGCGCGTGGTGGGAACCGCTGCTCAAGAAAGCGTGAGCGCGCCGCGCGTGGTCATCGTCGGGAGCGGCGGCCGTCTCGGCGCTGCGCTTTTGCGCGAGTGGCGGGCGGCGGGTGAAAACGCGACGGGCTTCCCGCGCGCCGGCCTCGACCTCGCGAACGACGCGCAGATCCGCGCGGTGCTCGAGCCGCTGGACTTCGATGTGCTCGTGAATTGCGCCGCGCAGACCAATGTCGATCGCTGCGAAACGCATCCTGACGAAGCCCACCGCATCAATGCCCTGGCCGTGCAAACGCTCGGCGAGATCGCCGCGAGCAAAGGCGCGCGTGCGCTGCACATCAGCACCGACTACGTCTTCGATGGCGCGAAGACCACGCCTTACACCGAGGAGGATCCCGCCGAGCCCATCAGCATCTATGGCGCATCGAAACGCGCGGGCGAGACACTGCTGCTCGAAGTGTCCGAGCGGCATCTCGTGGTGCGCGTGTCGTGGGTCTTCGGTCCGGACCGGCCGAGCTTCATCGACGCGATCCTCAAGCGCGCGCTGGCCGGCCCGCAGGTGGATGCGATCGCCGACAAGATCGCGGTGCCCACTTACACCCTCGACTGCGCGCGGCTCCTGAGGCCGTTTCTCCGCGAGGTGAAAGAGGGCGGCGCGCTGCATCTCTGCAACGCCGGCGAATGCACCTGGCAACGTTACGGCCAGGCGGCTCTCGACTGCGCGGCGGCCGGAGGCGCGCCGCTCCAAGCCCGAGTGGTGGCGCCGCTCAAGATGGCAGACATCGCCGCCTTCATCGCGCGCCGCCCGCCCTACAGCGCAATGTCCACGGAGAAGCTGCAGCGGCTCACCGGCCTCACGCCGCGTCCGTGGCAGGCGGCGGTGGAGGAGTATGTGCGGGGAAAGTTGAGTGACCGGCTTTGAGCACAAGGCCCGTGGTCCCCTCGAGCTCTCCTTGGGCTCAATTTCCTCTCGCCGCTTGCAACCGCTCCCTGATTTTCCGCGCGAGAATTTTGTAATCCACCACTCCGCCGATGAGCCTCCCGTCGAGGAACAAGGCAGGCGCGCCTTCGAGGCCGCACTCCACGGCATCCTTGTGGCTGGCTTCCACTATTTTCCTCGGCATGTCGGAATTCCGGCATTCCTGAAAACGCTTTTGATCCAAGCCCAATGCTGTCGCGATCGAGAGTAACTTCGCGTCGCCGAGATCGCCGCCTTCTGCGAATAACTTGTCGTGATATTGCCAGAACGCGCCCTGCTCCGCGGCGCATTGCGCGGCGATGGCGGCGGGGTAAGAGCGCGGGTGAGTCTCGAGCGGAAAGTAACGATAACCGACTAACACATCGCGCGGGAAATCCTCGCGCACGCGCTGAAGCACGGGCGCCAGTCGGCTGCAAAACTCGCACTGGAAATCGGAGAAGACGACGAGTTGCACCTTTGCGTCGCGCGGCCCGGATGTCTGCGCGGTGGCCAAGTCGATATTGAGCACTCTTACTTTCGGCGGCGCGAGGAGCACCTGCACGCGATGGCTCTTTGCGATCTCGTTGAGTAACGAAATTCGGGCCTCCGAGTTAGCTGCGGCCGCGAGTAACTCCTCCACACCGATGTGCTGCCGGGCCGCTTCCGCACTGAGCAGCGCGTCATCGACCTTCTTTCTCAGCCACTCGGTTTCCAACAAATGGATCGCCCGATGGAGGGGATGAAGTTGCGCGCCGATGTCGGCCTCCATTTGTGTCCTGGTAAATCGCTGACCATCGACGACCGCGACTGTTTCATCGGAAGCGACGATCGCATTGCTCGCCAATACGATGCTGGAAATCAGCGCGACGGTGGCGAGAGCGACAGCCTCCGGGCGGGAACCAACGAAGCTCTCGGCGGCCGCGCGCCGTTCCGCTCGCAGTGCGGTAAAGAGGAGCGCGCCCATCACCACCGCGGAGGCCGTGCAGAGGATGCAGAAGGCGTGAAGGACTGCGAATTGAACAACCATGAGCAGGCCCGAGAAACTCGCGCCGACCACGATGAGCCATACCGCGGCATTCAAGAGCCAGAGCCGCACGGGCGGCGATCGAGTGGCGGAGGCGCTCAGTGAAAGCGCGAGGGTCGTGAGATAAAGCGCGACGCCAAACCACGACAGCGGGATGCCGAAGAGCGCGGAGTATCTGCTAGCCAGTACGGCCTCACATCCCGCTTGCGCCGGACACAACAGGCCTCGGAGTCCGGTGTGTTTCTGCAGGAGCAGAAAGCAAATCACCGCACCGAGCCAGGAGAGCACCGCGGCGGTGAGAATGAGCGTGCTCAGCGTGGAGCGGGCCGCGGAGTTGGGCCTGTCATGCGAACGATGCGGCGGTCCGTTTTCGGCTGTCGGGTCCATGACTTCGGTGTGCTACTCGAGATGGCATGGGGCCGTCGAGCGATGAGCGTGGCGCGGGCTTCCAGCCTGCGGAACTGCCGCAGGCTGGAAGCCTGCGCCACGCGCTACGCGCTGACCTTCGGCGCGGCGAGGATTTCGCGGATGAGTTGCTCGAGGCGCGGAAAGTCGAGCGGCTTGGTGAGGTGCTCGAGGAAGCCCACTTCGCGGCTCTTCTCCACGTCGTGCGTCATGCCGTAACCGCTCACGGCAATCGCGCGCACCGGGCCGTGCGGGCGCAGCTTCTCCATGAGATCCCAGCCGGTGCCGTCGGGCAGTCCGATGTCGCAGATCACGAGATCGGCGCGCGAGCCGGTGAATTGCTCGACTGCCGCCTCCACGCTTCCGGCCACCGTGACGCCGTAGCCTTTGCGCCGCAACGCGCGAGAAAGCACGCGGCGGGTGTCTTCGTGATCTTCGACGACGAGGATGGTCTTGCCGCGGAATGGCGCGCCGCTTTCGGCGGGTGACGCTTTGGCGGGCAGCGTGGTCGCCGCCGTCGTGGGCAGGCAGATGCGGAAGAGCGCGCCCTGCCCCTTGCCATCGCTCGTCGCGCGGATGTGGCCGCCGTGCGCTTCGACGATGGCGCGCGTGATGGCCAGGCCGAGCCCCAGCCCCGTGGCTGTGGGGGCCGGCTTGATGGGGCCAAAGGCGCCGAAAATTCCCGCCAACCGTTCCGGCTCGATGCCCGCGCCCGCGTCGCGGATTTCCACGATCAGGGCGTCGCCATCGTTGCCCGTGGAGATGCGCACCTCTCCCTGCGGGCCGGAAAATTTGATCGCGTTTTTGAGCAGATTCCAAAACACCTGCGTGAGCCGCGCAAACTCGCCGAGCACCGTCGGCTGCGAGGCGGCGAGCTCCGTGTGCACGGCGATTTTCTTTTCCTCGAATCCGATCTGGCAGATGTCGAGCGCCGCCTCGATGCAACTGTGCGCATCGACCGGCTGCTTCTCCACCGCAAGCCGGCCGCTGGCGATCTGCGTGAGATCGAGCAGGTCGTCGATGAGCCGCGCTTCGAGTTGCACGTTGCGCTGGATCATCGCAAAGGTCTCGCGCAAGTCCGCCGAGAGCGAGGCATCGCCGAGCGTGGCCGAGACGATCGAGAGCACGGGCGAGAGCGGCGTGCGCAACTCATGGCTGAGCATCGCGAGGAAGTCGTCCTTTGCCGCGCCGGCCACGCGCAAGGCGTCGTTGTTGCTGCGCGCTTCGTGGTAGAGCCGCTCGAGTTCCAGGCGCTGCTCCTCGAGCCGGCACTCGGCTTGCACTTTGTAGATGGCGTTGTTCACCGCGAGCCGGATGGCGCACGCGGTCGCGTCGGCTTTTACCAGATAATCCTGGGCGCCGGCCTTCATGAGCGCGACCGCGGCCTGCTGATCGCCGGTGTCGGTGAGAATGATCACGGGATGAAGAACGCGCCCGTGTTCGTCGCGCGCCGCGCGCAAAAAGGCGAGGCCGTCGCCATCCGGCAGGAATTGATCGAGCACCACGCAATCGGGTTTTTCCGCGAGATGCCGCAGCCCTTCCTCGATCAATCCCGCTTCGAGGATCCGATATTGGAAACCCGGGGCGCTGCCGATGTGCCGCGCCACCGCCGCCCGATCCTCGGCGCTGTCATCGACGATCAGCAGGGTGCGTTGCTCCATGGCGTGGGTGGCTTTTCAAAGCCTTGCATCGCCTCTGCATCGCCGCGGGCAGGGGCGTTGGACGGGTGGAAAATTATTTGTCGATCCGGCGCGAACGACCAAGGGGCGTGCGGAAAACGAAGATTGGGAAATTCCGAACTTCAAATTTCAAATTTCAAATAGTTCACAGGAAGGAAGCGGAGAGCGCAAAGACCCGGCGTCTTCTTCGTGCTCGCGCCCTTCCTGTGAATTATTTGGGATTTGGAATTTTGGACCTTGGGGGTTTCTGAACCCGATGCGCCTCCTCGCCCTCCTGCTCGTGCTCGCGCTGGCGGCGTGTTCCAAAAAGCCGAAAGCTGGCGGGCCTCAGGGCGGCGGGCCGGTGCCGGTGAATGTGGGCGAGGTGGTGAAGAAGGATATGCCGCTCGATCTGCGCGCCATCGGCAACGTCGAATCCATCTCGAGCGTCGGCATCAAGGCGCAGGTGGGCGGCGAATTGATCGAGGTGAATTTCAAGGAAGGTCAGGAAGTGAAACGGGGCGACCTGCTTTTCACCATCCAGCCGAAGCTTTACTCAGTGCAGCTTGCGCAGGCGCAGGCCAATCTCGCCCGCGATCGCGCCGCCGCCGACAACGCGCGGCGCGAAGCCGACCGCAACCGCGAGCTCGGAGCCAAGGGCGCGATTTCCAAGGAACAGCTCGACCAGATGCGCTCGGTGGCCGATGCCGCGGAGGCGAACGTGAAAGCCGACGACGCGCTCGTGGAGATCGCCGGCGTGCGGCTCGGCTACGCCAGCATCAAGTCGCCCATCGATGGCCGCACCGGCGCGCTCAAGGTGCAGGCCGGCAACGTCATCAAGGACAACGCCGACAATCCGATGGTCACCATCAATCAGATCGCGCCCATCTACGTTTCCTTTGCGCTGCCCGAGCAGCATCTCGCCGAGATCCGGCGCCGTCAGCGCGAAGGCAAGCTGATCGTGACGGCGCTCGATCCGAAGACCGGCGAGCCGCTCGCGCAAGGCGAGCTCACATTCATCGACAACGCCGTGGACCAGACCACGGGCACGGTCACCTTCAAGGCCACCTTCACCAACGAAGATCGCGCCCTGTGGCCCGGTGCTTTTGTCGATGTGCTCCTGCGGTTGCGCGTGGATGCGGGCGCGACCGTCGCGCCGGCTCCGGCCGTCAGCGCGGGCCAGCGCGGGTCGCAGGTTTTTGTGGTCAAGGAGGACGGCACCGCGGAACTGCGACCCGTCACCGTTGGGCGCACGGTCGGGCAGGAAGTCATGGTCGAGAAAGGCTTGGAGCCGGGAGAAAAGGTGGTGGTCAATGGACAGTCGCGGCTGGTGCCGGGGGCCAAAGTGATCGTCAAACCAGCCGCTCCACCTTCGCCGT
>JBBRXP010000143.1:0-15358 GCA_038238555.1 Chthoniobacterales bacterium | reverse complement strand
GGCGCGAAGGGAAGACATACGAGCTAGAGAAAAAGGTGGCCCGCACGAGAAACTCCCGAGCCAGAAATAGCAGCTACCGTGACAGCCGGAGCGGTTAGCTGCAGCGCCCTTGTTCGGCGTTTGGTTCGCGCGGAAGTCTGGGTAGGTCAAGCCCGCCGGCGCCACGGAGTCCGCTACCGGGCGCGGAGAACCTGCTGGCACCAGCAGCGGCGTGGGCCAGCAAGCCATCGCCCACTCGAGGAAAGCGCCGTGAGCCGCGCCTCGCCGCAAAGCCTGGAGCCACCGCCGATGCGCGCTGCGAAGGGATGGCTCTGGCCGAAAAGCGGAGGCAAAGAGAGCACGCCGCCCGCAGGGGCTCGCCACGACTCGATGCATGAGAGGGAAAAGGCAGGGCGCGAACCACTCGCCGCCAACGCCAACCGAGTCTTGGCCGCGCGGAGAGAACGGGCGAAGCCGCGCGTCGCCGCAAGGCATGGAAGAAAGGCAAAGCACTCGCGGCGAGCCGACGCCGAGCCGGAGCGGCGGAGAAAGGGTGAAGCCTCCGAACGCAGGCGGGTGGAACTACGCCCAGCGCCAACGGGGAACTTGAACCCATCGAGCGGAAGACACACTCCGGCCACGCTCCGAAGCAGAGCGCGCAGGGCAAAAGAGTAAGTCATCGTAACTCATGGCTACAGGGTAGGCATCCTATCGCCGAACGAAAACAAGATCAGCGACCGCTGGCGGGAGCGAGCGTGGATTGCAATGGGCGTGGTTTCATAAAGTGAAGCGAGGCAGTACGCCGGCCAGCGGTTGGCTGCATCTCCTGGTTAGGCATTAGGTGCCACATACTCGGAGACCGTATTGCCTGTGTAGGAATTGGATCCCAAGAGCTGGAGAGCGCCGTTGATGATCAGTGAGTCGCCATTGGTGAGCGGCGATGGACCGCCGCTGATGGCGCCCGTGATGGCAGCAAAGTCGGTGCTGGTATTGGGGTTATCCGCGACGGTAATCGTGCGCGCTCGGCTGCCTCAACGCGAATTCGTGTGAGGCTGCGGAAGAAAAGCGATTGAGAGAGACGCTGAGAGGGCGGACTTTGGTAAAGCGGCGGCGATTCATAGGGTTTATATTGGGTGGTTAAAATAGAGAGGGATAAAACCGAGCGGAGACGAGGTGGGGACGCTCTTGAGGGAAGTGCTGAAAAATCTAACTAATACAAGCTCCGTTTGACTACCTATTTCTTGCGGAAGGTTGCGATCATGATTAGCGATTCCCCCACGGCACTCGCTTGGAGCTTGGAATTTTCCGCGGCTCGGTTCATTTTGCTCGGACTTTAAATCCACCGACCCATGAAACTCCCGCTTCTCACTATTCTTCTTACCACTCATCTCGCCACCGCCGCTTCCGCCGCCGATACCAAGGGCCTCGGCTATCAGGATTCTCCCATCATCCCTGGCACCAAGTGGCACGTCCACGATGGCGAGCGCCCGCAGCCGCCGATCGTTACTCCCGGCACGGCGGGCAGTGCGCCGAGCGATGCAGTGGTGCTCTTCGATGGGAAGGATCTCGCAAAGTGGCGCAACGCGAAGGGCGAGGCGGCGACGTGGAAAGTCGAGAATGGTTATGTGGAAGTGGCGCCGAAGACGGGCGACATTTTCACGCGTGATGAGTTTGGACCGGATGTCCAGTTGCACATTGAATTTGCTACGCCGCCGCCCGTGGGCGACGGCCAGCACCGCGGCAACAGTGGCGTGTTTCTCTTTGGCCACTACGAGATTCAAGTGCTCGATAGCTACGAAAATCCGACCTATCCCGATGGGCAGGCCACGGCCATCTACGGCTACATGCCGCCGCAGGTGAATGCCAGCCGCAAGCCGGGCGAGTGGCAGAGCTATGACATTATTTTTGAGGGGCCGCGGTTCTCGGATGGCAAGCTGGCTAAGGCTGCGATCGCGACTGTGTTGCACAATGGCGTGGTCACGCAGAATCACACCGTGCTCATCGGCGAGACGCCGCACAGGAAGGTGGGCGAATATCATGCGCATCCCGAGAAGGGGCAGATCAAGTTGCAGGATCACGGCAATCCGATGCGCTTTCGCAATATCTGGATTCGCGCGTTGCGCATGCCCGCGCCCGCCGACGTGGGCGACGGGCCCGCGATCGGGAAGTAAGTCACGCTTTTTCCGCGCATGGCTTCCGCTCAAGACCATATCCAGCCCTGCTCCAAATGCGGGTCGCTTCTCCAGATGCCGGATGCGGATGTGCTCGTGCAGTGTCCCACTTGCGGCATAAAGCTGCGCGCGCGCCCCGCCGCGCGCGTGGTGCGCCCGCCAGTGAAAGCGCGCGTGGTCGTCGGCAGTGAAGCGGCGCAGAGTTGGTTTACTCTCATCATGATCGCGCTGCTGGTCGCAATCGGCGCCGGCCTCGTCGTGTTCCGCGATCGGCTCGGGCTTACCGTCACCTTCGGAAAAGCCGACACTGCGCGCCCGGCCAAGGTCGCCGTCGCGGACCTCTCCGATCTCGGCCTGGCTTATCGCGCGGCGCGCTTGCGGCTGCTCGATGGCAACGCCGAATCGGCGCGCGATTCGGCGCAGGAGTTCCGCGGCTTCGACACGGAGCGTGTGCAGCAGCCGCTGCGCAATTGGGTGACGCTGCACGCCGCTCTCGCGCACCTGGTCGCCGGCGAAGCCAAGCTGGCCACCGAGCGTTTTCATCGCATCACGGATCGCGGGGCGTTTTCAAAAGATCCGGCGTATGAAAAGCTGGCGGCGTTTTTCCTCGAGACGGCGAAGGTGGCCGCGACCGCGGAGCCCGTGCGCACCACCGATGTGGGCAACCTCAATCGCGGCAACTATGAGGCGATGGCGCTCTTGCTCTACGGGCTGAAGGATTGGGCGCTCGGCGATTACGAGGACGCGGCTGCGTTGCTGGACGACTTTGCGAAGTCCACGCCTGCGGGCGAGGACGAGTGGATCGCCGATTACAAGCCGATCGCCAGCGCATTGATCGCGGAATCCACCGAGTGGCGCGCCGCCAAGTCGGCCTTCATTGCCGCGATGGAGGATCCGGAAAAGCAGGCCGATGCGCTCGCGGCTGTGAAGACGGCTCGCGAGCACGTGGGTCGCGCCGAGTTTGAGCGGCAGCTCGGAGAAATGGAGGCGAAGCTCTCCGAGAGCGTCGCAGCGCGCGATGCCGCGCTGGCGAAAAAGATGGCCGAGCAGGCAGCCGCCGACGCCACGCTGGTCGCGGAGCTCACGCAAAAAGTGGAGCCGCTCTGCCAGCAGTACCGGTTTGCCGAAGCGCGCGCGCTCGTGAGCGCCGCCACCGTCTCGTCTGAGAAAGACAAGCCCGCGCTGAAGCTGCTACAGCGGCGCATGGAATGGCTGGCGCGCTTTAAGACGGACCTCGCCCACGACATCTCGACCATCGGCTTCATGGGCGGAATCAAGAAACGTGATGGCTCCGCCCTGCCCGGCGCGGTGCGGCGCGCCGATGAAACGAAGATCGAGGCTGGCGGCAGCTTCGGCTCGATTGCCATCCCGTGGGCCGAGCTTTCGCCAGATTGGCTGATGGCCGCGGCGCGGACATTCATCGATGCGACCTCCCAACTCGACCAAAAGAGCAACCGTCAATTCGATCTGGGAATTTTCGCCCTAATGCTCCACCGCGAGGCCGACGCCCGCGCGTGGATGAGCAAGGGGGCGGAGATCAAGTACGAGTATCAGGAAGCGATGGGCGTGCTCTTGGATTAACCCGGCCGCGGTGGAAAAGCCGGCGACTCGTCCAGGCTGAACGCCGCCGTTCAGCTCCGGCGGGGTGCCATCCCCGGAATAGCGGTCGGGCGAGGGTCGAGATCGAGTTCCACTTCGATGCCGCGCGCACGGAGCGCGGCGAGGCAGATGGCCAATGCCGCGGGACGTCCGTGCACCGGCGGTTGGTCGCCGAAGGAAGCCGCCCATCCACCGCCATCGAGCCACACTTTCATGCCGCCGGTCCCACTGAGCTTCTCCACCAATGCCCACGCTTCTTCGAGATCGGTGGAATACGGGCGATAGACTTTAACCTCCCGCAGCACCGTGCTGGGATCGCGTTCCGCCGGCGTGAACTGTTGGAAATACGGATCGTGCAGCGCCTCCAGTGCTTCCTCAAATGTCGCGCACTGAAGGTGGGCATGAGAATCCTCCCAATAAGTCTTCGGCACATCGCCGGTGATGTGCCGGGCGATGGCGCTATCGAGTTCCGGTAGAGAACTCACCCGTATCCTCTGGGATGAACTGCCATTACCCACAAATTTGGAATTCTTAAGACTGGTTGAGACGGAACCGCCGGCTTTGTATCGAGTGCGCATCATAGTGAAGGAGCATTCCCCGCTTGAACAGACGCATAGAAACCGAACATTGTGTCCGGTTTCAAGGGGAAAAATCCTCCGCGTTTATCCTACAAAATGATCGCGATGTTGCGAGCCGTCTTCCTCATTGAAATAGTCGAATTGGAAATTCTTAATAAAACCGGGGATACGGAAAATCTGCTGCAAACATAAATTCACTGATTTTCAGATGCGGCTGAGCCGGTAAAAGAGCCACGCGCCGAGCGCGATGAATAGGACATTGGGCGTCCAGATGAGCCATTCCGGATGCAACCCCGGACGCGAGCGCACGGTATCCACGAGAATGATGAAGAAGAAGTAAACGAACGCGACGATGAGGCTGAGCATGAAACCGATCGAGGTCTCTTTGCGATGGGCCGTGATCGCCAGAGGCACGCCGATGAGTGCAAACGCGAAGGACGCCAGCGCGAAGGAAAAGCGCTTGTTGATCTCGGTCCTGGCAGCCGAGCGCTCTTCGCTTCTTTTCTTGGAAGTGCTCCCAGCGGCCGCGGGCTGTTGCGCGCCCGCATCGAGCCGCTCCAGGAGCTCGCCGGCTGTCATGCTGCTGAGTCCTTTGCGCTTTTTATTCTTCTGGTAAAGCTCCTCGAGGGAGATCGGCACGGTGCTCTCCTGCATGGTGATGCCTTGGCGAATCTTGATGAACTCGTCGGCATGCGCCTCGTCGCGCTGCTCGAAGCGTGCGTCGTAAATGTGCAGGAGGAGCTGCTTGTGTTCGCGATCGGTCTCGAGAGTTCCGCGCTGGGCAAAGAAGACGCGCATGGGCTCGAGGTTCTCGCTGAGCTCATAGACGAGGAGATTATTAAGTTGCGCGCCGCGGCTGCTCTCGACGTAGATTTTTCGGCCGGGGAAATCCTCGATCACTTTGTCGCTGCCAAACATCGCCAGGGGGTTGTTGGTGGCGATGTTGTAGAGGGCGTCTTTCATTTTCACCTGGGCCCTGGGCGCGACCTCCACATTGATCCAGAGGCAGGTGCCCACGCACAGCAGCGCCAGCGCGAGGACCGGCAGGCAGATGCGCGGGATGCTCACGCCGCTGGAACGCAGCGCGATGAGTTCGTTCTCCGCGGACATTTTTCCGAAGACCAGCAGCACCGCGGTGAGAAAGCCCCACGGGATGGTGAAGGTGAGGGAAAACGGGAGGATGTAGGCGATGAAGCTCAGGATCAATTCGAGCGGCGCGTCGTGGTTCACGATCAATTCCAGGAGCTGCTTGAAGACGTTGCCCAGCACCAGCACGACGCTCAAGATGGCGACTGCAAAGAGGCCCGTCGTCAGCAATTGCCGGCTCACGTAACGGTCGATGAGTTTCATCGGGAGCCCGCCTCACACGTTGAACCGAAACTCCACCACGTCGCCGTCCTTGACCACGTAGTCCTTGCCTTCGATTCGCAGCTTGCCGGCTTCGCGCGCCCTGGCAAAAGAACCGAGGGTGATGAGGTCGTCGAAGTGCACGGTCTCGGCGGCGATGAAACCGCGCTCGAAATCGCTGTGGATAACTCCGGCGGCGGCGGGCGCTTTGTCGCCGGCGCGGATGGTCCAGGCGCGAGTCTCCTGCTCACCGGTGGTGAGGTAAGTGCGCAGGCCGAGCAGGTGATACACGGCGCGGATGAGCGAGCCGACGCCGCTGGATGCCACGCCGATGGAGGCGAGATATTCCGCGGCCTCCTCGTCGGTGAGACTGGCAAGTTCGCTCTCGATCTGCGCGCTGATGACGACGGCCTCGGTGCCGAAATGCGCGCGGGCATAATCCTGCACGGCACTCACGAACCGCGCGGCGGGCGTGAGCTCGACATTCTTCGCGGGCTTGACTCCTTCATTGTCGCGCGCGGCTTCGACGATGGAGACCACGCTGGCGAGATCGGCCTCGGCGACGTTGCACGCAAAGATGGTGGGCTTGCCGGAAAGGAGAAAAAAATCGCGCATCGTTTTCTGCTCTTCGTCGTGGAGCGCGAGGGTGGTGGCGGGTTTGCCCGCGTCGAGGTGAGGGATGAGTTTTTCGGCGAGCGCCACTTCCGCCTTCGCCAGTTTGTCCCCGATGCGCGCGGCCTTGGTCTGCTTGTCCGCGCGCTTTTGCACGGCAGCAAGGTCGGCGAGGATGAGCTCGGTATTGATGATCTCGATGTCGCGCACTGGATCGACCGTGCCGGCGACGTGATGAATATCCGCGTCCTCAAAGCAGCGCACGACCTGCACGATTGCGTGGACTTCGCGGATGTGGCTCAGGAATTGATTGCCGAGCCCTTCGCCGCCGCTCGCGCCTTTCACCAACCCGGCGATGTCCACAAACTCGATGGCTGCGGGAACGATCTTCTTCGAGTGCGAGAGCTTCGAGAGCACGGCGAGCCGCGGGTCGGGCACCGTCACCATGCCCACGTTTGGGTCGATGGTGCAGAAGGGGTAATTGGCCGCCTGCGCTTTCTGCGTGCGCGTGACCGCGTTGAAGAGAGTGGACTTGCCGACGTTTGGAAGACCGACGATGCCTGCGGAGAGCATGGGATGGATGAATGGACGAACCGGTCAGACCATGGGTTCGTCGCCGCCAGACTCAAGCAGCCGTCGAATCTTGTCGGGATCGCGCGACGAGTGAAGGACGCCGTGTAGCACTACCGCGTCGGGCTCGATGGTGTAGAAGACACCGAAGGGAAAGCGGGGAGACAAGGACGCGCCGAAACGGCTCGAACCGTGCGGCGCCAGCCTCTGGATGTCGGGTGATGAGAGAAAGAGCGGCATCGACACAACGGATGAAGTGAACCCCGGTCCCTGGTCGGCGGCTCTCGTACCAAAGCCCAGCCTCTGCCATGTCGTGCTCCGCCCGGCGGCGAATGATGAGCGCCCGGCTCATTCGAGCGTGCCGAGGAGGCGCTCTCGAACTTCTGGCCAGGGAGATCCCTCGGAAGGATTTTGAAGGTATTCCTGGTAGCGACGCTCCAATTCACACTTCTGCCAATCCCGCACCGGAACCTCAGAGGGCTGGCCTGCCAGATCGTCCCAAAGCTCTTCGAGCAAAATGAATTTTTCCGAAGAACTGAGTTCGTCGAAATGTGGGATTGCTTCTTTGATCATGGACTGAGGGTAGGCTTCTCCGTGTGCGCCTTCAAGACGAGGTCTTCGATCCAATAGACCTGCAGCATCACACCCGCCCAATACAGCGGCAGCAGCAGCAGCCCCCAGCCCGCGGTGAACGTGGCCGCCACCGCGATCGCGAGGGCCGCGAAGACGCTGCCGATCATGTAGAGCGCGCCGGTGAGGCGGTGGCCCTTGTAGATGTGGCCGAGGCCGGGAACCACGCTCAGGAAGACGGCGATGACGTCGCGCGTGTTGTCGCGCGGCCTGCGGCTCTGCACCCAATCGCACTGAGTGCAAGCCGTCGGATTGGCGGGATCGAGCGGCGCGCCGCACAGCGGGCACGTCTGCATTTCCGGGACAGTGGACATGGGAAAAAAATTAGCGTCCCGATTTCCGATGGCAACGTGCAAACTCGTTGCGCCCGTGTCAGCGCTCCATTCCATCGTCACTTTTCTCGACCGCACTCTGCGCACCGGCGAGATCGCCGATTACCCAAATGCCTGGAACGGCCTGCAGGTGGAAAATTCCGGCGCGGTGAAAAAGATCGGCGCCGCGGTGGATGCGTGCGAGGCGGTGATCGCCGAGGCAGCGGCGCGCGGCGTGTCGCTGCTGCTCGTGCATCACGGGCTTTTCTGGCCCGGCGTGCAACCGGTGGCGGGGGCGATGTATCGGAAGCTGAAGTCGGCGCTCGCTTCCGACGTGGCGATCTACAGCTCGCATCTGCCGCTCGACCTGCATCCCGTGCTCGGCAACAACGCGCTGCTGTGCCGCGCGCTCGGCTTCAAAAAGTGCGCGCCATTTTTCATCGCGAAGGGGCAGCTCATCGGCCTGCAAACGCGCGCCGTGCTCTCGCTCGCCGAAGTCTCACGCCGTCTCGAGCGCGTGCTCGGCAGCGCGCCGCACCTGTGCGCGGGCGGGCCGGCGAGGACGGCGCGCATCGGCGTGGTTACCGGCGGCGCGGGCGGCGAAGTCGCGCGCGCGGCGGCGGAAGGCGTGGATACTTTCATCACTGGTGAAGGACCCCACCACTCGTTCACCGCCGCGGAGGAACTGGGCGTGAATCTTTTCTACGGCGGCCACTACGCCACGGAGACTTTCGGAGTGAAGGCGCTCGCGGATCGTGTGTCCAAGCGCTTTGGCGTGCCGTGGGAGTTTATCGATCACCCGACGGGACTGTGAGCGCGCGCTATTCGAGCTTCTTCGGCGCGATGATTTCGCGGAAGGCCCGCCGCGCTTCGCGCCAGGTGGGCAGCGCCACGCAGCGCTCGATGGCGGCGAGATCGAGCGCGGGCAGCAATCGGCTCACACGCGCCGGTCCGTCGTAACCTCCGCCGTCGTCGCGCAGGGTCCAAATTTCCAGCCGCTCGCCGCGCCAAAACCACACTTCGAGCACGGCGAAGCGGCGATAGATTTCCAGCTTGTCGAGACCGCCGCTGGTGAGGGCGACTTCGAGCACGAGGTCGGGATATTGCTTTTCCTCACCGAGACACCACGACTTGTCCGGCTCCGCCCCGGCGGTATGCACGCGCTGGAGCGTCGCCTGCCCACACGGCACCACTTCAAGATCGGCGGCTAGAAAATAATCTCCGAGCAAGTCGCCAAGACATTCGGCGATGCGTTCGTGGCGGCGGGATGTAGTCATGATTTCGATTTGCTCATTGAGGTAATACAGACGCGGTTGCGAATTGTCGGCGCCCCGCTCTTCGTCGATGGCCACATATTGCTCCCAAGAGACTCCGCCGAGCACGAGGCGGTCTTCCCCCGGTGGTTCGCCAGGCACAGTCGGCACGCGTTGAAAGGCGCGCGCCAGCGGTTCGCGGATTTGCACTTCGAGCATTGCGAGACTCATGGGCCGACCTTACGCACAGCGAGCACCCGCAACAAGACCGCTACGGCTGAAAATCCGCGCGCCCGGAAAGGCGCTCTTGCCGGATGGCTTCGAGTTCCGCGATCGGCTCAAAGTCCTTTGGCCGCCCCGCGGCGCGCTTGAGGGCGATGAGTTTTTCGAGGCTCACGCACGGCAACGACAGGCCGAAGGCTTCCTTGCTTTCCACAAACGGAAGCAGCGCAGCGTAGGTTCCTTCGCCGGCGACTTCGCCGAGCAAATCCACCTGCCCGAGTTTCGTGATGAGAGTGAAATTCAAGCCGTGGCGCAGGGTGGTCAGATCGAACTTGAAGGGCAACCCCGGCGGCGCGCCACGCAGATAGGGTTCGATGGGGGCGAAGGCATCAACGATGCGCTGCATGTTTTCGCGCGTGCGGCGATAGACCACATCCACGTCGTAGGTCACTCTACCCGCACCGTGCGCAATCGCGGCCACCCCCCCGATGACGACGAACTCGATGCCCGACTCCGCGAGCAGTCGGACGATGCTTCTGAAATCGGTCTCCGGTATCGGCATCACGCAGCGCGCCCGCGATTGTATTCGCGGGCGATGGCCAGCGTTTCTTGCGCGTAGTGGGCAAACTGCGCGAACTGCTCGAATCGCTCCGCGGTCGAGAGTTGAAGATTTGCGCGCAGGATCGTCCGATCCACGTCCTTCAAATACGCCTCGATGACTGGGTCGGGGAAAAGCAGGGGGATGTCTTCGGCATTGCGCATGGCGACCGCACGGTAACCGAGGGCGCCGCGTGTGTCTGGAAAAAGAGCGTGGCGCGCGGCGATCCGGCGTAGTGCTACGCTGAGCTTCCAAATGCTCGACCGCTCCTTTTTCCAACGCGATCCGGTGACTTGCGCGCGCGAACTCGTCGGGTGCGAGCTGGTGTGGAAAGGTTGCGCGGGCATCGTGGTCGAGACGGAGGCGTACGCGGCGGTCAACGACGAGGCGTGCCACACTTTCGCGCGCCCCTCGGCGCGCGCCTTCATCGAGCGACACGAAGCGGGCGCCGCTTATGTGTACTTCAATTACGGCATGTACTGGCTGCTCAATGTGCTCATCAAAGGCGGCGCGGAAGACGGCTTCGTGCTCTTCCGCGCCATCGAGCCCACGCGCGGCATCGCAGCGATGACGCGGCGGCGAACTTTGAAAATTGAAAACCCAAAACCCGCCGCGCTATGCTCGGGCCCGGGCAAGCTAGCCATGGCTCTGGGCGTGGATGGCCGTGATCACGGACGCGACCTGTGCCGCGCGCGGACCATCGGCTTCCGTCCCGCGCTGCTGCCAGTGGAGGCGGTGGCCGATGTGCGCGTCGGCATCTCAAAAGCCGCGCATCTTCCGTGGCGCTTTCTGGCTCGGGAAAGCAGATACGTAAGTCATGGCCTTCCTCGATGACCTGCTCGACGGCCCGCTGCCGGGCGATGGCGCGATGGGCACCGAGCTGTGGGCGGCGGGTGTGCCGCGAGGCGCGTGTCTCGAGGAACTGTGCGTGGGCGCGCAGGAAAAAGTGGCGGCGGTGCACGAGCGTTATCTCGCTGCAGGCGCGCGGATTTTGCGGACAAATTCTTTTGGCGCCAATGCGGTGCGGCTCGCCGCGCATGGCTTCGAGCGGCGGGTGGGCGAGATCAATTGGACCGCCGCGCAGCTCGCGCGCGATTGCGCGCGAGGCCGCGGCGCGCACGTGGCCGGCAGCGTGGGACCGCTCGGGAGCGACGCGATGGATCGCGAGAAAGTTTTCACCGAGCAGATCGGCGCGCTGCTCGATGGCGGCGCGCAGCTCATCTTTCTCGAGACGTTCAGAGACCTCGACGAACTGCTCGTGGCCGTGAACGTGAAGCACTCCTTACATCACTGCCCCGTCATTGCTTCGCTCGCGTGGACCTCGAATAGCGGCGCGCTCGGCGCGGCGTGGGCGCGGCTGCGGGAGGCGGGAGCGGATGTGGTGGGCATCAATTGTCTCGATCCGCACGCGACGCTCGCGGCCTTCCACACGACGGACGAGCCCGGTCCCGTCGCCGTCTTTCCCAGCGCAGGACTGCCCGCGCAGCCGATCGCTCCCTCGGATTTCGCCGCCGTCGCGCGGCAGCTTGCGGCACGCGGCGCGAGCCTCATCGGCGGCTGCTGCGGCGCGGGGCCGGAGCACATCGCGGCTTTGGCCGAAGCCCTCGGCGCGGGCCCTTCGTGAATGTGTCACAGCCGGCTTGCCATCCGCCGGCGTATCGCTGTCATGGTTGGCGCTCGAGATGTCCCCAGTTAAACGCGCCCTCTACATCCAGTTCTCGGGACTCGTGGTGGCGGCGATTTTCATCGCCTGGATTGCGCATCGTTTTCCGGTGCTCGATTACATCGCCCGCGCGCAGCAAAAAATCGGCGCGATGGAATTCTGGGGCGGCGTGCTTTATCCGCTGCTCTACGCCGCGTGCAATGTGCTGATGCTGCCCGGCGGCGTGCTGGCCATTGGCAGCGGGCTCTTTTTCGGGCTCTGGTGGGGCGTCTTCCTGAATCTCGCGGGCAACGTGGGCGCAGCGGCCATTGCATTTTTCCTGAGCCGCAAACTCGGTCGCGCATGGGTGTCGAAAAAATTTCTGCGTCATCGCAAGTGGGCGGCGCTGGATGAGGCGATCGGGCGCGAAGGTTGGAAGATTATTTTCCTGAGCCAGGTCCATCCGCTCTTCCCCTCGAGCCTGCTCAATTATTTGTCCGGCGTGACGCGCATTCGTTTTGGCACGTGCATGCTGTGGGTGGCGCTCGGCCAATTCCCCGGCCTCTTTCTTTACGCCTACCTCGGCACGCTCGCGCAGCTCGGCATCAAGCTCCTGCGCGGCCAGACCCACCCCGCCACCATCGAGTACGTGCTGTGGTTTGGAGGACTGCTGCTGACGCTCCTCATCACCACACTGCTCGCGCGGATGGCGCTGCGCCTCCTGGCCGAAGCCGAGGCCGCGGAGAAGCGACCGGAGATGCCACGCGCGCTCGAGCCGGCCTCGGGGTGAGAAATTCACTTTCCTCTCCACCCCTTTTGACACGCGTCGGCCCCGTGTTACCCTTCTGCCCCCTTCTCGTATGGCCTCCCCCGCGATTGAAATTCCGCATCTCCTCGAGATGCCTCCAGCTTGCTTCGAGTGCGGCGCTCAGGGGCAGCGAGTCGGCGGGCAGGAATTTGAAATCTCGGAGCGAGGGATGCACTTCTCATCGCCGCGGGAGTTCACCATCGGCACGCAACTCGACGTGCTCTTGCGCCACATGCACCCGCGGCTGGGGCTCTGCCACATCCACCTCGAAGGCATCGTGGTGTGGTGCGAACCGCGCGTCGGCCAGCGCTGCCAAACCACGCTCCTCTTTCTCGAACTCCCGGATGAGATCAGACCCGCTCTCCGGGAGTTTTCGCATCGAGCTCCGGCGCGCGACTGAAGAGCGACCTTGCGTCTCCGGCGTGAGCGCAAAATGAGAACGCGCGAAAATTTCGTCGCTCGCGTTTTTTCCCTCGACAGCGTCGGCGCGTTCCCGTGCAATCACCGCGTCGCCAGCCACTCGGCTGACCAAATCAACCCCCCGAAAGAAATCATGAAAAGCTACACCCCAAAAAATCCCTCGAGTCCCGCCCACTCTATCCTTGCCGGTCTGCTCGCCGCCGCCGCGAGCTTCGCTCTCGCAGCGTCCGCCGGCGCGCAGGGCACCGTCAATAATCCGATCAGCACTTTCCCCGTCACAGTCGATGGGCAATTCAGCGGCGGAGTGGTCGCCGGCGTTGTCGTCGGGGAATGGTCGGATGTGACACCGGTCGCCTTCTTCTCCTCCCCTGGAGCGTCGGCCGTTCCCGTGGCGCTCAACGATCCCACCCGCAACAGCCTGCTCTACGCCGCCCTCGCCCGGGACACGCCCACCGCCGATCCCTCGCTCTATTTGATGTACGATTTTCTGCCCGGCACCGGCCCAATCACACCGGGCGATATCTTTGCCAGTGTCTCCTTCCCCATTCATCTTCCCCCGGCACAGGGCGGCGGCGGCGGCGGCCGAACGAATATCGCCGTCCTCTTCCAAGCCAGGGGCGCCACCAACTTAGCCGATGGTGTGAGTGGAAGTTTCTTCGACGTATTTGTGGATATCGATCTCGACGGAAGACCCGATTTTTCGGCAGCCCAGTTGGGGATCGACGGCGCGGCGGGCTTCGGTCCTTCCACACTTTCAAACTCTCCTCATCTGCTCGTGGAGTTGGAAGTGCCGCTGCGCATTCCGGCTAATTTCGGCAGCCCAGGCGGGCCTCTGCCTGGCAACGGCATCAACCCAGCGACCGGCCTCTACGATCCAGACCCGGCCTTCTGGGGCGCCTCCGGTGGCGGAAATGGCAGCGGTGGTGGACGGCCCCTGGCCGAGGGCGCTGATTTGGCCCCAGCCGAGCCCGGGCTTCAGCCCGCAAGCGCTGGGCTCTTCACCATCAATCCCAACGGCTCGACCACCATCACTCCGGTCCCCGAGCCTGCGACAAGCGCGTTGTTGCTCGCCGGCTTGGGCATCTTCGCCGCACGCCGCCGCCGCGCGGCTTGAGCACGATCAGCAAAAAAAAAATCACGCGACTGTAGAGGCGGCGACGCTCCTACAGTCGTTGTGCGTACGGGACCATTGACCGATTCGCCCGAAACTCCTACCCGTGACTTCCATGCCCGAAGCGCCGCTCCTCGACATTCGCAATCTCGCCATCGACTTCGCCGGCGAGACGGGTACCACGCAAGCGGTGCGCGGCATCTCCCTCACGATGCAAAAGGGCGAGACGCTCGCAATCGTGGGCGAGAGCGGGAGCGGGAAAAGCGTGACGGGGCTCGCGCTCACGCGGCTCTTGCCGGAGCCGCCGGCGATTTATCGCTCGGGAGAAATTCTGCTCGATGGACGCGATGTCTTGAAGATGCAGCCGCGCGAGTTGCAGCAAATCCGCGGCAACAAGATCGCTTACATTTTTCAGGAGCCGAGCACGTCGCTCAATCCGGTCTTCACCATCCGCAATCAAGTGGCCGAGGCCATCCGCCTGCACCGGCCCGAGGTGCGCGACATCGACGCGGAGGTGGTGAAGTATCTCGATCTGGTGGGCATCGTGAACGCGGCGCAACGCATGGCCGACTATCCGCACCAACTCAGCGGCGGGATGCAGCAGCGGGTGATGATCGCGATGGCGCTCTCCTGCCAGCCGGATTTGCTCGTGGCCGATGAGCCGACCACGGCGCTCGACGTGACCATCCAGGCGCAGATCATCGACGAACTCCGCGACCTCAAGCGGCGGCTCGAGATGGCGATCATTTTGATCACGCACAATTTTGGGATCATCAGCGGCATCGCCGATCGGGTGGCCGTGATGTTCTGCGGAAAGATCGTGGAATACGGCGCGACGCACGAGGTGCTCTCGCGCCCGCAACACGCCTACACCCGGGCGCTCATCGAGTGCATCCCGCAACTCGGCGCAAAGCGCGAACGGCTCGCGACGATCGATCACGCGGCGCTCGAAGCGGCGGGGGTGTGAGCACCACTACAGCGCGTCACGCAGTAGTTCGAAGATTTCGGTGTTGTCGAGAAACCCGCGCAGCTTCTCCGCGCCGTCGCCCTTTCCCACGGCGATAACATCCTCGGCGGTGTTGAGGCCGGAAGACGCAAAGAACGCGGCCGGTTCGGTCTTGGCTTGCGGCGGAGCTGTCGCTCCGGGCGGCGCGGGGCCGTTGGGTCCGGTGGTCCAGGTGATCGCCGGTTGCCCGGAGGCATTGGTGCCGAGCAGCGCCACGCCGTGATCCTGCCGGAGCGGGTAACCGTTAAGGCTCATGCCGCCGGTCGCGTGCTTGCCCACGGCGATAAGGAGGGATTTTCCGCCGGCATATTTCTGCGCTGTCGCGAAGGCGTGGTCGAGCGCGACCGTCTCAGCCAGGAGGCGCTCGCCTTCGTTGTGTTCCGCGGCGGTCGTGCCGAGCGCGGCATCGACCACCAGCACGTAGCCGCCGCGGCTTACTTCCAGGAATTCGATGGCTCGCCGGACCATATCGGCCAGCGAAGGCTGCTGGCTGCCGGATTC
>JBBRXP010000142.1:0-15360 GCA_038238555.1 Chthoniobacterales bacterium | reverse complement strand
CTTCCGCGCCGCGCTGCCCGAGGTCGTCACGCTCCCTCAGCTTTTCAAAAATAACGGCTGGTTCGTGCAGGGCATGGGCAAGCTCTACCACGGCGGCTACGACGATCCGCCCTCGTGGTCCACGCCATGGACTTCACCCAAAGGCGGCCACGGCACATACGGACTGCCCGAGCACAACGCGATGGTGAAGCCCGAGGGCAGGACCGCCGCGAGCCGCGGCGCGCGCGGCCCGGCCTTTGAGAGCTCCGAGGTGCCGGATGCCACCTTTCACGACGGAGCGCTTGCCGACATGGCCATCGCCGCCTTGGGCGAGTGCGCAAAGAAGCAGCAGCCTTTCTGGCTCGGCGTGGGTTTCATCCGGCCGCACCTTCCCTTCGTCTCGCCTAAGAAATATTGGGACCTCTATGACCCGGCTCAAATCGCGCTGGCGCCCAATCCATTTCGGCCGAAAGGCGCGCCGGACTTTGCGATCCCCGACGGCGGCGAAATGCGCAGCTACGCCGGCATTCCAAACGGCCACGTGCCCGACGCGCTCGCGCGCCAGCTCAAGCACGGCTACTACGCGGCGATCAGTTACATGGACGCGCAACTGGGCCGCGTGCTCGACGAACTCGATCGCCTCCGTCTGCGGGAAAAAACCATCGTCGTCCTGTGGGGCGATCACGGCTGGAAGCTGGGCGAGCACGATGCGTGGTGCAAACACACCAACGTCGAACTCGACACGCACGCGCCGCTGCTCCTCTCCGTGCCCGGCATGAAGTCCGCGGGCCGGCACACCGGTGCGCTCGTGGAGTTTGTGGACATCTACCCCACGCTCGCCGCGCTCTGCGGCCTGCCGCTGCCCGCGCATCTCGAAGGCACGAGCTTTGCGCCGCTGCTCGAGGATCCCGACCGCTCGTGGAAGAGCGCCGCCTTCAGCCAGTATCCGCGCGAAGGCGGGGGCGGAAAAATGAAGCTCATGGGCTACTCGATGCGCACCGACCGCCATCGCTTCACCCGCTGGGTGCAGCGCGACGATCCCGCGAAAGTGGAAGCCCTCGAGCTCTACGACGAACAAACCGATCCGCAGGAAAACACGAACATCGCCGCCGATCCGCGCAACGCCGAGCTGGTCTCACGCTTGACGGAGCAGTTCCTCAAAGGCTGGCGCGGCGCGGCTCCGTAGCACGGAGCGCGGGCGGCCTCGCCCGCCGGGAGAACTCCTCTGCGCCAGCCGCTGCTACCAGGACGAGACGTCGTCGTTACGGGGCGCTGGCAGTCTTGGTCGCCGGGCGCCAGCGCTTGTCGTAATCGGCGCGGGCGCGCTCGGAGGCGGTTTTGGCGGATTCGAGTTCTTTGACGGCGAGGACGGCTTCGCTCTCAGCTTTGGCTTTGGTGGATTGCGCGGCGGCGGTGAGCGCCGGCAATTTCTTTCGCAGATCGGCGATGAATTCTGCGGCGTCTTGCGATTCCTGTTTCGACTTCGCCAGCGCTGTCTCCGCGGCGGCCACTTTGTCGGCGGCGAGCTTGGCGTCGAGTTGCGCTTTCTTGGCGGCTTCCCGAGCGGCGGTTACTTGTTCCGCCGTGGGCTGGCTGGATTGGGCGGGAAGCTTCGCCTTGGCCGCGGTGAGGTCGGCTTCGGCTTTGGCGATGTCGGGCTTCATGGCCTGCACGGCAGAGTCGGCTTGCTGATACTCCGGCGTGTCTTTTTGTTTGCTCTCTCGCGCGGCGCGGCGTTTGGCGATCTCATCGCCGAGCCGTTCCAGCTTCTTTTTGAGGTCGGCAAATTCGGCTTCGATTTTTTGGGTCTCGCCGCCCGCTTTTTCTTTTGCCTCCGCCGCGGCCTGCACGTCGGCCGCGGCTTTGTGCGCGGCGTCGCGCGCCTGGATGGCTTGCGCGAGTTGGGCCTCGGCGGCTTTGATTTTCGCGGGCGCTTCGACCGCCGCTTTCTCGCCGTCGGCGATCTGTGCGTGCGCTTGATCGACCGGCATCGCCGCGTCTTTCGCGGTCTGCACAAGATCTTCGAAGTGCGATTTCTTTGCGGCGAAAGTTTCGCGCGCCTTATGCACGGCCATGAATCCCTGCGCACGCGTCCACTGCTCGATATCGGCTCCCGCCTTTGCAGCCTGCGCGGTGGTTTGCTCCAGCGCTGCGTTGGCTTTCGCCAGTTCTTGTTTTGCGGGCGAGATGAGCTGGAGTTCCACTTTGGCGATCTCCGCTTTCTTTGCCTGCACGCCGTCGTCCGCGGCCTTGTATTCAGGCGTGCCTTCTTTCTTTCCTTCGCGAGCGGCGCGCAGCTTCGTGAGCTCCGTGTTGAGTTGCGCGATCCGTTTGGCTGGCTCGGAACCGGGCTGGCCTTGGACCAAGGCCTGCCACCCATCGGCGGCCTCGAAAGCTTTTTGCGCGGCGGAGATTTTCGCGGGCTGCGCGGCCTTCGCGGCCTGACACTCGGCTTCGCTTTTTGCCACCGCCGCTTTGCATTCTTCAAGTTTGCCCTGCGCCTCGGCCCCTTCGGCGGCGGCCAGTTGCGCGCGGTCGGCGGCGAGCTTTTTCTCGGCCGCTTCGACCGAGCCCCGCGCCGCGGCCAGCGCCGCCTGGCCGTTCTTTTGACTTGCCTGCGCCGCGGCCAGTTCCGCTTTCACTTTTTCCTCAGCGTCGGCCAGCGCTTTTTTCAAGCCGGGCAGCGTGGCCTGCGAATCCGCGGCAAGCTTGCGCGCGGCGGCAAGGCGATCGGCGAGAGGCGGCGGATTGGCGCTGAGCGTTCCGAGGCGTTTGCCGTCGAGCGCGAAGACGCGGATGTCGCCGGTCCAGTCGCCGGCGATCACGCGCTCGCTGTTGAGCACGGCGCGCAGCGCGATGTCGGAAAATGTTTCGCTAGTCGCCAGCACCTTTCCGTTCTGGTCCCACGCCTTGGCGACCCTGTCGCGACCGCACGACACGAGCCGCCCGTCGGGCGTAAAATCCACGCATTCCACTCCGCCGGCGTGCGCGGCCCAGTTGCGGATTTCCTTGCCCTCCTTCACGTCCCACAGCGCGATCTTCCCGTCCTCGCTGGCGCTGGCGAGCACGCCGGGCATGAAGGCGAGGGCAGTGACGATCGCCTTGTGACCGGCCAGGGTATTGAATTCGCGGCCCGTCGCGCCTTCCCACACCACCACGCCGCCGCTGCGATCCGCGCTGGCGAGATATTTTCCGTCCGGAGAAAATGCGACCGCCGTGACCCAGTCGGTGTGCTTCTTAATGGCGTGTTCGAGCTTGCCGTCTTTGGTCGAGAAAATCTTGAGCACGCGGGTGGGGCCGCCGAGCGCCACGTGCTGCTGGTCGGGGCTGAGATCGGCGCCGAGCACTTGATCGACTTCATCGCCCACCGTGCCGATGCGCTCGCCGCTCGCGATGTCCCACAGCACGACCTTCCCCGTCTTGCCGCCGAGCCCGCCGCCGGTGAGCAGCAGCTTGCCATTGCGGCTAAAGCGGATGACCGCCGGGAAGCCCTCGGGGAACGGCAGCACGCCGAGCGGACGCAGTGTCTCTGTATTGTACAGAACGATCTGCCGCTGCCCGCCGACGGCGACGAGCGGCGCCCACGGGCTTGCGGCCAAGGCCACGAGCGCATTGGTCGAGCGCGTGCGCACGATGGGTTCGAGCGGCAATTCGCCCGGCATCGGCGGCGGACCCTCGGGCCGTTCGAGCGAGACCACGGCGGCGGCGACTTTGTTCTGGCCACCCGCCGCGGGCTTGCTCGATGCCGTTTCGAGGGCGAAGCCGGCGATCCAGTTCTTAATGATCGCGATCTCGGAGTCCGCGAGCTTGTCGCCTTTCGGCGGCATCTTCGGATCCTCGGTTTGCATCACGCACTTCAAGAGCAGGCTGGCCTCGGCGTTGCCCGGATTGAGGATCTTCCCATTCTCGCTGCCCTGCATGGTGGCCTGGTAAGTCGTGAGATCGAGGCCGGCTTTCTTCTTGTCCGGGTTGTGACAATTGGCGCACGCGTTGCGGAAAATGGGCAGCACGTTGTCCGCGTAAGTAACCTTGTCCGCGGCTTGCGCGACCGAGCACATTCCGAGGATCAAGAGTCGAGGAAAGGGAATCATTATGAGGAGCGAATTTTCGCCGAAGCTAACCGGAGCGACCGGGAAAGATTAGCAGCCTGTTGAAATCTTCCCCGGCCGTGTGGGTGGCTCCTTAGCGCCGTAGGCGCGCCATGTCTATAGAACTCGAAACAAAACGGCAAAGCTCCGTAGGAGCGGCATAAATGCCCGATTCCGAGTGGGTGCCGCTCCTAGGGAGTTCGCGAAGCGCGCGCGCGGAGGACTCGAGACGGGCGCGGGTGATTCTGGAGCTTGCCAAAGGACGAGGCTTGCGGGCAAGGGTTGGGAGTTAGACGGCCTTGTCGCCTTTCTCCTCGGTGCGGATGCGGATGGCTTCCTCTACCGGGCCGACGAAGACTTTGCCGTCGCCGATCTTGCCGGTCTTGGCGGCTTTGACGATGGCGGCGACGGCGCTCTCCACGAGGGAGTCGGTGACTACAACCTCGATCTTGATTTTGGGCAGGAAGTCCACGGTGTACTCGCTGCCGCGGTAGATTTCGGTGTGACCTTTCTGGCGGCCGAAGCCTTTTACTTCGCTCACCGTCATGCCTTCCACGCCGAGGTCGGCGAGGGCATCTTTTACTTCTTCGAGCTTGAAGGGTTTGATGACTGCTTCGATTTTTTTCATAAGTTGGCAGTTAGTAAGTTAGGACTTAGAGCACGTAACCTTCTTCGCCGTGTTCGCTGATGTCGAGGCCGGCGGTTTCCACCTCCGGAGTTGGACGCAGACCCATGACCATCTTCAGCACCAACCCGATAACTGCGGTGCCGACGACGCTAAGGACGAGAGTAAGTAACACGGCCTTTAACTGCGCGGTAACTAACGTGTGGCCGGTAACCAGAGCCTTGAGGCCGTTCTTACCAGCCACTGCATCGACGAGGAGATTGGGGTTGGCAGTTCCATCGGCGAGGAGGCCCGTCATGATAGCGCCGAGCGTGCCGCCGATGGCGTGGACACCGAAGGTATCGAGCGCGTCGTCGTAACCGAGTTTGGACTTCACGATGACCACAAAGATATAAGGCACCACGGCGGCGAGCACGCCGATGATCATCGCGCCACTGGCGGTAACAAAGCCGCACGCGGGGGTAATAACTACGAGGCCGGCGACGATGCCGGAGCAAAATCCGAGGACGGACGGATGGCCGCGCATGATGGCTTCCATCATCGCCCAGACAAAGCCGGCGGTGGCTGCGGCAAGCGTGGTGGTCATGAATGCATTGGCAGCGATGCCGTCGGCTGCCACTGCGGAGCCAGCATTGAAGCCATACCAGCCGACCCATAGCATTCCGGTGCCGATCATGCACAGCACCATGCTATGCGGTGCCATCTTGTCTTTTCCAAAGCCAAGGCGTTTGCCGAGGATGATGCAAAGGATGAGCGCGCTCCAGCCGGAGGTCATGTGCACCACGGTGCCGCCGGCGAAGTCGATGGCGGGGATTTTTGCATCCGGATTCCAGACGCCGTTCATAAGGCCGGTGATGCCCCAGACCATGTGGGCCATCGGGAAATAGACGATGAACATCCAGAGGCCAATGAAGGTCATGATGGCCGAGAATTTCATGCGCTCCGCGATCGCGCCGATGATGAGCGCCGGGGTGATGATGGCGAACATGAGCTGGTACATCGAGAAGACGCTGTGCGAGACCCAGAAGCTGTAGTCGGTGTTTGGCGCGGGGCCGACGTCATTCAAAAAGAAGAATTCGCTGCCGCCGTAGAAGGGGCTCGCGAAGCTCTTGCCGAAGACGAGGCTGTAACCGCACGCCCACCAAAGGATGGTGACAAGGCCCGCGCAAGCGAGGCATTGCGCGCAGACGGAGAGCACATTTTTTTTCCGCACGAGACCGCCGTAAAAAAGCGCGAGACCGGGAAGCGTCATGAAGAGGACGAGCGCGGCGCTGGCCATCATCCATGCGTTGTGGCCGGGGCCGGAGTTGCCGGCGGTGGGCGCGTTTTTCATCAGGCCGTCGGGGATGGTTGCGTTGCCATCCTTGTCCTTCGGTCCGGTCTTTAGTGTGGCGGTGGGATCGCCGTTCTGGAGGTAGGCTTCGAGGATGTCGATGCGCTGTTCGGTGGTGAGCTTGGGGCCTTCGGGCGCGGCGGCTTCCTGCGCAAAGGCGCCGGGAGCGTAACTCAGCGCCATGGCGAGGATGGCGCTTGCGGCGCTGAGTTTAAGGGGACGTGGCAGTGTCAGCATGAAGTGGGTGATGGGTGGTTTGGGTTCGCGGATATTTTTGACGAGGCGGCGCATTAGCAACGGCTGTGCCAGAGGGTGGGTCGCGATGGAACTACAGAGGGAAATCCCGGTGTCTGCCATCCGCGGCGGGCGCTCTCTGGGTCGTGCGTTGCGCAGGGTGCGCGAAACGCGCCACGCATCTCCACTCCCGCGCGGCGAGGACGCCACGGGAACTTCCTGCGACGAGGATGTCGCAGCTACAAGCAGGACATCGCAGCTACGCGCGCGGGTGCGCGGCGTCGTAGGCTTTCTTCAGGCGCTCGGTGGTGACGTGCGTGTAGATCTGCGTGGTCGAGAGGCTGGCGTGGCCGAGGAGCGCTTGCACGCTGCGCAGGTCCGCTCCCGCGTCGAGCAGATGAGTAGCAAAGCTGTGCCGCAGTTTGTGCGGGCTGATCTGCATCGGGATGCTCGTGTGCCGGAGGTAACGCCGGATGAGCAGCCACACATTGGTGGCAGCCATCCGGCGGCGCACTTTGCTGATGAAAAGCGGCCCGGTCTCCACGCGCGCCTGCTGCCGGTAGTGCTGGATGGCCACCAGCGCAGGCGCGCCGACCGGCACCACGCGCTCCTTCCTGCCCTTGCCGAGCACGCGCACGTTTTCGGAAAAAGGATCCACGCTCGCGACATCGAGCGACACGAGTTCCGCGAGGCGCAGGCCGCTCGAGTAAAAGAGTTCCAGGATCGCCGCGTCGCGGGCCGGCATCCAGTCGGGCGCCTGCTGTTGCTTGTCCACGCGCAGCGGAGCGGTGAGCAGCTCGTCGATCTGTTTGGTTGTGAGCACCACGGGCAGTTTCTTGTCGAGCTTGGGAAGCTGCACTTCCTTGAGCGGGTTGATCCTCAGCCCGTGGCGCTCGGTGAGGAATTTGTAAAAGGTCCGCAGCGCCGCGAAGTGCAGCCGCTGCGTGGGCTTGGCCATCTTTTTTTTCCCGCACTCAAAAAGATAGCGGCGGAAATGATCGGCCGTGAGATCGTGCCATCCCGGCTCGGGCACCGCCGCGCGAAAGCGCGTGAGCGCGTGCCGGTAGTTGCTAACGGTGAGGGGCGAAGCGTTGCGCTCGACTGCAAGGCAGCGGAAGAAAGCGGCCGCGTGGGGATCGGAAATCAATGACGAATGACGAATGACGAATGACGAATGGGCTGCTTTAGTTTTCGTCATTCGTCATTCGTCATTCGTCATTTCCCTTTCACGCTCCGCGGGTGCGCAGTTGGCGGGTGAGGATCCAATGCAGTCCCGCAAGCAAGGCGCCGGAGGAGAGAACCAAAATGGCCGTGTTAAAGAAATACACGGACACGTGAATGCCGACATCGTGCGCTCTGGGTGTCGTGAAGAAATGGTAGTGCTTTTCGGGCGCAAAGAAGACGTTGAGCTTGTCTTGACCGCGTCGGTAATCACTTTGCTCGGTCTCGGCTTTGGAGACGAGGTCGTTGACTTTTTGGTTCGTGTAGAGCCGCTCGACGGAAGGGCCGCTGGCCCGGCTGCGGAGGCCGCCGGCGTCGAGCGCGGCGCCGTGGATTACTTTGTCCACGCGGCGCAGGCGGCGCTCGACTTCCTCCACCGAACTGCTCTCGAGGCCGCTGAGCAAGGCGAGGGTGTCCTTCAAATCTTCGAGCCGATTTGAGTCGGCCTCGTTGCGTACGTGCTTGGCCACGAGCGCGTCGATCTGCCGCTGGATTTTATCCTGGCGCGAAGCGAGTGGGTTGAGCTTGGCCTGCGCCACGATGAGTGCTTCGTAGCTATAATGGGTGGCGACGAAACGGCTGATAAGCGGCACTGAGAGCTGTGAATCGTCGCGCGTGTCGCCGCCCGCCACGCCGGGGTGTGTGCTAAACCAGCGCTTCAGGGTGTAGATGCTGTCGAGGTTGCGGTTCATCTCCTCGTACTTGATGAGCGCGCCGCCGAAGATGAGCTGCGGGATGAGCACGAGCGGAACGATGTTGGCCGCGGCCTTTCCGTCGCTTGACAGCGAAGAGATCACCAGGCCAAGGCTCGTGCCGCTCGCGGCGGTGATGAACATGTAGAACCAGTACTCGAAAAACATTCCGCGGATTTCGAGCACCGCATTTCCCACGAAGACGAAGAGCGCGCATTGCACTGCGGAGAAAAGCGCCAGCGTGCTGAATTTGGCGAAGATGTAGTAAGGCAGCCGCACGTCGAGATTGCGCTCGCGATGGAGCACCACGCGGTCGCGGATGATGTCGTCCACCGAATTCATGAGCGCGAGAAACATGGCCACGAGCAGCGCGATGAAGATGTAAGTGGGGATGTGCCAGGCGCTGGCGAAGTCGTATTTCCCCGGCTGGTCGGGATCGGAAAAGAAGAGGGCCCAGCCGATGACCGCGGCGAGCACGGGCGGGACGATTGCGGTGACGATGAGATTGCCGCGGTTGCGCACCTTTGACATGAAGGCGCGGCGCAACAGGGTGCGCAGTTGCGTCCACTCATCGCGCCAGCGGATGGGCTCGCGACGCCGCACCGGAGCGGGCAGCGGGGCGATGGCGGCGGCCTCGGGCTGTTTGCGTACGCTCACCTGCTTGACCTCCTGGACCATGCGATGGCTCTCGTATTTGTCCCGCCAGTGGTCGGGGGAAAAACGCCGCGCGGGCGCGAGCTGACCCTGCGCATTCTCCTCGAAAATCACGTCGCCGCTCAGGTCGCGCAGCGGCGTCTCGAGCACGTCGAAGATAAATTCCGGCCGCGTGGTGCCGCACGCGGGGCAGCCGCCGAGCTCGGTGCCAAACTGCTGCTCATGCTCGGCCTCGGCGAAGTATTGGAGCATCTCGCTGGGCGTGCCGTAGAAGACCATCTTGCCGCCTTTGTCGAGCAGCAGCGCCTTGCTGAACATTTGGAAAAGCTTGCTGGTCGGCTGGTGGATGGTCACGAGCACGATCTTGTTGTGCCCCATCGAGCGGATGATTTCGATGACGTGCTCGCTGTCCTTCGAGCTCAGGCCGCTCGTCGGTTCGTCGAAGAGGAAGACGTCCGCGCTCGAGATCATGTCCAGGCCGATGTTAAGCCGTTTGCGCTCGCCGCCGGAGAGGCGCTTCTTGACCGCGCTGCCGACGACCGCGCCGCGCCGCTCTCCCAAACCGAGTTCGACGAGCCGCCCCTCGATGCGCCGCCCGCGGTCGCGCTCGGAGAGATGCGGCGAGCGGATGGCCGCGGCGAATTCCATGTTTTCCTCGATGGTGAGATGCTCGTCGAAGGCATCGTCCTGCGGGATGTAGGCGATGAAGCGCTTGAGCGTGTCGAGGCCCGCGTAATACGACTGGCCGTTGAGCAGCACCTCGCCCTGCTGCGGCTGAAGCTGGCCGGCGAGGCAGCGCATGAGCGTACTTTTTCCCGAGCCGCTGGCGCCCATCACGCACACCATCTCGCCGCGCGTGACGCTGAAGGAGATGCTGTCCATCGCAGATTGGTCGCGCCGGAATTTGTGGGTGACATCGCGCACATCGAGCGAGGAGATGATGTTGCGCTCCTCCTCGATGATGCGGTCGGCGAAGTTGCAGCGCAGGATCTGGCCGGTGTCGATGCGGATGGTGTCGCCGTCCTTGAGATCGGCCGTCTGCCGCACCGGCACGTCGCCCACGAGGATGGGCCGGTCGGCCTGGAGCACTTCGAGTTTGCCGACCTTGTGCTCGTAATCGCAGAGGATGTTCAGCAGCACTTCGCCGCCGGTGCCGGGCGAGAGCAGGATGTCATCCTGGCCGAGCAGCGAAGGATTATTCGAGACGCGGTATTCCGACTTGTAAGCCTTGAGTTGGAAGCGCCCGCCGAGTGCGCGCGCGCGCCGGCGCAGATCGCTCAGCGGCAACTCGGAGCTGTTATGGAAGACGAGCTTGTCGTCGAGCGTGGCATCGAGCGACACGCCGGCGCGCAACGCCACGCCGTTGAGCAGCGCGTCGAGATCTTTGAGCGCGCGCACTTGCACCTTCAGGCCAAACTTCACCTCGAGGCACGCCTCGCGCGTCCGCACTTTCTCGAGCTCCACTTCGTCGCTGCCGTTGATGCTGAGATAGACCTGCGCGAGCGACACGTTCTTCTTCGCGTTGAAATAATACGCGAGGTCTTGATACGTGAGCACCTGCTCGCCGAGCACGATCCGCTGCCCCGCATACACGCGGCAAAACGCCCCCGGCCCGAGCGGACGCCCGCGCACCACGACGCCTTTCTCGGTCTGATTCTTGAGCAGAATGAGATCGTGATAACGGAACGCCACGAGCCGCTCCGCGGGCGCCAGCCCCTTGAGCCGCACATCGGCCCGCGCACTCGCGCCGAAGGTGAGCGTCTCGAGCGGCGACTGGCCTTGCTGGAAGATATTGCGGTCGGTGTCGTCCGCGGCATTGAGCTGATAGACGATGTCGATGGCCTGCGCCGCCATGCCTAGTTGCGTCATGAAGGAGTAGAAGGAAACGACCTGTTGCTGATCCATGCCTGCCTTGGAGATCAAGTCGTAGAGCTGCACGCCGAGCATCACCTTGCGCTCCGTGGAAAGGTCCGCGCCGAGTTTCAGGGCCATGGCGTTGAGGTCCTGCTGCTCGTTGAGCGCGTGGCGAAAAAGTTTGCGCAGCTCGCCATACACGGCCTCGGGATAATCGTTGCGCAGGAAGCCGAGCGCCGAGTCGATCTCCTCCTCGAGCACTTCGCCGTTGGCTTTTGAAAAGGCCGCGAGCACCTGGATCATGAGCGGCAAGAGATTCGTGCTCTCCGTCACCGCGCGCGGCCTGCGCAGCATCCTCCGCCCGAAGCGCTCCGCAAGCCGGCGCACGCGAAGCGCCATCGGCGAACTTTGAAAGCGCTCGCTGAAACGCTGGGTGATGGTGGCGGGTAGGATGCTCAAAGGCGGGCTCCAGAATAACGCGGCGCCCGCGCTTGTCGATGTGGGGAGCGCGCGCGTCCCGCGCGCTCCCCGACCGCCCTCGCGGGCGGGCATCCGTCACCTCGGGAATCTCGCAATCTCTCCGGCGTGCGGGGGATGGAGGGCGATCCAGAATCCGCGGTCGTTGCGGCGCACGTCGATGACTTCGGTGAGCTGGAGTGCGAAGAGAATTTTCTCGCGCGCGGCTGCGTCGGGGATCTCGATCCCAGCCGCGTGCAGAGGCATGCGATGCAACGTCGCGAGCTGCTCGATGAGCGCGGCGGCCAGCGCGAGATCGGTGCGCGAGAGGCGCTGCCAGGCTGTGAGCGTGCCCCAGGCGGCGAGCGTCACGCGCGGGATCGCGAGCACGAAATCGGTGAGAATTTCGCGCGCCGTTTTTTCGTTGCGCGCACGCTCGTCGGGAGTGAGCCGGCGGTCGAGCCACGCGCAGCCGAGCAGGCCCGCGGCCACGGCGGCGAAGGTGGCGGGGAAGGCCCGCGGCACCGGCGTGTCTTCGCCGGAGATGGCCACCGAGGCGAGCAGCGTGAGCCATTGCGCGAGCAAATAGAGAGCAGCCCACAGCACCGCGGCCGCCGCCAGCGTGAGAGCGGCGAGCAGCACGACGCGCGCATTGTGCCGAGAAAAATGCAAGCGCAACGCCGACTCGATCTCGCGCTGCGAAAGCGGAGCCTCCGTCGCGATGTCGAGGCTCACGCTGGCGGGCGATAGCCGGCGGGATCGATTTCCATGGCCGTATATCCCGCCGCACACACGCCGCGCTCGACGGCGCTCTCGATGCCGGCCAGGCGCGGCATTTCCTCCGGCGCCACCTGCACGCGCGCCCGGGGTGGCAGATCGCCCTCGAGGATGTGCCGCACACGGAAGACGCGGAATCCGAGTCCACGTAGAAATTCCTCGGCGCGCTCGATCATCGCCAGCGCATCGGTCGTCACCGGCGTGCCGTGCGGGATGCGTGAACTCAAGCATGGCTGCGACGGGGCGTCGGCGGTGGGCAAACCCAGCGCGCGAGAAAGCTCGCGGATCTCGGCCTTGGTGAGCTCCGCATCCTTGAGCGGCGCGAGGATCGCAAACTTCGCCGCCGCCTCGCGTCCCGGGCGGACCTGCCGCGCGTCGTCCGCATTTTCGCCGTAAGCGATCGCGCGGAATCCACGCTCCGCCGCCAGCGCGTCGAGCTTAGTGAAGAGCTCGGCTTTGCAGTGATAGCAGCGGTTCATCGGATTGCTGGCGTAGTCGGGATTGTCGAGTTCCGCCGTCTTCACGACCTCGACACGCGCGCCGATATTTTCGGCCAGCGCCAGCGCATCGGCCAGCGCCTGCCGCGGCAGACTCGCGCTGTCGGCAATCACCCCGAGCACCTCCGCGCCCAAGCATTCATGCGCCTCGGCGAGCAGATAGGCGCTGTCCACGCCGCCGCTGTAGGCGATGAGGAGCGGGGCGTGCGCGCGGAGTTGCGCGCGGAATTTTGCGAGCTTCTCGTTCATGCTGGTCGGCGGAAAAAACGCCCAACGAAAACCACCACCCAGATCGCGCTCGCAGCGAGGAAGCCGCCCGCGACTGCGCCGATGTCCGATGCCGCCAGCGCCGCGGGAGAGCGGGCATTTGCCGCAACGATGGAGCAGTGCAGCGCCGCGAAAAACGCGATGAGCAACCCCGCAAACCAGAACCCCTGCCGCTGAATGAAATCGAAAGTCTCCTGCCGCCGCTGCGGCGCGAGCCAGTACTCCTTGTTTGGGATATTGAGCCCCCAGCCCTCGCGACTCCGGACGAAAGCAAACAAACCCAGCACGAACGCCGGAACCGCGGCGCCCGCGATGAGCGTGAAGCGCACGAGCCCCGCGCGCGTCATCCAGCCATTCGGCTCGCCCGAGAAGCCGAAGTGCGTGGCCACGCGCGGCGGCAAATGCGGCGCGGTCCAGCCCACGTAGCCCGCAAACGCTGCCCACATCAGCAAAAGAAGGGTGGCAGGCAAAAGCAGGCGCTGGCTTTTCATGGAGAAACTAAAGTTGCAACCGACGGAACAGCTCATCGAGCGGCACGCTCAAGCCGATGAAAAATTCCCCAAACTCCGCGTAGTGCGCGCTCACCGGATCGAAGCGCATCTCATAGACGATCGCCTTCAGATCAAACGTATCGTGCGCAAAAAGCGTGACCCCCCATTCCCAGTCGTCGAGACCCGTCGCGCCGGTGATGAGCTGGAGAATTTTCCCGTGATATTTGCGCCCCACGCGCGCGTGGCCGGCCATGAGCTTCTTGCGCTCTTCAAAGGGCAGCGCAAACCAGTTCTGGCCGCCGGCGCCGCGGCGTTTGTTCATCGGGTAAAAGCAGAACACCTCCCAAACCGGGAGCACCGGGTAGAGCTTGTCCTTTTTGTACTTCGCCATGCGCGTCCGGATTTTTTCCATCTCACCTTCAAACTCGCGCGAGCCCGGTTGCATCTGGTCTTCCGCCGCGAGATTCGCCGCCAGCTCTTCGTTCGTGCTCGTGTATTCGCTCGACTCGGTGAGCGAGAGAAAGCTGTAGGCCGGCAAGAGCACATCCGGCCCGAGCCCGAGGCTCAGGCGCTTCTCCGCCGCGTTGGCCGTGTGCAGATCGGGCGTCAGCAGCATGAAGCCGAGATCGGCCTTCGGCGACACGATGCTAAAGACCAGGAGCTGCGTGGTCGGTGTCGCGCGAATCTCCTGCACCAGTTCGGTGAGATGCGTCTTGGCAGCGAGCTGTTCCTCGAGGCTCAGCAGCGCCCACGCGCCGTGCTCGATCTTGTAGAAAATGTGCAGCACATGCCACCCCTCTGCGGGTGCCACAGTGGCGGAAAGCTGGTCGGTCATAGGGCTCGAAACATCGCGGGCGCGCCGGGATGGGTCAACGGCGGAAAAAGTCTTTGCCGCGCTGGGATTCGTCCCTACTTTGGCCGCTCCAAACAACCGACCATGGCCGACATCGCCAACAAGTACGAAGAAAACGTCGCGGGGAAATACTACGTGGACGATCAGTGCATCGACTGCGATCTGTGCCGCGAGACGGCGCCCGCGAATTTCAAACGCAACGACGATGGCGGCCACAGCTATCTCTTCAAGCAGCCCGAAAATGATGACGAGGAACGCCTGTGCAAGGAGGCCCAGGAAGGCTGCCCGGTCGAGGCCATCGGCAGCGACGGCGCGTAGCCGCGCGACGGGGATGTCGGACCGCATGCGCTGGACGCGCGGATGGCTCGTGAGCTAGGAGGCCATTCCGACCTTCACGCGCCCGTGCCCGACGAAATCAAAGCCCGCAGCAAATTCTCGTGCCCGTCGTGCGGGGCGGAGGCGCAGTGGAATCCGGCAAAGAAAGCGCTGGTGTGCCCCTTCTGCGGCACGGTGTCGCCGGCGGAATTGAAGACGGATGGCTCGGGCATCGAGGAGCGCGATCTCGCCACGGCGTTGCGCAATATCGGCGACGAGCAGCGCGGGTGGGACGCGGAAAAAACTTCCGTGAAGTGCCAGAGTTGCCAGGCCATCTCGGTCTTCGATCCCGCGCGCGTGGGGCAGCGGTGCGATTTCTGTGGGTCGTCGTCGCTCATCCCGATCGAAGAGATGAAAGCGCCGATCCGGCCCGAGAGCCTCCTCGAATTCAAACTCCCCGACACCGAGGTGCGCGACCTCGTGCGGAAGTGGTACGGCTCGCGCTGGTTTGCGCCCAATGCTCTCAACGCGCGCGCCCTCACCGACACCGTCCACGGCTTCTACATTCCTTACTGGACCTTTGACGCGCAGGTGCACGCCGACTGGACCGCCGACGCCGGCTACCACTACTACGAGACCGAGACTTTCACGGATTCCGAAGGCCGCACGCAATCGCGCCAGGTGCAGCGGACGCGCTGGGTACCCGCCGCCGGAGAGCTCGATCATTTTTTCGACGATGAACTCGTGCCCGCGTCGAAGGGCGTGACAGCCGAATTGCTGCGGAAGATCGAGCCTTTCCCGACGACCTCGGACCTCAAGCCTTACGACCCTGGCTACCTGAGCGGCTGGGTGGTGGAGCAATATCAGATCGATCTCATCGCCGCCGCGCAGCGTTCGCGCGAGATCATGGATCGGAAACTTGAAGCGCTCTGCGCCGCGCAAGTGCCCGGCGACACGCAGCGCGGCCTGCAAGTCGATGCGGACTACGGGCGGCAGACCTTCAAGCACGTGCTCGTGCCGGTGT
>JBBRXP010000141.1:0-15397 GCA_038238555.1 Chthoniobacterales bacterium | reverse complement strand
GGCTTGCCGGTCTTGAGGGTGTGGAGGATGCGTTCGAGCGTTTTCGCTTCGCCGCACAGGCTCAGGAAGGCTTCGCGCTCGAGTTCCAGGATGTAGCTCTCGGCGACAAAGTGCAGGCTCGTGAGGTCGCCGCCGCAGAGGATGCGGGCGAGATGCGTGCCGACTTTTTGGTCGTGCTCGCTGATCTGCCCGGCTTGCCGCATGCCGTGCATGAAGGCCTTGAGAAGCGCGATGCCGCTCTGCCCCACGGCGGGGATGCCGGTGCGCGGCGGCTGCGGGCGGTAGCCATCGGCGAGTTGCAGCACTTTTGCCTTTGCCTCGCCGAGGAGCCAGTCGCGGTTGAGCACCAGCGTCCACTCGCCGGCGCGCAGGTAGCGCAGCCTCGCGGCGTCGGGCGCGCTCGCGGAGATTTTCGCCTGGCCGATGGTCTCCCACGCGATGCGCACGCCGGAGAAATAATCCGCGTCGTCGATGCGCGGGATATTTTCCGTGCAACGGATGAGCATTTCCTTGGTGCCGTGCGCGCCGGGGATGAGGCCGACGCCGACTTCGGGCAGGCCCATGTGCGTCTCGGCCGCGGCGACCACGTGGTGGCAGCCGAGCGCGAATTCGCACCCGCCGCCGAGCGTGTAGCCGTGCACGGCGGCCACCACCGGTTTCTCGAATTGGCGCAGCGTGCTCGTGGCCGACTGGAATTCGCGCAGCGTGCGCTCCATGTCGTCCCAGCGGCCGGCCTCGATCTGCGCGGCGAATTGTTTGAGATTTGCGCCGGCGGAAAAGTGCGCGCCCTGGTTGCCGAGCACGAGGCCGGCGAAATCGCGCCGCACCGCTTCGAGCGATTCGTGGAGCAGCGCGATCTGCTCCGCGCCGATGACATTCATCTTCACGTGCACCTCGAGGCAGGCCACGCCATCACCGAGATCGAGGAGGCTGGCGCCATCGGTATGCCGCACCACGCGCCCGGCCGCGTGGAGGAGGGAAAGTGAAATCGCTTTGGGCGCGGCGGGCCGCTCGACGTAATCGCGCTGCGTCGGCGAGAAGTGGAAACGCTGCACGCCGCGCTGGGTGTGAAAAGTTTCCCGCCCCGCCGCGAGCAACTCGTGCACGAGCGCGGGCACGGCGCGGCCTTCGGCTTCGAGACGGCGCGCGGTCTCGGCCACGCCGAGTGCGTCCCATATTTCAAATGGACCGAGCTCCCAGTTGTAGCCCCACTTCATCGCGTCATCCACGGTCACCGTGTCATCGGCGATCTCGGGGATGTGTTCGGCCGCGTAGCAGAGCACGGCGCTGAGATGCTGCCACGCAAAGCGGCCCGCGGCATCGTCGGTGGCGCACAGCGCGCGGATGCGCGCGGCGGCGTCGGGAATTTTTCCGACGGTCGCGAGCGAGGCGAAGGCAGGTGTTTGCCGCGGGCGATATTCCAAAGTGCGCAGATCGAGCGTGAGAATCTCGCGGCCCTTTGCGGTCTTCACTCGCTGGTAAAAGCCCTGGCCTTTCTTCTCGCCCCACCAGCCGCGCTGGACCATCTCGCCGACGAAATCGGGCTGGCGGAAAATTTTCTTCTCCTCCGCGCCGGGCAGCAGCTCCTGCAGATTGCGGCCCATCTGCGCCATGAGATCGACGCCCACGATATCGCACATGCGGAACGTCGCGCTTGATGGCCGGCCGATGAGCGGACCCGTTAGCGCATCCACTTCATCGACGCTGAGCCCCTCGGATACCGTGAGCCACAGCACCGTTTGGAGATCGAAGCAGCCGATGCGGTTGGCCACAAAGCAAGGCGTATCCTTGGCCACGACGATGCCCTTGCCGAGCACCGCTTCGGCGAAGGCGGCAAACTCACCCATGAGCGTGAGGTCCGTGTCCGCCGTCGGCACCAGCTCGAGCAGCCGCATGTAGCGCGGTGGATTAAAAAAATGCGTGGCGAACACACGCCGGCGGTACTCCGCTGGCAACCCTTCGACGATGCGATGGATCGGCAGGCCCGAGGTGTTGGTGGTGACGAGCGCGTCAGGCCGCGCGAGGGCGGCGATTTTTTTGTGAAGCGCCTGCTTGAGATCCATCCGCTCGAGCACCGCCTCCACCACCCAGTCGGCGTCCCGGATGTCGGCGAGATTGTCCTCGACGTTGCCGAGCGAGATGAGCCCCGCGGCCTCGGGCGTGAAGAGCGGCGAAGGCGAGAGCTTTTTCATGCGCTCGAAAAGCGAGCGCACGATGCGGTGGCGAACGGCGGGCGCTTGCAGTTTGAGGCCGCGCGCCTGCTCGTCGGGCGTGAGTTCGGTCGGCGCGACATCGAGCAGGAGCACGGGGATGCCGACGTTGGCGAGGTGGGCCGCGATCTGCGCGCCCATGGTGCCGGCGCCGATGACGGCGGCTTTCTGGATGTGGAGCATGGTGAGTGAGGTCAAGGAGTGAATGGCATTGAAGGGAGAAGCAGGAAACAGAAAAACAGAAATCGAGGAGCCATCTCTTCCACTCCAGTTTTCCTGAAACACGATGCCGGGCGGTGCCACGGGCTCCATGAGGATTCGCAAAACTCTTGCGGCCAAGCTGCCCGGATAATGCGAAAAGACGCGATGCTCGACACCCGTGCGCACGATCCCCTCTCGGTCGCGTTGGAAACGCGCGCGGCCAAGGTGTTGCTCGTCGAGGACGATCCCGCCTCCCGGAGATTGCTGGCTCGTGCGCTCGAGCATCTCGGTTTCGAGATCGTGACGGCCACCGACGGGCCGCAAGCATTGCGCGCCATTGAGGCCGCAGTGCCGGATGTGGTGCTCTTGGATTTTGAAATGCCGGGGCTCAATGGCGAAGAGGTCTGCCAGCGCATCCGCGCCTCGGAGGAGATCGCGGTGCGGGAGCTGCCGGTGATCATGCTCACGGCGCATTCCGGAGAGGCGGAGGAGATCGGCTGCCTGCAAGCCGGAGCCAACGATTTCGTAACCAAGCCGGTAAGCCGCGCGGTGCTCGAAGCGCGCATCCAGACGCAACTCCGGTTGAGCGCACTGACCGGAGAAATGCGCGCGCAGAATGAACAGCTCGCGCGCTGGCAGGCGGCGCACGAGGCCGACCTCACCGCGGCGCGCACCACGCAGCAAGGGCTCATCCCCGCGCGGCCGCCCACCGTGCCAGGCTGGAATGTGGAGACGTATTACCAGCCCGTGATCCAGGTTGGGGGCGATGTCTTTGGCTGGCGCTCCCTAGGCTCGGGACGGTGGCTCTTCTGGTTGGCGGATGCGACCGGGCATGGCGCGGCCGCGGCGCTTTTCACCACGCTGGCTGCGTTACTTTTCCGGCACGCTTGCGAAGAGCACCGGGAGCCGGGAGCGATTCTGGATTCCGTAAACCGCGAATTCACGGAGGTCTTTCGCGGACGTTCTTTCATGACGGCCTGCTGCGCCGTGCTCACCGAGGATGGCCGCTTCGCCTGCGCGGGGGCGGGACATCCGCCCATCCTCGTCCGGCGCGCGGACGGTTCGGTGGAAGCTCGCGGTCCCCACGACACCGTGCTGGGATTGCGCGCGGCCTTCGGCAGAGAGCAGAGCCAGACGACTCTCTCGATGGGCGACTGCGCGCTGCTTTACTCCGACGGCCTGTTCAGTCTCACGGGAGAGGACGGTGAACGCTTCACACATCTCGACGTGCAACGGGCCACGGCATCCGCTCAATCCAGTGAAAGGATCATCGACCAGATCACCGCCTGGTTTTCAGCTCGCTCCAAGGCGGGGAGGTGCGAAGACGACGTGGCTGCCGTCGCCCTTTTGCGCACGGAGTAAAGGCCCACTCACTTGTTGGGACCGCCCGCGGCAGGCGCCGCTTTGCGCCAGCAGTAATCGAGCAGGCCGTCGAATTCCACGCGCAACAGCGCCACGCATTCGGCGCGACTTTCCCCGGCGCCGTGCGCGGCTCGCTCGCACTCGCCGGTGAGCAGGTAGGCGTCCCAAGTCGGCTGCCGCGCCATGAGTGGCGAAACGCGCGCGGCATCGCGGTGCAAAGCGGCGGCGATGGGCAGCTCCCCGGCGCGGCGCAACCAGTAGCGCGCATTTTCAAAGTCGCCTTCGCGGCGGTGCATCATGCCGTGCCAGTAGGAGCCGAGGTCGGTGTGATCTTCCTGAAAGATGCGGTGGCACTCGTCGAGCGCATCCATCGCGTAAAAGAGGCCGCCGCGCACGAGCGCGAATTTCGCGGCGTCGGCGATTAGGCGCCCGCCGGCGAGCGTGGCGTCATCCGCTTCGCGAATGCGGCCCACGGCTTCGTAGTCGAGCGGTTCGCGCGGATGGAGACGCGAGAGCAGATCGTCGCGCAGGAGCAAGCCGTCGATGGAGTCCGAGTAATGGTTCAAGGCGCACACGGTGGCGGGGAGGATCCGCGGCTGCGAGGAAAATAGCGGCCGTGTGCCTGGCGGCTCGGCGGTTCATTGAAAATCATCGCCTGGCCATGCGACGTGATAAGAGCGCCGAAGAGTCCGCTCATTTGCCATGACCCAGGCCCGAACCACCGCGGCCACGATGCCCGATTGCGCCCAAGCCTTTGCACTGTCGGGATCATGGGAAGACGCCGCGCAGATGAACCAACGAGCCGCATAAAATCGGCTGCAAACTGTTCAACTCGAAGGACACCCATTTGGCGTCAAATGTCCTCGTGCAAGGGCGATTCACCGCGCCAGGTGGCCGCCGCAGCGTAGTCTACGTGAACCAATGGGGAGATGGCGATGATCTCAAAAGTGTTTTGACGAACCGGTTTATGAGAATGCAAGTTGGATGCTTCTTCGGTACGGTCCGCCCGTTTTCCATATGAAAACACACAACGCGATCCTCCTCCTGCTCCTGATTCCAGCGGTTGCCAACGCCGCTGAGCCAGCGACGCCACGACCACGTGCGAAGATCGAGGAAGCCGTCCTCGCCGCAGCGCGCGCGGGCGATGCGTCGGGGATCATGCGAATCATCCTGCAATCTTACGAGCAGCGGGGCTCCTTCGATGAAACGGCCGCGAAGGAGCTCCTCGACGGGCTGGCGCGCGGCGGAGAATTGCCGGCGTTCACCATCCTGCTGAGCGAATTGCGCAAGACAAACACGGGCAAGGATTGGCAGCCGGACGATGCGCTGCTCGACGAGTTGATCCGCGATGGCCGCAAGGATTTCATCGACGCGATGCTGGCGAGCTGGCTCGATCCGGCGCGGCTCGAAGCCAAACGTGGCGCCGGCGATGCGGCGATGTCGCAATGGCTCGCGCGGCGCACCGCCGGGGTGCGCAAGCAGCGCGGGGAGCACGAAGAACTCGTCGCGGCGGCCGGCAAGGGCGACATTGAGACGATGCGCCGGCTGCTCGACGCTGGCTTGGACGTGAATTGTGTCGCCGAGAAAAGCCGGCACACGCCGCTGACCTTGGCGGCGCGGGAGAGCCGCCTCGAAGCGGTGCGGCTGCTGCTGGAGCGCGGCGCAAAGGTCGACCAGCCCAAGCATCCCGGCTGGGATTACACGCCGCTCTGCCTCACGAAATCGGTCGCGATCGCGGCGCTCCTGAAGGCCCACGGCGCGAACGTGCACGCAAAGCTCTTCAAGCGCGACGTGAGCATTCTCACCTACATCGCCCGCTGGGGCGGCGCGGACATGGTCGAGTGGATGCTCAACCAAGGGCTCGACCCGACGATGATCGGCGACAACAAGCAAAACCTGCTTTTCGATGCCGGTGACGCGCGCACGGCGGAGCTGCTGCTGGCCGCGGGCGTCGATCCCAATCAGGTCGATGAATTCGGCCGGACGCCGCTGGCCGGCGCGCAGAGCGGCGGAATCGCGAAACTGCTCATGGCCGCGGGCGCTAAACCGAAAGCGGACGAGACGGCGATCGCGGAAATGATTTACCGCTTCGCCTCTGCCTCGGCGATCGAGGAAGTGATCAAGGCCGCGGGGCAGCTCGATCCTGCCGTAGCGCAGAAAGGCTTGATCGCGGCGGCGCATGGCGATCAGCCAGAGATCGTAGAGCTGCTGCTCGCACACGGCGCGAAGGCAACGAGCCAGGAATGTGGGGGAAGAACGATCCGACGCTGCCGCTCATGGTCTGCACAATCTTCGGCTCCGAAAAAACGGCGAAGGTCTTGCTCGCGCATGGCGCCGATCCAAATGCGGGCGAGCGGAGCGGACTCATGCTTGAGAACGCGATGGACAACGGGCACATCGAAGTCGCGAAGCTGCTGCACGCGGCCGGCGCGAAGGGGGTGCCCGACCTCGCGTTCGCGGTCGCCATCAAAGACGGGCCGACGGTGAACGCCCTCCTAACAAATCCACCTGCCTTCGCCCAGCACCCGGAGTTTTGGAAGGGAGCGCTGCCCGCCGCTGCCCGAACAGGCCGGGTGGAAGCAGTGCGCGCCGCTATTAAGCACGGCGTGCCGCTGGTCGATTCGGACGCTAACGCCTTCGCGGCTGCGGCGGGTGAAGGTCAGCACGAGGCCCTTGCTGAACTCCTAGCGCATCGGAAGGAGCCGCACGATTCGGCGCAACTGCGGCAGGCGCTCTGGAATGCCGTCTGGAACTCGCACCCCTATGAACGGCAGCGGCTCGCGGAAGATTTCGAGAAATGCGTGAAGCTGCTGCTCGAAGCCGGCGCCTTCACCTCCGCGGACGCCGGCCACCGGTCGATTGTCGCGACTGCGGTTTTCACCCGCAATCCCGGCGGCAATCCGAAGGTCGTCGAGATGCTCGTCGCTGCCGGAGCAGAGGCAAATCCGCGCTTCGAGCAAGGCAAGCCACAGCGCCTCAGCGACGTGGTTCAGGCGGCTTGCACTCAGCAAGGTTGCTCGACCCCCTTCGCGCGAACGATCGCGGCCGTGGAGAAAGCCGCCCACCTCGTCATCAAACGCTGAACACCGATTCGCTGTCCTTGTTTGGCGCCCTCATTAGTCCGGCTGGGAGGGAGCTCGTTGAACGACGTTCACTCTTTCATTTGCCGACATCTGCTGCGCTGGCTGGTCGGATGTCTGCGAGCAGCAGCGGGAGGAGCGAGAGCAAGCTGTAGTAAGCAATCGCCGCCGCCCAAGTCGGCCCGTCGTCTTTCATGAAACCTCTGGCCGAGAGCAGAAGAAGCCCGAGCAAGCGCAGCCCATCACAAGTAAGCCAGCGTCGGAGAGTTTGAAAAAAGTCATGGCTCTCGGATCGAGGATGGCTCGCGATCGCCGAGCACCTCTTCGATGTAGAGCCGCCTTGAGGTTTCGCGGGATGGGAGAAATGGCGAGTTGCGCATTTAGGTCGAAAGCGTGGCGCGCGTGGCAGGACCGATGCTCAGCTCTCGGAGCATGAATCCCAAAGCCATCAGCCTCCTGCTCGTCCCCGTCACCATCGCCACGGGTTACGTCGTGTGGCCGAAGTCTCCCGCCGTCGCGCTGCCCATCCATGCAGTTGCGGCGGTCGTGAGCGTGGGAAAAAAAGCGGCGGCGCCCGAAGAGTTGCCGCCGGCGGAAGCCGTCGAGCTGATGGCTGCCATCGAGTCAGGCGCTTTGAAGATCGAATGCAAAGGCAATGGCCGCGAATGGCTGCGGCTGACTTTGACAAACAAGAGCGCCGCGCCGCTCGCGGTGAAGATTCCGGCCGGGCAGATGTTTGAGAGCGAACTCAATGCCGTCGTGGTCGTGCGGCCCGAGGGAAGCGAAGTGAAGCCCGGCGGCATCGCGCAACTTTCCCTGCAAACCGCGGCCACGCGCTCGCTCAACAAAGTGAGCGAAGCGCCTTATCGCCCGACTTACAACACGGCGCCGAAGATCGAACTCTTTCTGGTTCACGCGCACGATCGCCCGGAACTTTCGCAGAGCGCGATCCAGACGGCCATCCTCGCGCTCACGGAAAATCTACCCGTGAGCGCGGTGGCGAAGTTCACGCCCGCGGGCGGCTGGCTGCCGAGCCGCTTCAATACGGACCCGTTCCGAGTGGAGATCGCCCACATCATCCAAGCGCTCGGCGCGTTGCGGGAAATGGGTGTGAAAGATCGCGACGTGGCGATGACCTTCGATCCGCAACTCGAGATCGAGGCCATGATCGAGCCGCTGTCCCGCGCGGCGGCCATGCGCTACTACGGCATCGCGCCCGAGGCAGAATGGGAATACTGGCGCGCGCACTTGCTCCACGGCGACCCCGGCACGCGGCACTACGCGCTCTACGGCATCGCGCGCTTTTACCCCGAGATCGCGCTGGAGATGATGCCCAAATGGGCGCGCGAGCCAAAGACCAATCCGGTGTATCGGCTCTCCGCGATCCAAGCGCTGGCCGACACGCAGCGGCCCGAGGCACTCGGCATCTTACAAGCTCTTGCCGGAGAGTTCGGCGCCGAAACGGAGCTCGGCAAGGCGGCCACCGCGGCGGCGAAGTATCTCGACACGCATTTGGCGACGCTCGCTGCGAGTCGTTCGAGTGTGGCCTTCCGCTCTTCGAAGCCGGCGGGCGGATTTTAGAATCGAAGTTCGGCGTTCCGGCCGCACTGCGGCGCGGCAAACTTCCGTTTTACTCCCCGGGCCCTTTCCACCATATTCCGCGCCCTCATGCTGCCCATCGTCATCAATATTTTGCTCGCGATCCATATCGTGGTCTCGCTGCTCATCGTGCTCATCGTGCTCATGCAGCGCCCGAAAAACGAAGGGCTCGGCGCGGCTTTCGGCGGCGGGATGACGGACAATCTTTTCGGGGCGCAGACCACCAATGTGCTCCAGACCATCACGCGCTGGCTGGGCGGCATTTTCTTCACGCTCACGCTCACCCTCTCGTATCTTTATGTGAAGCAGACGGCCTCGAAGAGCTCGGTGCATAAGAGCTTGATCGGAGCGCCCGCGGTGGTTCCCGCCACGCCACCGCCGGTCTCCACGCTGCCCGAGGCCGCCACCGAACCGGTGAGGGCCGACGGCACAGTGGTGACGCCCGATGCCGCAAAGCCCGCGCCCGCGGAACCAGTGAAGCCCGCAGAAAATCCCGCGCCGGCGCCAGCTGAGTCGCCGACAAAATAGAGCCGCGGGCGGAATTCCGGGGAGCGCACGCGTCCTCGCGCGCTGGTCGCGGCGTCTCCGCCGCGACGGCGCGGAGCTCTTGCCTAATTCGCACGGTTACGAAAGTTCGTCGTCGCGGGACGCGACGACCAGCGCCCGGGACGGGCGCGCTCCCCGGAAGCCTTGGACGCCGCGAGGCTTTGGTGCAAATTCAGCGCTCGTTTTGAAAAGACCCACGCTCATCCTGCTCGCCGCCACGCTGCTGGCCGCGTGCGGACGGGTGCCGGATCGCGCGGAGCTCGTCTTCATTAACGGCGCGGAACCCGAGCCGCTGGACCCGCCGCTCATGACTGCGCAAGCCACGAGCCGGCTCGGCTACGCGCTCTTCGAGGGCCTCACCAGTTACGACGAAACCGGCACTGCGAGGCCCGGTGTGGCAGAGCGCTGGGAGTCCTCGGCCGACGGCAGGCGCTACACTTTTCACCTCCGCCACGATGCGCGCTGGAGCAGCGGCGACGCGGTCACTGCCGAGGATTTCATTTACTCCTGGCACCGCACCGCGCTGCCGGAGACGGCGAGCGAATACGTCTATCAGCTCTACTACATCCGCGGAGTGAAAGACTTCAGCGAAGGCAAAACGCAGGACTGGAACGCGGTGGGCGTGCGCGCGCCGGACCTCCACACGCTCGAGGTCGAGCTCGAAAATCCCACGCCCTTTTTCATCGATCTCTGTGCCTTTGCCACGCTGCTGCCGGTGCATCGCGAGACGGTGGAAAAATACGCCGACTGGGCCACCAACGCCGCGCACCACGTGGGCAACGGTCCCTTTGTGCTAAAGGGATGGCGGCTTTTCGACCGCGTGCGGCTCGTAAAAAATCCGCTCTACTGGAACTCGGCGCGCGTCGCCATGCGGAGCATCGACGTGCTGCCCGCGGCACGCGCGATGACGGCCTTCAATCTCTACGCGACAGGGGTGGCCGACTTGATGATGGACAAGGGCCTCGCCCCCACCCAGCTCATGGATGAATTGCGCACGCGGCCCGACTTCCATTCCGGCGCATTTCTCGGCAATTACTTCATCCGCTTCAACTGCAAGCGGAAGCCCTTTGACGACGCGCGCGTGCGCATGGCCCTGTCGCTGGCCATCGACAAGCAGCACATCACCGAGCACATCACGCGTGCTGGCGAGCAGCCCGCCTTCAGCTTCACGCCGCCGGGCGCGGGCGGTGGCTACGAACCGCCGCCGGGTTACTCGCGCGACGCCGAAAAGGCGCGCCAGCTTCTCGCCGAGGCCGGCTATCCGGGCGGCAAAGGCTTCCCGCAATTTGCTTATCTCTACCGCGCGGATTCGGATTTGGATCAAGACATCGCCGTCGAATTGCAGGGCATGTTTGCGCGCGAACTTGGCGTGCAAATGCAGCTCACGCGGCAGGAGTGGACGGTGTATTTGAATTCGCAGACCGCGCTCGATTACGACCTGTGCCGCTCGTCGTGGGTCGGCGATTACAACGATCCGAACACCTTCCTCGACATGTTTGTGACCGACGGCGGCAACAACCGCACCGGCTGGACCGACGCGCGCTACGACTCGCTCATCGCCGCCGCCGCGCGCGAAGTGGACAAGGCAAAACGCTTCGAGATTTTCCGCGAGGCCGAGAAGCTGCTCGTGAGTGCGGAGGCTCCGATATGCCCGCTCTACTACTACGTTGGCATTCAATTCTACGACCCCGCGCGGCTCGGCGGCATCCAGACCAACCTGCTCGACGAGCATCCGCTCAAGGCGATGTTTTGGAAACGGCGCTGATGGATCGGCTGGCCCACGCGCTCTACCGGCTCGTCGCCTCTTTCCTCCGCGCGCTGCCGTTGGCCGCTGGATTCCGCGCGGGATGGGTACTCGGAGCGCTTGGATACTGGATCGCCGGGCCTTACCGCCGGCTCGTGCTGGCCAATCTGCGCGTCGCTTTTCGCGAGGAAAAATCCGACACCGAGCTACGGACGATCGCGCGGCAGCACTTCGCGTCGCTCGGCGCGAATCTGCTCGCGGGCATCAAACTGCCGACACTCACGCGCGAGGAGATTGAGAGTGTCGTGACCGTCGAGGGGCTCGAGCACATGGAGCCGCAGTATGGAAAGGGCGGATTTGTTTTCGTCATCAGCCACATCGGGAATTGGGAAATGTTTGCGCAACTCACGCCGCACATTTTCAAGTGCAAGACCGGCACGATCTATCAGCGGCTCGGCAACCAATGGCTCGACGCCGAAGTGCGCCGCGATCGCGCGCGATTGGGGCTCCAGCTTTTCGAGCGCAAAGACGGCTTCGGCGCGGCGGCGAAATTTCTGCGCGAAGGCGGCGCCGTGGGAGTGCTCGTGGACCAACACGCCGGCGACGCAGGCCTCTGGTGCCCGCTCTTCGGCCGCCTCGCATCAACCAGCACGCTCGCCGCCACGCTCGCGCTGCGCACCGGCGCGTGGCTCATGCCTGCCGCCGTGTTCACCGCTGGAGTCGCGCGCTGGCGGGTGGTCATCCGGCCGCGGATGCAGCCTCACGGGCAATCCGCGGACGAGATCACCGCGCGGATCAACCAAACTCTCGAAGCGCAGATTCGCGAAAGCCCCGCCGATTGGTTCTGGGTGCATAATCGGTGGAAAACTCCGCGCCCGAAGTTTCTGCTCGCCACTTACAAGCGCGGCGTCTGCATCGATCCACCAGTCACCGGGCACCAGTCACTCTCCCCTTTCCGCATCCTCATCCGCGCGAGCAATTGGCTCGGCGACGCCGTCATGAGCGCGCCCGCCGTCCGCGCCATCAAGCATGGCCGGCCCGATGCCCGCGTGTCGATCCTCACCCCCGCCAAGCTCGCCGATTTTTGGAAGACCGTGCCCGAGGTCGATGAAGTGATCGAGATCGCCGATGCCGACAACATCTTCAGCGTTGCGCGCAAACTCCGCGGCAAGTTCGAGGCCGCGATCATTTTCCCAAACTCCCTGCGAAGCGGCCTGGAAGCTTGGCTGGCGGGCATCCCGCGCCGCGTCGGCCACCCCGGCCACTGGCGCGCGCTGCTGCTCAATCAAGTCTTTCGCGAAAAACCAAAACTGCCCACGCCACGCCCGAGCCATCAAGTCCACCACTACCTCGCGCTGGCCGAATTCATCGGCGCCGATAGGAATGTGAATGGTGACTTGGAAATAGTGAATGGCCACGCGGCCCCATCTATCCACCAACCACCAGTCACAAGTCACAAGTCTCCACTCATCCTCGCCCTCTGCCCTGGCGCCGAGTACGGCCCCGCCAAACGCTGGCTGCCCGAGCGCTTCGCCGAAGTCGTTCGCACCTTGCACGAGCAGACCGGCTGTGAATGGAAACTCTTCGGCGTCGCCAAAGATCGAGAAGTCGCCGCCGCCATCGTGCAAGCCGCCGGCGTCCCCGTGACCGACCGCGTGGGCCAGACCACCCTCGCGCAACTCATCGACGAACTGCGCGCGTGCGACCTGCTCGTGACCAACGACACCGGCACCATGCACCTCGCCGCGTATCTCGGCGTCCCAGTCGTCGCCATCTTCGGCAGCACCGAGCCCGCGCTCACCGGCCCGCTCGGCGCGGGCCACCGCGTGCTGCGCCACCATGTCGAGTGCAGCCCCTGCTTTCTGCGCGACTGCCCGCGCGACTTCCGTTGCATGAAAGCGATCGAGCCGGCGGAGGTCATCGCCGCCGTCCAATCCGTCCTCTGCCGCGAGTAACGAAGCGACGTTGACCGCCCGCTGGACAGAGCAATCGCGCGCTTCGCGATCACGGAGCGGCGATTTGCAATCGCAAACAGATTCACGTCTGCCGCTACGCGAAAAGTGTGCCGCCTGCGGTCTTGAACAGCGGGCCGGTTTCGCGGTCTCATCCCGCTCCCATGTCCAGCACTCAGGAACTCACCCAGCAAGTCCGCGAACAAAGCCAGTGGATCAAGCCGCTCCAGGACGAGGTGGCGCGCGTGATCGTGGGGCAGAAATATCTCGTCGAGGGATTGCTCACCGGGATGCTCACCAACGGGCACATTCTCCTCGAAGGTGTCCCCGGCCTCGCGAAGACGCTGACTGTGAAAACGCTGGCAAGCTGCATCCACACAGGATTCCAGCGCATCCAGTTCACGCCCGACCTGCTGCCAGCCGACCTCATCGGCACGCTCATCTACAATCCGCGCAGTGGCGAATTCACCACCAAACGCGGCCCGCTTTTTTCCAATCTCATCCTCGCCGACGAGATCAATCGCGCGCCCGCGAAAGTGCAGAGCGCGCTGCTCGAGGCCATGCAGGAGAGACAAGTCACGCTGGGCGATACGACTTATCCGTTGCCCGATCCCTTCCTCGTGCTGGCAACGCAGAATCCGCTTGAACAGGAAGGCACCTATCAACTGCCCGAAGCGCAGCTCGACCGCTTCATGCTCAAGCTGCGCGTGGGTTATCCGAGCAAGATCGAGGAGCGGCAGATCCTCGATCTCATGGCCACGAGCGCGCCCAATCTCACGGTGATGCCGATCCTCGAGCCCGAGGAAATCGTGAAGGCGCGCGCTCTGGTCAACTCGATCTACGTCGATGATCGAGTAAAGGATTACATCGTCGATGTCGTCTTTGCCACGCGCGATCCGCGCGCCTACCGGCTCCCACTCGACGGCATGATCCGCTACGGCGCGAGCCCGCGAGCGACCATCGCCCTCACACTGGCCGCGCGCGCCCGCGCCTTCATGGCCGGCCGCGGCTACGTCACTCCGCAGGATGTGAAGAGCGTCGGCCCCGATGTGCTGCGCCACCGCATCATCGTGAGCTACGAAGCGGAGGCCGAGGAAGTGACCAGCGAGCAGATCGTGGAGAAAATTTTCAACGGGCTGGCAGTGCCGTGAGCGGGAGTGTGACTGGTGATCGGTGAATGGTATGGCTGCCGAGAAGTCGTTTCGTGAATTGAGGGTCTATGTGCCGGCGCGGGAATCGGCGCGACAAGTGTTTGAACTCACGCGGAGTTTTCCGAAGGAGGAACGCTACGCGCTGGTCGATCAAATCCGGCGCAGCTCGCGGGCGGTGAAAGCGATGATCGCCGAAGCATGGGCGCGCCGCCGTTACAAGGCGGTGTTCATCAACAAAATCGACGAGGCGCTCGGCGAAGCGAACGAAACTCAGTCCTGGCTGGATGACTCACTCGACGACGGATACATCACATCGGAAGTATTCGCCGAGATGGACGGACGCCACCAACACATCGGTGGAATGCTTTCGAGGATGATCGATCGGGCCGACGACTTTTGTAAGCACGCGCCATCCATCGACTATCGGGAGTTGAACAAGAGCGAGGTGGGAGAACCACCATCCTCCGATCACTAGTCACCAATCACATCCCGAATGGAATCCGCGCGCGAAATTCTGAAGAAAATCCGCCGTCTCGAATTGAAGACGCGGGGCCTCGTGGCGGCGACTTTTTCGGGGCAATACCGAAGCGTGTTTAAAGGGCGCGGGATGAACTTCGAGGAGGTGCGCGAGTATCAGCCGGGTGATGAAGTGCGCACCATCGACTGGAATGTGACGGCGCGGTTTGGCGAGCAACGCGGGGATGCTTTCGTGAAGAAGTTCACCGAGGAGCGGGAGCTCACGGTCATGCTCGTGGTCGATGTGAGCGCGTCGGGCGACTTCGGCAGCGTGCATCTCAGCAAGCGCGAGCTGGCCGCGGAAGTGGCTTGCCTGCTGGCTTTCAGCGCCATCCGCAATAGCGACAAGGTCGGGCTTATTTTGTTTTCCGATCACGTCGAGCTTTTCATCGCGCCGAAGAAAGGGCGTGTGCACACGCTGCGCCTCATCCGCGAGATTCTCTTCTTCGAGCCGCGGGGACGCGGCACTGAACCGGCGCTCGCGCTCGATTATCTCAACCGCGTGCTGCACCGCCGCTCGGTGGTTTTTCTGCTTTCGGATTTTCAAGCGCCGGATTTTTCGCGGCAGCTTTCGGTCACAGCCCGGCGGCACGATCTCATCGCCATTCCCATCGTCGATCCGCGCGAGGAGGAGCTGCCGGATGTGGGGCTGGTGACACTGGAGGACGCGGAGACGGGCGAGCAGTTGGAGTTCGACACGTCGAGCCGGAGCGCGCGGATGGCGTTTTTGAAGGCGGTGGATGCGCAGACGAATGCGCGACTGCGGCAGTTCCGCACGAAGCGCATCGACACGATCTCGCTGCAAACCGACGAGGACTATCTCCCCGCGTTGCGCACCTTTTTCCGCACCCGCGAGCGGCGGCTGATGATTCGATGATCCTCCTCGCCGCGCTCAATCAAGCTCCGCCCGCGCCACTTGCGCAGCCCGGCCAGCCTCCGTTGCCGGAGATCCGCGACATCGCGCCGCCGATGGATATTTTCCCGTATCCCACGTGGATGGTCGTGATCGCCGCGATCATCGCGATCATCGCGCTCG